>NZ_SZWE01000002.1:0-300000 GCF_009669325.1 Roseovarius bejariae
ATGCACTCCAGGTTGTTTTTCCAGTGGAGACGATCAGGAGACCATCAGGACGATCGTTCGTGTCACTTCCTTCCTTGAGAACAACCTCTGTGAATGCTTCGATCGTGGTTCTCTTTCCGACCCTCATGCCGACGGTGCTCAAGACCGCCGTTGCCAAGGGCGGAATCTGGGGGAGAAGCGAGAGAAAAATGGATGCCATCCTTTTCTCGCGACTGGTGTCGGCCAGGACCGGGAAGAGGCGCGCAGGTTCCCCTTGCTTCAAAAAATCAGGTAAATCAGTCATTTTTATCTCCTAAAGGTTGTTTTGACCGTAGATAGGCAAATGGCACTACGTCAATAAATTCACTGGAGGTGTCGACGGAAACAATTGCACGACAGCCACATCAGAGCCCGGAGAAACTTCAAAATTTCCGTCAAAAGATAGACTCAGGCCGACCCCGAAAGCTCGTTTGGCACCACGAGAAGATCGGCTGGTATGCGCCAGGCCTGGTGAATCTTGTGGATGTGCTCCTTGCTCAGCTGCCGCTTGCGGTTCATGATTTCCGAGGCGCGTGACTTGGAGCCAAGCACCGTGGCGAGATCGGTCTGGGTCAGGCCGTGCGCCTGCATATGTGCCTTGAGAAGCTCAATGGGATCCGAGCAGAGCGGACCCACCATGGCGCTCTCATAGGCCTCGACAGTATCAACCAGCTGATCAAGCTCGGCGCCCATGTCGGTCCCCTGAGGTGCGCCCCAGAGTTCCTCGATCCGCGCCATAGCGGCATCGTAGCTCTTCCGGTCGGTAATCTTGGCGATCGTCATGGTGATCTCCTCAGTACAAGTTGACGGTCGTCGCGTCGAAGATTGATCATGGTCTCGGAATCCTGCTCTCTTTCGTTATTATCGGTCTTTGAACAACCTCAGACTAAGAAGAAACACGGTTGCCGCCAGACTCGGCCGCGCACTGCGCTACGCCGAAAGGCTTCGTTCGCGGCCTCTTTCACCAACCGTAGGGGCACTACCTTCGCCAGCTCGGCACAATGCCCCCAATGCATTTTCGAATCCATTAAAATGCCTTCAACGTAAGCGCAGGGCTCCAAAAAGCTTTTTGAGGGCGCCCCGGCGCTGGTATTTTTGCAACACCTAAATCAGTGAATATCACGCCGTTTGACCCAAGATTTGGCGCTTGTCTCTGGGTGTGAGACCGCAGATGACGAGCGTCTGTAGCGCTTATCAAGAATATATACATAAATAACAGTAGGTTACCATTTTTCAGAGAGTCCACGTTGCCCATTTTTTCGCGCGACGAAGCGATTTTCAGAAATAAATTTCGGGCGAAAATCGCGGTTGTTTGGCAGGGAACAGTGCGTACCTTGAAGGCCACATGAGACAGTCGACAGCGAACTTTAGGAAAAAATTGACCCTTGGATTTCGGGCTGTGTGCAAAGGGCTAATGTTCGATCTGTCGAGCCTGAAAGACTGGGAAGTGGGGCGTCCGACACGCGATTGAAGAGGACACGAAAAGTGGCTGTTTATATCTAAATCCAAATCCGCCCATGCGGATCGATAGATCCAAAAGGGTCGAGCGACCGCTAAGGGAAACCCAAGTGGTCGTTTTCAGAAACTCCCAAAAATAGACCGCCGCCTTCGGGCAGCGTCGGACTGAAGTCTGGCGGGTGGTCTTCCTACGTGAAAGGAAAACGAAATGCCGAATTATTCGGAGGGTCGCGTATTGCCTGCGCAATCCCGTGGGGACCGCGATATCGCGAATGCGTCAACCGCGCACTGCACCGCTTTTACCGTTCTTGGTGAGCATTCAGGCACCCGCAGCCAAGCGGAGTCCTACACCGAGCTCTGTCACCAGAAAATCCAAGGCGCTCGGTCCGATGTTACCGACATCCAGGAGCAGGTGCTGTTCACCTTCGGCCGGCAAGACGAGAAACGGCACTTTTTCGACATGGTTGTCACGAAGGCTTCTGGAGAGCGCATTGCCTACACGGTCAAGCCTGAAGCACGCCTCAAATCTGGTCGCCATGTCGAAGACATGCGGACCATCGCCTGGTGGGTTCAAGAGAAGGGGTTTGCCAAGTCGGTGCGTCTCTTAACCGAGGCCGATATCGATCGGGTCGTCCTTCATAACGCGAACATCAACTCGGCCTTGCGCGATACGGATCCGGAGGCTGAGCAGGCGGCACGCGCCGTGGCAAGTGGCCTGCGCGGTGCGGTGCCGCTGAACCAACTCACGCAACAGGTCGGCCTCGCGGCACGCGGCTATCGGGCCCTTTTGCGACTTGTTTCAGCAGGAGAGCTCGCACCCCTGCATTCCGAAAAAGTCACCCATGAAACCCTTGTTGAATGGAAAGGAGAGCGTCAATGACCATTCTCCCCAACACGCAAGACCTTGGCGACGCCACGCCGGTGAAGAGCGGCTTTCGCTTGGATGTTCATGATCGGCTTCTCATTCATGGTAAGCCCTACCGTTTCCTCGGCATGTCTGGCGACAACGCCGAGCTGATACCCGCAAGCGGCGCCGGGATGACAGAGGTCTTCCCGATGGGCGCACTGGCCCGCTTGAGCGCGTCCGGCGACATCAAGCACGAGGTTGGCTACTACCTTCCGGATGACCTCAAGCCGGCGTCGGCGGTCGCAGCCTTTGATTTCCAGCCATCAAACCTCGTCGGGAAAGCGAGGGTGCGCTTCGATGCAAAACTCGCCCAGATCAAGGCCATCGAAGATATGGAGGCTGAAGGTATTCTCAGGCCGAATAAGGAGAGCATCGAGGCAGCGCGTTCCGATATCGAAAAACGCGCCGAGGAGTACTTCAAAGCACAGGCGACTGAACGTGACCTCATTGCAAACGAAATTGCCAATGACGGATTGCCAGATCGCATACGCAAAGGCGTCCGTCAGAATCGCGGTGGCGGCATAACACGGAGAGTCGGCCTTTTCAGCGCCGATTACCTGCGAAAGCTTTTCGCTCGCTACAAGAACGAAGGCGTGGCGGCACTGGCCGACGATCTTTCGAAATCCGGGAACAGGACAAGCCCGTTTCGGCCCGAGGAACAGGCGCTGCTGACGGACATCGTCAACGGCAGCTACCTCACGCCAGAGCGGAAGTCGATCAAGGCAACGGTTGCCGACGTTAAACGCGGGTTCCAGGCTGAAAACGAGCGTCGTGACCAAGAGGGGCTTTCGCCCCTTAGGGTACCGGGCCGTGATGCGGTGCGTCGGACGATCAAAAAACTCGACCGCTTGACGGTTCTTATCGCGCGTTTCGGGCGCGAAGAAGCGATGAAAAAGCTCCGGCCCGTAGGCAAGGGGCTCGAAGTCTCACGACCCGGCGAGCGCGTCGAGATGGATGAGTGGTGCATCGATCTGCTCTCCATCATTCGGTCTGCGAAACTCGAAACGGTCTTCGGCGAAGAGCATTTGAAGGCTCTTGGCCTTGATGGCGAAAAGGCCCGATGGTGGCTTGTCGCCGCCATAGATTGCCGCACCAGGATCTGCCTCGGAATGAAGCTGACCCGCAATCCATCGGGCAGCGCGGCGCGCGAATGCCTTCGTATGGTTGTCAGTGACAAGGGCCAATGGTCTGACAGTGTCAGAGCATGCTGTGCGTGGTCACACGCCGTTGTTCCGGAAGTCCTCGCCACCGATAACGGCCCAGGTTTCAAGTCGCGTATTTTCCAAAACGCCTGCCTTGATCTGCAGATGGTGTTTCTTCGAACGATCGGTGGAATTCCCGGCATGCGTGGGGCCATCGAGCGTCTGTTCCATACGGCCGCCCTCGGCCTGATGCCGCGCCTTGTCGGTCGCACCTTTTCGAACCCTCGCGAGCGTGGCGACTATCCGGCCGAGGATCGGGCGTGCCTTGATGCAGAGGATGTGGCCTTCGCCTTGGTACGCTGGATCGTCGACATTTACCACAATACGCCGCACGAGGGTTTGGGTGGGCGTACACCGCTCGAACAGTGGGACGCGGACATGGAAAGCGGCAACTACCCCCTTCGTGCTCTGCCGGATGCCCGCTCGAAACGCCTCGCCTTCGGCAACCAGGTCAAGCGCACCGTGACGCGCGAGGGCATCACGGTGATGGGTATTCGGTACCACAGCGAAGACCTCGCCCTGTTCTATATGCAGCCAGGGTCCAAACAAGTGGATGTCAGCTGGGACCAGACGGATCTCGGCGCGATCGAGGTGTACCTCGATGGTGCGTGGCGTGAGGTTCCTGCGGTGCACGACCGGTTCCGGGGTTTGAACCTGCATGTCTGGCTAAGAGCACGCCGTGCCCTGCGCGCGAAATCAGCATCGCGACGGGCGTGGGAAGAAGAGGTCGTGTTCAAGGCCATCGATGACATCGAGGACCTTGCGACGGATAGATCCATAGCCTTCGGAATCGTGGACACCTCGATTTCAGAGAAGCGGCTGAAAGAGATTGAGTCAGAACTTTTCGGGACTTTCCGCATCACGGAGACGCAATCACTTCGCGACGATGGTCAAGACGCAGGCCGAGAAATCACCCCGCGCGAACCCGATCCCGACCGTCCGGTCAGGACCACGACCCCTCGCAAGGCCTCCGATGATGTGCCCGCGACGCCGGATGTCCAGAACCACCAAGATACCGATCAGGGACCAGCGGCACCTGGTAGCAGCCAGGAGTTGCCTCCCGTCAAACCAGCCACCCGCCCGCGGACAGCATGGGTTCCGCGTAAACCCAAGGAGGACGACCAATGAACATTCAAATGCCCAAGGGCAAACTGGTGCAGAGCCTGCGCGACATGCATGTGCCCAACGAGCGGGACGATGCGGTGGAAAAACACCTCAACCGGCTGCTGCAGGTCGATGATGAGGGTCGCCCGACTGCCGAGCCATGCCGATTTACCGCGGACAGGGAAACGCGCGGCATCGCCGTCATCGAAGCTGCTGGTGGCGGGAAAACCACGGCGATCCGAACAGTGCTGCAATCGACCGAGGCTTTGCGGATGAACCCGGAAACCGGCCTTCCGCGATATCTGGAGATCCAGATCCCCAGTCCTGCGACGCACAAGAGCGTTGGTCTTGCGATCCTGGAGGCAACCGGCATGTCCGGGGTCTCCTCGAATGCCAAGGCTTGGGAAATCTGGGGCGCCGTGCGGAAACGGTTGGGTCAAATGGGTATCAAGGTTCTGTGGTTGGACGAGGCCCAGGACCTCGTGATGGCCCAGTCGGCAAATGATACCGAGACGACCTTGAGGACGATCAAGACGCTCATGCAGGGCAAGAACGCTGTGATCCCAATTCTCAGCGGGACACGGAGGCTGGGCGAGATTACGAGTTTCGATCCGCAGGTGTCGCGGCGCTTCACCAAGATCGCGCCGACAGACCTCGACCACAGCACAGACCAGGAGAACCTTTTCGGGATGATCGACGCCTATTGCGATGAGGCCGGTATCACAGCGCGGTTGCCTGAAGATTTGGCACTACGCCTGATGACGGGGAGCCGCTATCGGTTCGGACGGGTGATCGAGACCATCGTGAACGCGATCGAGTGCGCCATTTACGACGATGAAGCTTTCCTCACCGTCGATCACTTCGCCGAGGCCTGGGCTATGCAGGAAGGCTGTGAGCCTGGCTCCAATATCTTCCTGGCCCCGGATTGGATGTCGATCCCCCTGGATGCAGGGGCCGAGGAATACGAGAAGGCGCGCACCAAACGCCAGCAGAAGAAAATCGAGCGGGGTTGAGCCATGGTGATGCTGCCTGTCCTTCCACTGATCGAGGGGGAGAGCACCGTATCGTGGTGCTCTCGGCTCGGTCCGTTTCATGCCGGCTTGTCCGGCCCAGACTTCCTGAAGCTCATGCAGATCAGTCGCCAAAGCGTCGTCGACACCACTGATGACTGCATCGGACGGCTGGCTGACCTTACCGGGATCGCCGAGCCCCGCATACGGGCCTCCGGCGTGCAGCGTGTCGGTGAGGCGCGCTTCAAGCATCGTGACGAGGAATTCGGCATGCGGTTCGCGCTGCGCACCCATACGACCTTCTGCCCGGCTTGCTTGCTCGAGGATGCAGATCCCGCCGGGCCCAGCTCGGGGCAGCGGGTTGGCCGGATTGGCTGGATGTTCAGCCCAGTCAGAACATGCCCCCGGCACGGGATTGTTCTTCATCGGCGCCGCAACAGCGGGTTTCATGAGCAGTTCCAGGATATGACCCTCGTGGCGCCGGACGATGCCGTCCTGGAGAAGCTGGCGGCAGATGCGCCGTCAGCAAGCACCTCTGCCTTGCAGTCTTATGTCGAGCGGCGTTTCAATGGCGTGTCCGGTCCCGACTGGCTCGATACCCAGGACGTGGACCAGACGACTAAAGCCTGTGAGATGCTCGGGGCCTGCATCGTGTTCGGGGCGCATACAAATCTTGATACGCTTTCGCTCCATGATTGGTCGGAGGCCGGCAGCGCCGGGTACGAGGCGGCCCGTGATGGCGTGGACGGGGTGCGCAACGCACTTGAAGAGATTTCACGCGCGTCCTTTCGCCAGATTTCCAAGGGTGGCCCGCAAGCGGCCTTGGGTCGAATTTACCAGTGGCTGCAATTCAAGAAATCGAAGACGGACCCTGGATCGATCCGGGATGTCGTGCGGGAATTTGTCCTGGACACGATGCCGGTTGACCCTGGCAGTACCTTATTTGGCACCCCTGTCGAGACGCGGCGCCGTCATTCGCTGGCCAGCCTGTCGCGATCGACCGGAGTTCACCAGGCGACCTTGCGCCGGGCGCTGAAACTCACCGGTGTTCTTCCCGCTGATGTGGACGCCGACGAACGGTTCACCGTCGACGCGGGCCAAGGGGAAAGGTTGGCCGAACGCATTCACAATTCAATTCCGATCAGCAAGATCCCGGACTACCTGAACTGCAATCGGACCCAGGCGCAGATGCTGGTAAAGCGGGGTATCGTATCTCAGTTGGTGCCGAATCTCGGCCGCGGCGGTGGTGTCCTCGCCAAGGTTGCCGTCCAGGACCTCGATGAGTTTATCTCGCGCTTTCGGGCTGGTGGGACACCGGTTGGCCGGGCCAGCGATGGCATGAAGGATGTCATCACCGCGTCCGAGATCGTGCGGCGACCGGTGATGGACATCGTTCAGCTTGTTCTGGATCGCAAACTGACATCGATTGAGCTCCTGCCTGAGGACATTGGGTTCCTCTCGGTACTGGTCTCCCCGGACGAGGTCCGTTCCGTGATCTCGGAACTTGAAGGCGAGATCGGTTTGTCCGCGCATGATGTTGCCGCCCGTCTCGGAATTTTCACATCCGGCGTCACGCATCTTCGGACGAAGGTCGACAGTTCGGGTCGCCCGTTTCTGCCCTCACTTGAAACCGTGGCGTCGAGCGGCACCGTCCGTCATCGCTTCGCGGAAGAGGAGGTGAAGCGGTTCCAGGCGGACTATGTCGCGTTATCGGATCTGGCCAAAGAGAGGGGCAAGTCCCCGAAGACGGTTGCGGTGGAGCTACGGAAACTTGACATAAAGCCGATTATGAGGCGGGAACTTCTTAACGCTGCGATCTACAGGCGTGCCGATTTGTAGACCCAGTCCTCAAAAATTTTGCTGAATGAAGCCGCCCACACGGGCGGCTTTTTGTTGCCTAATGCCTGTTTGGCAAGACTATTTCTGAATTTTCGTGGCAAAACTTCACCGAACTGCTTGGCAAAGAAACCCGCCGATTTCGAGATCACGAAATTTCGGCCATTGATTTCATTGGATTTTTCTTGTCTGTGGTTCTGCGTTTGGCATAACTATTGCTGCTCTGACAGTGTTGTCGCCACTACCAATTAGTGGCCACTGGCGGGGTCAAAAACGCCATTTTGCAAGCAAAAGAGGTCTATCGGGCTAAACGGCCCGTTTGACGCTTGTTTCGGTTAGAGTCGATGTTGCTGTGGTTCGACTCCTTGTAAAGCACATAGGTTCGTTCCACAGGCGCAAGAAACGTCTCAGACATGATTTTTGGGATTTCTCCAAAGCCGTATCCTTCGACGGGAAATGATTATTGTCTGTTGAAGAAGTTATTGGCGTCTATGTGTGTCGAGGATGCAAAGTGTGCCCTCAATTTCAGGTCTGGCAGACAAGGAACCTCCGCGATTCTGAAGATAGTTGGGGCCACGACAAAAAGCCGTGACCGGGGAGGTCGCGGCTTGGACAGGGTAAGGTTTACGCCTTAGCGAAAGGCGGCCAGCAGGTCGCTGACGCGTGCGCCATACCATCTGACCGATGTGTCGACGCAATAGCCTCGCCTTGCGTTCTGAACCGTTCCGGGTTTGCCGGAGGCTGTTTGGGTTAGATTGTGCGTCATATTCCCGCATACCCTCGCTTGTGAATGGGCGAGAGTTTCCCATAACATTCTGATTTATATATGCAATTTTTAAAATATGTGATGTAGTACCGACGCTTGCGGAGACGCGAGGATACGAGACGTTTCTGGTCAAAACAGACGCTTGCGTATACTATTCAGCAAGCGATTGATGTCGCGGGACAGGAGGCAGGGCCATGCGTCCGATATTGATTATGCCACTGCTCGCATCCCTTTTTGCGACGACTTCACAGGCAGAAACCTGTGCGGATTTTCCGGCGACGGAATTGGTGGATCATATGCGGATCTGCGTCAGTTCGGTCCTGCCGCCGCAGGTGGGAAACAGCTATGGCCCTGCCAATCTGTTCGACGGCTCGGGCAATGCCTGGTGCGAGGGCGCACCCGGCTTCGGCATAGGAGAGACCGTGACGCTGAGCCTGCAGGGGGCCGGCGCCTTCCGGCAAGTGATGATCAGCAACGGTTATGCCAAATCGGACAAGGCGTTCTTTGCCAACGGGCGTGTGCGCCTGGCGGAGATTTCGACAGACCTTGCCGCGCCGGTGCTGGTCGAATTGCCGGATACGGCCGCCCCGATCACCATAACCCTGCCAGGCAACCAGCCCGACAACCATCGCGTGATCCGGTTCAGGATTGTCGATGTCTACCCAGGGTCGAAATACCGCGACACCTGTCTCAGTCTTTTCGCGGCGGATTTGGAGCATGAACGTGACTTGGAGTGGAAATCTCAGGGATATTAGCGCGATCACGGCGCTCTGTCTGGCGGGCTCGGTCTGGGCCGGTGCGGTTTGGGCTGAGGCGGATGGTCCGGATTATCTCCGAGTCGTCGATGTGGCTTCCAACGATGTGCTCAACATCCGCGCGGCCCCGACAGCGCGCGCCGTGAAAATCGGCACGATCCCGCATGATGGTGATGGCATTCTCAACCACGGCTGCATCAACCAGATGAGCTATGCACAATGGCAGGCGGCGAGCCCCGCTGAGCGCGAGAAGGCCCGCAAAAGGGTGTGGTGTGACATCAGTTATCGCGGCATACGGGGTTGGGTCGCAGGCTGGTTCCTGGCCGAAGGGAGTGCCCAATGATCGCCCGGATCCTGATGTGGCTGGCCGTGCTTCTGCTGCCAGTCATGGCGGTTGCTGGAAACGGATATACCTTCAACGAGGAATTTCCACACAAAAAGCTGGAGGCTTTCGAGAAGGGCGTGCGGGACGTGAACCCCATATGCATGCCGAAACCCTACCCAATTGAAGCCGAGTTCTACCCACTGAGGGTCGGCAAGGCCGCGCTTGCCAATTGTGGCACCGAAGAGCAGGTGCGCAAATACAGCAAATATATCCTCAATCTGAAGGACAATCCGACCGTCACGGCCGCCATGATCTCCGATCTGAAGGTCGACGCGGCGCAATGCGTGCTCAACAGCTTCATCGACGCCGACTCCACGATCAACGCCTATCAAAAGGAAGATTACAAGACGCTCGTGAATGCGGGCATCAGCGTTGCCAATTGGTATAGCCTTCTCAAGAGCCTGGGCCAGCTGCGCGCGGCCGATGCGGATGTTTTCATGACGACGATGATGTCGGCCGGTGAGCGCAGTTTCGATCTCGAGGCGCTGTACCACTCGGATGTGGGCGGGCAGATATTGGATACGCTGCTGACCAAGCGATACAAACACTTTCTGGCGCTGGGCCATTATCGCGAGCGCTGCGACTATGGCGCGGCGTCAGTGGAGCTGAAAAACCTCCGCATGGCGACCGATGATGCCTGTGTTGAAGCTGGCCATGCCTATCGTCAGGCGGAACGCAACCTGCGGCATCACAGCTATACCTTTCGCGGACGCCTGAAAGAGTTCAACCGCAACCAGTTTCACGATGAATTCGACATTCTGACCAAGATTATGCGCAGCAAGATGAGGCTGTTGGAGCAGTTTGAAGACGACTATGCCGAGTTGGAACAGATCGAGCGCGACCTGCCCTCCGAGGCGAAAAGCTTTGCGGCGCGGCGCAGTGATTATCGCGCAGCCTTCGATGCGGCACAGAAAGCACTTCCGACCGCGGCCAGTTGTCGGGATCTCGATCCGATGACCACGGCGCAGGCGCTTGCAAACGGGACCAAGCTTTCCTGCCGCCCCGCTTTCTATGGCGTGGGCGGGGATGCCCTGCCGCATGTCGATGCGCTTGTGGCGGCCTTGTCCCAAGAGGCACGTACGCGCTCCGCCGGCTATTGGACCCGGCTCGATCATATTCGTGGCCTACACAATGCCTGCAAGACCGGGGGGCGCGATCGTGCCATCGCCGCCCTGCGTGAGGAAATGCGCACCCATCCCGCGCTCGGATATACCAACGGGTCTTGTGGGGAAATCGCTCAGCCGCAGTTGCAGCAAGAGCTGGACCGAATGGCAAACAATCTCCCCGAACATTGCCAGATGACAGCAGTCCCGCGCGAGATCCTTCGCCTGCCCGCCACCGAGGCGGTACGGGCGCTCGAAGAGGCGCGGCTTTTCCTACTCGGCCCACCGACACGCATACCGCCGAAACCCGATGAACCGGAAGGCATCGTGGTGGACAGTGCCCCGGCGCCCGGGGAGCCGGTCCGGGTTTGGACCGGGGTCACCCTGACCGTGACCGGTGCACAGCCGAAGGCCGAGGCCGGGCCGGAACTGGTCACCGTGCCCCCGATCCTTGGCCTCACCGAAGCCAAGGCGCTCACTGCGTTGTCCGAGGCCGGGCTAAGCGGGGTCGTGGGCAAACGGATTCCCGCCAACCGGTTGGAGCTGAAACCCGGTATTGTCCATACCGCCGTGCCGGGGCCGGGACGGCCCGCGGCCATGGGCGCGGCGATCTCATTGACCGTGGTCGGTCCGCGCCCGATGATCGAGGTGCCGAGCCTCGCCGGTGCCAAGACCGAAGCACAGGCGCAGGGCATCCTTGCCGAGGCGGGCTTTGTTCCCGGACCCGCAGCAGCCGGCAACCCCGCCCCCGAAGGCGAGAAGCCGGGGAGTTTCTATGATACGGACCCGCCCGGGCCCGGCCCGTATCCGATGTTCACCACGTTGCAGCCACTGGCCTTTGCCGCACCCGCGCCCCCGGCCGAACCCGAGATGCGTCCGGTGCCAGGGGTGAAGGGCATGGAACCGGGCAAGGCGAAGGAAATAATCCGCAAGGATGGGTTCTTTGAAGTTGGCACGGTTTCGGCCGGTAAACCGGCGACAGGTGACGAGAAGCCCGGCACCGTGCAATACACCACCCCCGGGATCGGGCAGCCCGCCCCCAAAGGCACGACGGTCAATCTGTACGTCGCCGTGCCTGCCGTGGCGGTCGAGCCCGATGCCCCCGCCGCGCCGCCCGATCCGGCACCGCTTGCGGCCGGCGACGGTGATTGGAGGGGCCTGTGGGAATTGAGCGATTTCAGCACTGACAGCGCCTCGGCCCGGCAAAGCCTGTCGGACGGGGTGTTGCGGTTCCGCGTCGAGGAAGCAGACGGCAGACCGATGTTCCGGCTTTACAGCAACCGCAATGGTGAGTGGAAGAAGTTCTTTGATTTCCCGGTCGAGATCGACCGTGTCGGTATATTACGTGCGGATCCGGGCTTCCTGCGCGAGATGGAGGCCGAACTTCAGGCCGATGCGGCCAAGGGCGAAGTCGGGCAATTGGCGCAGGTGATCTTCGGCGCGTTGAACGAGCTGGAAATGACCCGTAAGGGAGTCGCCTGCACGATCCGGATCTATGACGTGCGCGGCAGCCAGATGGTCACCCTCACAGCGCGCTGCCGGCGGTTGTGATGCGCTGGGCGGGGGTCATAGCCTCAATGATTGCCGCGCCACTTTCGGCCGGGGAACTGGTTTGCCCACCTATCAGCGGTACCCCACAGGGCTTTGGCTTTTTGGCCCCCGATCTTGAGGCGCGTTTTGCCGCGTCGTCGTCCTCGGAGGAGCCGGCTGCGGAGACACCGACCGACTGGATGGGAGCATGGCGCATTACCCCGCCGGAGGGCGGCCCGGCGCCGCTGAGCAGTCTCGAGGTTCAATCTGAATTCGGCACGCTCTGGCTACGCTGGGATCCCGATCTGAGCGACCCTTGCAGTGCCGATACCCAGATTCCGGTGACGGCCACCTCCACTCGGCTGAAGGGCGATCCGCAGGCCCTGACGGAGGCCCGTGTCTTGGGGTTTGTCCCGCCCCCGGATGACGCCCCGGGCCTCATGTCTCCCGAGGCGCGCGCAGTGCTCCTGGGAAGCCTGACACTGAAGCGAAGTGGGGCGATGTGTTATCTGCGCTGGACCGGTCCGGATGGTCCCCGCGCACTTCAATTTCATTGCATTCCGGAAGCAGGAGAATGATCGAGATGTTGCGTCCCCTTATCCTGATGACCCTGTTGAGCCTGCCGATGAGCGCTCAAGCCGAGATGATCGAAGGCAAGGTCGCGTTGGTGGCCGAGCGGGGCCGTGTCGAGATCACCTTGCCTGCCGGCGTTTCGGCCAATCCAGACGATCCTGTGACCCTTTTGGCCGATATTCCGGGGCTGGGCCTGACGGCGATCAGCACCCTGTGGCGGGTGGAACGGATCGAGGGGCAGCGTCTCATCGCCGTGCCCGAAGCACCACCCACGGGAACCCCGCAGCCCGGCTATGTCGCCCGGATTGACAGCTCGGTGACACAGGCCGGACAGGCGGGTGACAGAGGGGAACAGTCCGATGCGGCTGCTGCACAAAGCGGGGCAGAGGACTTGGCGATGCATCTGCCGGATATCCCGCTCCGACAGATCGACCCGTCACCTGCGGCCGAAAATCTGTATCTCGCGGCGCAGAACCTGATGTCCGAGGGAGAATTCGCACAGGCCGCACCCTTGTTGCGCGACGCTGCGAGGCAGTATCACGGCCATGCGATGACGGAACTCGGCGCGCTTTATGCGTTCGGTATGGGGGTGCCGCAGTTGCATGAGGTGGCGCTGGCCTGGCAAGAGCTGGCCGCACAATATGGGGAGCCGGATGCCTATCTGCGTCTCGGGCTGATGCATCTGACTGGTCAGGGCGGTGCGGCGGATATTCCGATGGGCACGGAAATGCTGCACAAGGCCGCGGCCTATGGCAGTGCTCAGGGCATGTATCTTTTGGCCCTGCTTTATGAAGACGGAACCGGTGTGCCGGCCAGCGAGCATGAAATGGTTTCCTGGCTGCGTGAGGCGGCTGACTATGGGTACGGTCCGGCGCAATCGGTGGTCGGGCAGATTTATCTCGATGGAGATGCCGGTGTGTCGGCGGATCGTGCAAGAGCACGCGATTACCTGACACGGGCGGCGGAGAATGGTCAGGTAGCGGCGATGGATACGCTGGCGGGGCTGCTCGAGTCCAGCAATCCGGAGCAGGCCCGGTACTGGCGCGATGCCGCGCATGCCGCGCCGGCCAATCACGAGAATGAGGCGCTCTGCGTGCGTGACTGGGAATGTTACGATGCGGTGGAGCCGGCAGCGCAGTTGCAACAACCGGCGCAACCAGTGGCCCCCGCTGCCGAGGCCATCGCCGGGCCTGCGCGACAAACTGACGAAGTGCAGGACTGTGACCGGCTGGCTGCCCATCCGTTTGATGCGGATCGCCCGGATCCGGCGCTGGGTGTGGACTATGCTGCAATTGACGCCGCACGGGCGCTGGTGGCCTGCGAAGCCGCGATCGCCCGCTGGCCCGACAGCCGTCGGTTTCATGCCAATCTCGCAAGCGTGCTGCACAAGCTGGACCGGCCGGCAGAGGCTTTCGATAGCGCCATGATTGCCGCTGAGATGGGCAGCGCGCAGGGCATGGCCTTTGTCGCGACCATGTATAAGAGCGGGAGCGGCGTGCAGCCCGACCCCGCACGCGCCCTTTATTGGTTTGAACGCAGTGCGGATGCCGGCAATGTCGCGGCGATGATGTTCGCCGCCTCGATGACGATCAATCCCGACAGCCAGCTATATGATCCGGTCCGCGCCGCAGGCTTCTATCGTGCCGCCTCAGAGGCCGGCCATGCGGATGGCACGGCCAACCTTGGCGTTCTTGTCAACAACGGCCAGGGCGTTCGCTATGATCCGGCGCGGGCCGCCACGTTGCTGCTCGACGCTTTGGAGCGTGGGTCGCAAAAAGCGTATCAGGAGTTGATGGTCGAATACTCCGGTCTGTCACCCGATACTCGCAAATATGTACAGCGGTTGCTGCAAACACGCGGTCTTTATTCGGGTGGGATCGATGGTGTATTCGGACCCGCCACCGTGCGTGCGTTGCGCGCGGTTCATCGGGATTGAGCTCATGTTGTTCGTTTCCGGTTCGATCTGGCCGAGCAGGAGTGGGCAAAGCCCCGAAAATCGGACACGGACGTAAGGTGCGATACGTAATCATTTGGTCTTCGATGAGTAGGAGATCAGTGATGTCGAAACCCAAGAGCCATTCACCTGAGTAAAGACAAAAGCGAGCGCGCATGGGGTGATGGATTGGGCGAGCTCAGGCGCCAGGCCAACCATGCACGGCAGTCAGCTTGTTGCCCTCAAGCAAGAGAATGTCGTCTTTGCCTGAGAGATAGGCAGCAACATCAAAATAGGCGTGTTCGTATCCTTGTTGTTAGGCTGCGCGTGGTTTGCATAAGTACAC
Source organism: Roseovarius bejariae (assembly GCF_009669325.1). NCBI lineage: Bacteria > Pseudomonadati > Pseudomonadota > Alphaproteobacteria > Rhodobacterales > Roseobacteraceae > Roseovarius > Roseovarius bejariae. The sequence goes on from NZ_SZWE01000002.1 coordinate 14,927, forward strand.
ATGGATCAACCTCAAGCATAGCCCGCGACGGTTTCAAAATATCAAAATGCCGCTCATGCCCATTTTAAAAAGGCCGATATTGAAATGATGCACAACCTTGGCGATTAAGGTTTGCACAGGAAAAGTTTGCAATAAAGCCCCTTTAGACGTATCCGAACGGCAAGGGCATACGGTTGGTCGAGGAACTGGTATGAGTGGTCAACACCTTGAGGCGGGGCGTGCAGAGTTGCGCGCAGCCAGGCGGGAAAGCCGCAGGCTTTATTGGTTCGTGGCCATTTTCAGCGTCTTTGTAAATCTGCTGATGCTGACCGGGCCGATCTACATGTTGCAGGTCTATGACCGTGTGCTTGGCAGCCGGTCGGTTGAGACCTTGATCGCGCTCTCGGTTCTGGTGGTGTTCCTTTACGGCATGATGGGCCTTCTGGATTATGCGCGCGGGCGGATCATGGGCCGGGTGGCGGCGCGGTTTCAGGCACGGTTGGACCGGCGGGTGTTCGATGCGGTGGTGCGAAAATCGGCCTTGAAGCCGGATGAGAGGACGGCCACAGGGCTGGCCGATCTGGAAGCGGTTCAGCGCCTGATGGCCTCGCCGGTTTTGACCGCGATGTTCGATATTCCGATGACGCCGTTTTTTCTTGCTGCGATCTGGATTTTCCATCCGTGGCTGGGCGTACTGGCCTTGGTGGGTGGGGCGATCCTGATCGTGATAACGATCATCAATCAGGTGGTGACGCGAGAGCCGGTGATGAAATCCGGGCGTGCCAGCTATGCTTCGGGGAAGATATCGGACCAGATACGGACCGAGGCCGAGATGGTACAGGCCATGGGGATGCGCGAGGCCGCTTTCGATCGTTGGCAGATCGCGCGGGGCCAGTCCCTGCGCGAGCAGATCAAAACGGCGGACATGGGCGGAACCTTCACCACCACGACCAAGACGTTTCGGTTGTTCTTGCAGTCGGCGATGCTGGGCCTTGGGGCTTATCTGGTGCTGGGCAACGAATTGACGCCCGGGGCGATGATCGCCGGATCGATCCTGTTGGGCCGCGCGCTGGCGCCGATTGAACAGACCGTGGGGCAATGGCCGCTTGTCCAGCGCGCGATACGCGGATGGAACAGCCTTGCCGAATTGCTGTCGATGGTGCCGCCCGAACAGGAGCGGACACCGCTGCCCAAACCGAAGGCCCTGTTGCAGGTGCAACAGGCCACCGTCGTGCCGCCCGGCGATCAGCAACCCGCTTTGAAAGGGGTGACCTTCACGGTGCAGCCCGGGCAAGCGGTGGGCGTCATCGGGCCGTCGGGCGCGGGTAAGTCCACGCTGGCGCGGGCGCTGACCGGGGTGTGGCGGCTGGCCGCGGGAAAGATACGGTTGGATGGGGCGGCGCTTGATCTATATGCGCCCAGCGTTCTGGGGGAGCATGTGGGATACTTGCCGCAGCGGGTGCAGTTGTTCGATGGCACCATCGCCGAGAACATCGCCAAACTGTCGATGCAGCCGGATGCCGAGGCCATCGTTGCCGCGGCCAGGAAGGCCGATGCGCATGATATGATCCTGCAATTGCCCGATGGCTATGACACCCGGGTCACGGCGGGTGGCGGGCGCCTGTCGGGCGGGCAAATCCAGCGGGTGGGCCTTGCCCGGGCGATGTATGGCGACCCTGTCCTGTTGGTTCTGGATGAGCCCAATTCGAACCTCGATAACGATGGCAGCGTGGCGGTGAATGCCGCCATTCGCGCGATGAAGGCCGAGGGAAAATCCATCCTGATCATGGCCCACCGGCCTGCCGCCATTCAGGAATGCGATATGCTGTTGATGCTGGACCATGGCATGGTGCGCAAATTCGGCCCAAAGGATCAGGTCTTGCGCGAGGTGGTGCAGAACCACCAGCAAATCAACCAGAGTGTTGGCGCAGGGGGTGTGCAATGACCGCCCCGCAGCAGCAGGACGACACATGGTCGGCCAAGCGGCCGATGATCATCGGCCTGATTGGCCTTGCCCTTCTGGTTGGCGGGTTCGGGACATGGGCTGCCCTGACCGAGATTTCCGGTGCGATAATCGCCTCCGGGCGGATCGAGGTGGACCAGAACAGGCAGGTGGTACAGCACCCCGATGGCGGGGTCGTGGAGGCGATCCTTGTCGAGGAGGGCGATCACATCAAGGCGGGGGAGGTTCTGTTGCGGCTGGACGATACGCAATTGACCTCGCAGCTCGCAATCACCGAGAGCCAGCTTTTCGAACTGATGGCGCGGCGCGGGCGGCTGGAGGCCGAGCGCGACAGCAGGCAAGAGATTGCCTTTGATCCTTTACTGATCGAGGTGGCACAGGATCGTGCGGATGCCGCCGATTTGATGGCTGGCCAGAAGCGGCTGATGCAGGCGCGGGCAGAGTCCGTTGCCCGTGAGACCGAGCAACTTGAAAAACGCCGCGCGCAGATCGCGGATCAGATTGTTGGCCTCGACGCGCAGCGAACGGCATTGGGGCGACAGCTTGAATTGATCGAAATGGAACTGGCCGATCAGCAATCGCTTCTGGATCGGGGTTTGGCCCAGGCAACGCGGGTCTTGTCCCTGCTACGCGAGCAAGCCCGATTGAGCGGCACGATGGGGGATCTGGCGGCGCAGAAGGCGCAAGCGGGTGGGCGTATCACCGAGATTGATGTCGAAATACTCAAGCTCGGGTCGCAACGCAGGGAAGACGCGATCACCCAGCTGCGCGATTTGCAGTATCGCGAGCTTGAACTGCGCGAGGAGCGGCGGGCCCTTATCGAACAGATGAGTCGGCTGGAGATCACCGCGCCAGTCTCGGGCGTGGTTTACGGGATGCAGGTTTTTGCCCTGCGCTCGGTCATCCGGCCGGCCGACCCGGTGCTGTTCATCGTGCCGCAGGACCGCCCGTTGGTGATCAATGCGCAGGTGCCGCCCATTCACATCGACAAGATTCATGTCGGGCAGGATGTAACCCTGCGTTTCTCGGCCCTGGACCAGAGGCGCACGCCGGAGTTGACCGGGCAGGTGGGGTTGATCTCGGCGGATGCTTTCCTGGACGAGACAACTCAACAAAGCTATTACCGGGCCGAGATTATCCTGAGCGAGGGGGAGCAGGCCAAGCTGCCGGAAGGGGTGACCCTGATCCCCGGTATGCCGGTCGAAAGCTTCATCCGAACGGCGGACCGCACACCGATTGCCTACTTGGTCAAACCCTTCACGGATTACTTTACAAAGGCCTTCCGCGAATAGACGTAAACGCGAAATAGTTGGTACGGAGGGGCCAAGCCACAATTTGTTTTTTTGGCACGCAAAGGTTGCTCGACCGTGTTCAAGCGTCGGCTGGCCCTCCTAGCGCCTTGCGGCTTTTGATGAGCAGGTCGGCGATTTGACGGAACACCTTGGCACGTGCGGAGGTCGGACGCCAGGCAAGGACCACTTGACGCGGGCAGGCGTCGGCGAGGGGAAAAAGATCAACATCATGTTGTGCGGCGATGCCGGCGTCGACCGCAAGGCGTGGCAGGAGCGTTATTCCGAGGCCCTCGGCGACCATCGAAATCAGTGTCGGCAGACTGGTCGCCGAGAAGCTGTCATCCTGTCGGATGTCGTGATCGGGGAAGGCTGACAGGGCGTGACGTTGCAGACAGTGGCCTCTTTCGAGCAGCATCAACCGCGATCCTTCCAGGTCTGCGCCGTGCATCACTTTGATGGGTGCCGTGGCATAATCCCGCGGAGTGGCCAAAAGATAACCGTCTTCGAAAAGGTCGAGTGTTTCAAGATTGCCAATGTCGAAGGGCTTGGCGATCAGTGCTGCGTCCAGGCGTCCGGTTGCCAGCCCGTCGAGGAGCAATTCAGTTAGCTCTTCGCGCAGGTAAACGCGCAAATCGGGAAATGCTTTGTGGATCAGCGGCAGCGCCTTGGGCATGAGGTAGGGGGCAATGGTGGGAATGGCCCCAAGGCGGATATTGCCGGAGTTCGGAGAGCGTCGCTCGGTGGCCAGTTGCTCGATGTCGGATGCGGCGATGAGAAGTTGCCGGGCGCGTTGTGCGATTTCCTCGCCAATCGGCGTGATGAGAACGGACCGCTTTGTTCGCTCGGCAAGTTGGACGCCAAGCATGTCTTCGAGTTCCTTCAAGCCGCTGCTGAGTGTGGGTTGAGTTACGTTGCAGGACTCGGCGGCGCGGGAAAAATGGCGCTCTTCCGTGAGCGCGACGAGAAACCTCAGTTGGCGCAGTGTGATCATGATACCTGATATATAGAAAGTATCTATTACTTCAATTCAAAACATTCATTTCAATGATGAAGCGCGAATGCGTACCTTTGGGTCAGATAGATAACCAAGGAGACCACGCTATGACCGACGAGACTGCACAATCCTTTCCGCGCCTGAATGAACCTGCACCGGCGTTTGACGCGCCGACGACCGATGGCCGCAAGACGTTGGAGGATTACAAGGGCAAATGGTTGATCCTGTTTTCGCATCCGGCGGACTTCACCCCGGTTTGCACGACCGAGTTCATCGCATTTGCCAAGCGTCAGGATGATTTCGCGGCACTTGGGGCCGAGTTGCTGGGACTTTCCATCGACAGTCATTACAGCCACATCGCATGGATGCTGAACATCAAGGAGAAGTTCGGGGTCGAGATCGGGTTCCCGATCATTGCCGACCTGAACATGAAGGTTGCGCAATCTTATGGCATGATCCAGCCCGGAGCGTCGGATACCGCCGCGGTGCGCGCGACATTCATCATCGACCCTGAAGGCGTGTTGCGGGCCATGGTTTATTACCCCATGAACGCGGGTCGGTCGGTGGATGAAATCCACCGCTTGCTGGTTGCCTTGCAGACCGCAGACGAAAACAAATGCGCCATGCCGGAGAACTGGAAACCCGGTGATCCGGTTATTGTTCCAACCCCGGCCACGCCGGAAGCGGCCTTGGCGCGTTCCGGTGAAGGTTATGACACCGTGGATTGGTATTTTTCCACGCGTGAGCTTTGATCGCTGTGTCGATGAGCCCGGCAGGACTTGCCGGGCTTGTTCCCCCGTCCACTCATTCGCAAACGAGAGAGAAAAGACATGACGACACCAATTGTGAAGCCCTTTTGGAATGAACCAACAGGAAGCTGGCAGTATGTGTTCCACGATCCCGCGACCATGAAGGGCGCGATCGTGGACCCGGTCCTGAATTACGACCCGCAGGCGGGGGCCACCCAAACCCATAGTGCCGACGAGATTCTTGCCTATGTGAAGGATGCGGGGATCGAGATTGTCTGGATTCTCGACACGCATCCACATGCCGATCACTTCTCGGCTGCGCCGTGGCTCAAAGAGCGTCTGGGTGCGCCAACGGCGATTGGTGAGCACGTGGTCAAGGTGCAGAAACTGTGGAAAGACATCTACAACCTGCCCGCCGACTTCCCGACAGACGGGAGCCAGTGGGATCGTCTTTTTGCTGATGGTGACGAATTCTATGTCGGTGACGTTCCGGTGCGCGTGATGTTTTCGCCCGGTCATACGCTGGCGTCGATCACTTATGTCGCGGGCGATGCGGCCTTTGTGCACGACACATTCATGATGCCGGACAGCGGAACCAGCCGGGCGGATTTTCCGGGGGGCAGCTCGAAAGAGTTGTATGACAGCATTCAGGCCATTCTGGACCTGCCCGAGGATACGCGCCTTTATGTCGGGCACGATTATGCACCCAAGGGCCGCGAGGCTGCCTGCATGGCGACCGTGGCCGAGCATAAGGACAGCAATATCCATCTCAAGGATGCCCCGTCGGAAGCGGAATACCGGAGCGTCCGGGACGCCCGCGATGCGACCCTGCCGTTGCCCAAACTGATGCTGGCGGCCTTGCAGATCAATATACGCGGGGGGCGCAAGCCTGTGCCAGAAGAGAACGGACGATCTTATCTGAAGATCCCGCTGGATTACTTCGATCCGCGTTGACAAGTGACCAAAGGACGGGGCCCGCGCCACAAAGGGGCGGGCCCTGCAATGGATCGCCCAAACGGCAACTGCGCACGGCAATGTGATTGTCCATGCGGTTTATATATTCTTATCTTGCAATGTGATGATGGGTGGGCAACGATCTGTCGGATGTTGGGGGTCGCGTGATCGAAACGCCGACGCCCCTTTTCGGCGGTATGCCGGATACTGAACATGAGGGAGACCTTGAAGTGGACGAAAGAAAGATAACCGAAGCACTGGCCGTCAGCCCGCAGATTCAGCTTGAAGATGTGGCCAGCCTGAAAAGGCGTGGCTATCGCTCGCTTATTTGCAACCGGCCCGATGGTGAAGGTGCCGATCAGCCCTCGCATGAGGAAATGGCCGAGGCGGCCCGTGCTGCCGGTCTTGAATTCCGCTATCTGCCGGTGACACCGGGGGTGGTAACGGATGAAACGGCGGACGACTTTGGCGATGCTTTGACCGAACTGCCGGGGCCGGTTTTTGCCTATTGCCGGACTGGTACGCGCTCGGCCACTCTGTGGTCGCTCAATGCGGCCAAGTCGATGCCAGTCTCGGAAATACTCGGGGCGACACGGGCCGCCGGTTACGACATGAACGGCGTGGCCCGCCGGATTTCCAACGGTGGCAAGACCCCCACAGATACCGGGGACGCCAAGTATGACGTTGTCATTGTCGGGGCCGGGGCTGCGGGCATCGCCGTGGCGGCGAGCCTGAGGTCAAGAAAACCGGACCTCGATGTCGCGGTGATTGACCCTGCCGATGTTCATTATTACCAACCCGGCTGGACGATGGTTGGCGGTGGTATCTTTCACCCTGAGGACACGGCAAAGACCATGGGTAGCCTCATCCCCCGGGGGGTGCATTGGATCAAGGCAGCGGTCGCGGCCTTCGAAGCTGAGAACAACGCCATCATTCTGGATGGATGCCGCGTGGTGAAATACGACCGGCTGGTGGTTTGCCCGGGGCTCAAGCTGGACTGGGCCAAGGTTGACGGTTTGGTCGACACATTGGGCCGGAACGGTGTGACCTCGAATTACCGGTACGATCTTGCGCCATACACATGGCAATTGGTGACCGAGATGAAGGAGGGCCGGGCCCTGTTCACGCAGCCGCCGATGCCGATCAAATGCGCGGGGGCGCCACAAAAGGCAATGTACCTGTCAGCGGATGCGTGGAAGCGGGCGGGTGTTCTGGACCACATGGATATCCATTTCTGCAATGCGGGCGGCGTTCTGTTCGGGGTAAAGGATTATGTTCCGGCTCTGGAAACCTACATCGAAAAATACGGTGTCTCGCTGGATTTCTTCCATAACCTTATCGCGGTCGATGGGCCGTCGAAAACCGCTGTGTTCGAGGTCAGAAAGCCGGATGAGACGCCCGAGCGGGTCGAGATGGAATTCGATATGCTTCATGCCGTTCCCCCGCAGGTCGCACCGGATTTCATCCGGGTGTCACCGCTGGCCGATGCGGCGGGCTGGGTGGATGTCGATCAGGAAACCCTGCGGCACAAGAGTTTCGACAATATCTGGAGCCTCGGGGATGTCATGAACGCGCCCAATGCCAAGACGGCGGCGGCGGCGCGCAAGCAAGCCCCGGTGGTGGCCGACAATATCGTCGCCGATATCGAAGGGCGGGCGCCGGATGCCTGTTATGACGGGTATGGGTCATGCCCCCTGACGGTGGAGCGGGGCAAAATCGTGCTGGCAGAGTTCGGGTATGGGGGTGCCTTGAAACCCAGCTTCCCACGTGTGCTTCTGGATGGAACCAAACCGACGCGCCGCGCTTGGTGGTTGAAGGAAAGATTGCTGCCGCCGATCTATTGGAAGGCGATGCTGAGAGGGAAAGAGTGGATGGCCAAACCTGAAAAACTCAAGGTTCCCTCTACCTGATTGTGCTTTTCATAATCTGTATGCTTGGGGCCGCCCTATTTCATAAGGGCGGCCCCGTGGTGTTTTGGCGAGAGTGACTTTGGCTGGTGTGACAGTCAGTTATCAGTCAGTCTCTTCAGTCAGGTTCGCATCCTCGCGCACCTCGAACCAGATCGCGTTGAGAATGGCGAAGAGTGCGGCAAGCGGAAGGCCGAGAATCCAGGCGAAATACCACATGGTGAGGGCTCCTTTCCTTAATAAGCGTTCTTGTTGCTGGTGATCTCGTCGATGGTGACCTTGCCCCACAGCACCTTGTAGACCCAAGCGGTGTAGAGAAGGATCAGGGGCATGAAGATCACCGTGACGCCAAGCATCACGAAGAGCGTCAGGTGTGACGATGAACTGTCCCACACCGTCAGCGACGAGCGCGGATCAATCGACGAGGGCAGGATGAACGGGAACATCGTGAGCCCCACCGAGGCGATCACGCCGGTGATGCCCAGTTTCGAGAACAGCAGCGCCGAAACCTCGCCCCCGCGCCAGAGCGACAGGTAGGCCAGCGCCATACCGACAAATCCCATCGCTGGGGCGATCACGATCCAGGGGCGGGTGGCATAGGCTGCAAGCCACGAGCCTTCGCGCGCGACCTCGGTCAGCAATGGGTTCGAGGGGCCGTTGACGGCGGCTTGCGTGGTCATGGTGTAGCCGTCGATGCCCATGGCCAGCCACAGACCGGCCAGTGCATAGCCCGCCATCGCGGCCAGCCCGGCGAATGTGCCGAAGCGGCGGGCGCGGTTCACGACCGGGCCTTCGGCCTTGACCGCCACCCAGGCCGCGCCGTGGGCGATCAGCATCGTCAGCGAGACCACACCGGCCAGCAGGGCAAACGGGTTGAGCAGGGCAAAGAACGATCCTTCGTAGAGCGAAAACAGATCGTCGGTCAGGCGGAAGGGCACGCCTTGCAGCACGTTGCCGACCGCGACGCCAAAGATCAGCGCGGGCACCGCGCCACCGATGAAAAGCGCCCAGTCCCAGCCGCTGCGCCAGCGGCGGTCGTCGCGTTTGGAGCGATACTTGAAGGCCACGGGCCGCAGGATCAGCGCCGCAAGAACCACGAACATCGCAAGGTAGAAGCCCGAGAAGCTGACCGCGTAGAGGGGCGGCCACGCGGCAAAAATCGCGCCGCCCCCAAGGATGAACCACACCTGGTTGCCTTCCCAGACGGGGCCGACGGTGTTGATGACAAGGCGCCTCTCGTCATCGGTTCTGGCGATGAAGGGCAGCAGCGCACCGACGCCCATATCGAACCCGTCGGTCAGGGCAAAGCCGATCAGCAGCACCCCCAGAAGCCCCCACCAGATGACGCGCAGGATGTCGAAATCTATCAGTTCATGCAGGATCATGGTGATTACTCCGCAGGGTTTGCAAATGGGTCGCGCCCGTCATGGGTGCGCAGGCGGTGTTCATGGCGGATGCGCCATTCCTCGGTTTCCTCGACATCCTGAACCGGGCCCTTGCGGATGTATTTCAGCATCAGGCCCATCTCGATGACGAAGAGAACCGTGTAGAAGGTGATGAAGCCTGCCAAGGTCAGCAGCAGCGATGTGACCGACAAGTGGCTGACCGACAAGGCCGTGGGCAGAACCCCGTCCACCGTCCAGGGCTGGCGGCCATATTCGGCCACGAACCAGCCCATTTCGGCGGCGATCCACGGGGTCGGAATGATCACTACTGCCGCCCAGAGCGCCCAGCGGGGATAGCTGCGGCTGCCGAAGTTCGAGCGGACAAAGAAATAGGTCATCACACCGATGAATCCGAACCCAAGCCCCACCATTATCCGGAACGCCCAGAACAGGGGCCAGACGGTGGGGACGGTATCGTCCGCGGCTTGCGCGATCTGTGCCTCGGTGGCCTCGCGCGGGTCTTCGACATAGCGTTTCAGAAGCAGGGCGTAACCAAGGTTGCCGCCATGGGCTTCGAAAGTGTCGAGGACCTCTTGCGCGGTTTCTTCGCGGGTCTCGCGGATGGTCATCAGCGCGTCATAGGCGATGAGGCCCGAGCGGATACGGTCTTCGGACTCGGCCACCAGATCGTTGATGCCGGGTATTTCGCGGGTCAGGGAGCGGGTGGCGATCAGGCCCATGGCATAGGGAATCTTGATCGCGTAGTGGTTTTCGCGGGCCTCCTGATCGGGCAGGGCGACAAGGGTGAAGGGGGCCGGGGCCTCCTCGGTGTGCCACATGCCTTCCATCGCGGCGAGCTTCATGCGTTGGGTATGCGTGGCGCTATAGCCCGATTCATCGCCCAACAGGACAACCGAAAGCGCGGCGGCCAGACCGAAGCTTGAGGCGACGGTCATCGACCGGCGGGCCAGTTCGATATGCCGCCCCTTGAGCAGGTACCACGCGGAAACCCCCAGCACGAAGACCGAGGCGGTGACGTAGCCCGCCGAGACGGTATGCACGAACTTGGCCTGTGCCACCTCGTTGAACATCACGTCGAAGAAGCTGGTCATTTCCATGCGCATGGTCATGGGGTTGAATTCGGACCCGACCGGGTTTTGCATCCAGCCGTTGGCGATCAGGATCCAGAGCGCCGAGAAGTTCGACCCGATGGCAACCAGCCAGCCGATGACCATATGTGCCACCTTCGACAGCTTGTCCCAGCCAAAGAACCAAAGGCCGACAAATGTCGCCTCAAGGAAGAAGGCCATCAGCCCTTCGATGGCCAGCGGAGCGCCGAACACGTCGCCGACGTAGTGGCTGTAATAGCTCCAGTTCATGCCGAACTGGAACTCCATGGTGATGCCCGTGGCGACCCCAAGCACGAAGTTGATCCCGAAGAGGGACCCCCAGAACTTGGTCATCTGCCGCCAGATGGGGCGGTTCGTCATGACATAGACAGTCTCCATGATTGCGATCAGGAGGGACAGGCCCAGTGTCAGTGGTACGAAAAGGAAGTGATACATGGCCGTCATCGCGAATTGCAGGCGAGACAGCTCAACAACGTCGAGTTCCATAATGTCTACTCTCCAGCCCCTAGGGGCCCCTTTGGCGTGGATACCATTCAAACCAATAAGGTGTATTAAAGATAAATCTTTGATTCAGGTCAAAGTTACATTCTGGAATCACGATTTGTTGTGACGGGGAAGCGTGATCCGCCGGAGGCCTGCGCCCATTCGGTTTCGGCCGGGCTGTGCGAGGCAATCAGGATGGTACTTTGAGGGCATAACTTGCGTATGCCGGCAAGGACTGCGCGGGCTGTGTCGTGGTCGAGGCCGGTTGTCGGTTCGTCCAGCAAGAGGAGTGCGGGGCGGCGAAGGAGGACACGGGCCAGTGCGAGGCGGCGTGTCTCGCCGCCTGACAGGCCGGTGCCGGTTTCGCTCAATTCCGCCTGCAATCCGCCGCGTGGGGCGAGGACCGGCCACAGCGCCACGGCCTCAAGCACCGCGCGCATCCGCGCTTCGCTGGCGTCGGGCAGGGCCACGCGCAGGATATCGGCCACGGTGCCGCGGGTCAGGGCGCTGCGTTGTGGCAGGAGGCCGACACGGGCGCGCAAATCTGCCTCGCTCCAGTCTGCCATGACGCGCCCATCAAGCGCCACATGCCCTTCATTGGCCTCCAAAAGCCCGGCGGCAAGATGCAGGATTGTGCTTTTGCCACAGCCGCTTGGGCCGGTCAGCGCGACAATGTCGCCGGGCGCGAGCGTGAGTGAAACACCCGACACAACGGGCGCCATGGCGCGGTCCTCCCGCAAGGTGACATTTTGCAAGGCCAACCGGCCCGGTGAGGGGGCGTGCTCTGGCGGGGCGGGGCGATGTGCGGCGTTTGCCTGCTCAAGCTGCCGTCCGACACGGCGGGCGGCGTCCATCATGCGCCCCAGATCGGCCACGCCCCGCCGCAGGGGGCCGAACACCTCGGCCAGTGCCAGTGCCGCGAAAAACTCTAAGGCGGCCTGCGCCGGGGTCAGGGTCCCGTCCTGCACGAGGGCAGCGCCAAGACCCAAAGCGCCGGTGGCGGCGAGCAGGGCCGCGCCGCCAAGGGCCAATCCGGCGCGATGTTCGGCCCGGTCCACCGTGGCGCGGGCCGCTTCCATCCGCTCAGCCGCGCCGTGAAAATCCGCCCTTGCGCGATCCAGCACGCCATGCATGACCAGATCGGTCTTGGCGCGCATCATGTCCATGCTTCGCGTGCGCAGGGCCTGCATGGCGGCCTCGGCCCGGCGGGCCGCCCGGCGGGCCCGCATCGCCGCCACCGTCAGGCTTGCCGCGCCGCCGAGACCCAGTATGCCGACCACCCACAGGGCAATGATCGGCGTCGTCAGCCATGTGAGCACGGCAAGGCCAAGCGCAAGGGTGGCGGCCCCTGCCAGCAATGGCAGTGCTAGGCGCAACATCACACCGTCCAGCGCGTCGACATCGGCGACAATTCGGTTCAATGCCTGCGACCCGCGCATTCGCGACAGTTGTCGCCATGGTCGCGCGGCGATTCCGGCCAGAAGCCGCACCCGCAGGTTGGCCAAGGCGCGTAGCGTGGCGTCATGTGTCAGGATGCGCTCGCCATAGCGTGCGGCGGTCCGGCCCAGCGCAAGAAACCGCACCCCGGCGCTGGGTCGGAAGACATCGAAAACGGCGCCCGCACCGGCGAGGCCCGCCGCGGCGGCGGCGGTAATGAACCAACCGGACAGGCCCAACAGGGCCGCCCCGGCGACAAGGACCGCGACCGACAGGGCAAACCCGCGTCGCATCGCGCGTTTGTCGGCGCGCCAGAGCAATCGGTAGATTTGCCAGAGCCAGCGCATCAGCCCGCCTTTCCGGTAAGCGAGATGACCTGATCCATCCGGTCCGCAAGGACGTTGTCATGGGTCGCTATGATCAGGGTCCGCCCCGAGGCGGAGAGTTCCAGTAGCCCGTCGATGACCGCATCGGCGGTTGTGCGATCCAGATCGGCGGTCGGCTCATCTGCGAGGATGACATCGGCTTGCGACAGCCACAGGCGCGCAATGAGCAATCGTCGCGCCTCACCGCCAGAAACCCCGACGCCGGTTTCGCCAAGGCGGGTGTTCAGGCCACGTGGCAGGCGGTCCACGACGTGTTCAGCCTGCGCCTTGCTCAGAGCGGTTTGGACCGTTGCGACATCTGCCTCGCGCCCGTTCAATAGCAGGTTGCCCAGAAGGCTGCGGTTCAGGAAATGGACGTCTTGTGGCAACCATCCAAGGCGCGCGCGCCATGCGGCGGCGGTATCGGGGTCCAGGATTTTGCCCGCCACCTCGATTCGGCCCTGATCGGGCATTCGGAGGGCGGCGAGAGAAGCCAACAGACTGCTTTTGCCCGATCCGCTGGCGCCAGTCAGGGCCACACGTGCGCCGGGGGGGATGTCGAGGTCGGGAAACTCGATCCAGTGGTCTGCGGCCTTCATTCCGCATGACCGGGTGCGGATGTGCGCAGCGCCTTGAAGGGCAGGGGTGCCAGCGCCGCCACCGGGCAAGGGTAGCAGGCCGCGGGCCTCCAGCGCGTCAAGTTCATCGTTGACGGCCTCGGCGGCAGCCTTGTCATGCCATGCCGCGGCCAGTTCGCGCAGGGGCTCGAAAAAGGCGGGGGCCAGCATCAGAAGCCAGATGCCCTCGGTTGGGGTCAGGGGCGTGGCCCAGTAGCCGAAGTCGATTTGTCCCAACAAAAGGAAACCGACGTAAACCGCAACCATGGCCACCCCGATGGCCGAGAAAAGTTCGAGCACCGTCGAGGACAGGAACGCAAGGCGCAGTACCGACATTGTCTGTTCACGCAGCGCATCGGCCCTTTGGTGGAACTCGTCGGTCATGCGGCTGACTGCCCCGAGAAGCCGCAGGTCGGGCAGGGCGCGCAAACGGTCGAGAAGCAGGCTGTTCAGCGAGGATACCTCGTCCAACTGGCGTGCGCTGGCCTGTTTGGCGGCCATGCCGACGAGGGCCTGAAACACCGGAATGAGAGGCCCGGCCACCAGCAGGACCAGCCCCACGGCCCATGAGTGCCACAGTGCCAGCCCCAGGATGACCGGCGGAACGACCCGGACCCGCATCATGGCGGGTTGGTATCGTGTCAGCGCGGGGATCAGAATATCCAGTTTCTCGGTCAGCAAGGCCCCGAGAGCCCCGGAATCGGGGCGGGTGGTATCGATGGGGCTTCGCCCGGCCTCGCGGTTCAGCAGGTGTTGACGCAGCCCTGCAACAGAGTGCCGCGCATCGCGGGTGAGATGCGTTTGAGCGAAATACTCCAGCCCGAGACGCAGACCGCCCAAAATTGCGAAAACGGCAAGCTTTGCGGTGATCTCATGCGTTGAAGTCTGTTCTAGCAAACCAGCAATCAATGAGGCCGCAAACCACGCTTGAGGAATCCACAATAGGGCCGAGATGGCCCAGGTCGCTTGAGCGACGGGGTTAGCGTTCAATCGATCTGACATGCTAAAATGTGGTGGCTTTCGTTTTGGGCTGAAGGTGGTGCGCATCCTTAATGCCTGTGTGGCATGGTGCTAAAGCCCCAAGATTGTCACAGGTGACATCGCCGCCAAGATGGGTTTCGTGGCGGGTATCGAAGATTTTCCAGCTATCCTAGCGTTGGCAGCGAAAATTTTTTGCGACTGTGCGGATCAGCCGCCGCAGTCCTTGATCGCTGTGCGGTGGATATTGCCGATTCCATTGGTGCGCTCCATGAGAGCGGTGCGATCGATCCCGCGCTTTTCTGCTTCTGTCCGGCTGGCTTCCGTCCAGGCGTCGGCGCGAGATTCTCCTGCATCCATGCGTTCGAGATAATCTTTTCCAATGGCCTCGTAGATCGCATAATCTTCATCGCTGATCTTTTCGGTCAGAGCATCGGAGGCGCAGGCGCAGATATCATCGCTGTCGCGCTCGTTGCACATGCGGAACACGGCGTCTTGGGCCAATGTTGTTGATGGGAGCAATCCAATCATCAAGGACCAGATGGCCAGCTTCTTTGTCATGTGGTGCAACTTTCTGTCCTTTCAAAAAAGATGGCATTCAAATTGGAAGCAGCGTTGCACAGGGCGTTTTGAAAAGAAAGTCCGGTGCATTTCTGGCGAGGGATGATCATCATCAATGGGGCATGGGCACTCTTTAGTGGTCTTTGCAAACTGCCAAAGTGCGCTAGGAAATTTCGATGTCGAGTTTCTTGATCATGTCGTCCCGGGCCGTGAGAGCCTGTTTCGCCTCTTCCGGCAAGGCCGCAGCGCAGCCGTTTATCAGGCATTCGGCTGCCAGGGTGAAGGTCGTCATGGAATTCGATAGGAAACTGGTTTCATGCGGCACGAGGATGGCCGCCTGCGATACTGCGGCGAGGGGGGAACTGGCCCTGTCGGTGACGGCGACGATGTTGATGTCATGGTCGGCGGCGGCGCGGGCCGTTGCGGCAACCTGTGTCGAATAGGGCGCGCAGGAGGCCGAGATCAGAACGTCTCGCGGCCCCATTGAGGCGAGACCCTCGGCAATGCCGAGGTTGCTGGAATCCAGCATATGCACGTCCGAGCGGATCATGCGTAGGCCATAAACCAGAAAGCTGGCGAAGGCATGGAATTGCCGGATGCCGTGAACCATGACACGCGGGGCCGAGGTGATCAGGGCGGTTGCCTGTTGGAATTGCCCAACGTCGCACCCTTCGATGAAACGTTCGATATTGGCCTGATTTTCCCGGCACAACCGCGCGATGCCGCCCATGCCGGTGGCATCTTCACCGGCCAATGCGGTTTGCGCCTGCCGCGTGTAGAAATCCCCGGGGGCCGACATCGAGGCATCCAGAAGGACCTGTTGAAAGGCCCCGAAGCCGGAGTATCCGAGCGTGCGGGCCAGACGGGTGAGAGTCGAAGGATTGACCGACAGTTTCTCGGCAAGGGCCGTGATGGACAAAAGCGCGGGATCGCCCCGAAGGTCGAGGATATCGGCCAGCGCCGTCTGTGCCTTTGGCCCCAGCGACAGGTGAGACTCGCCGCGCGAGATGCGCAACATCAGGTCGCGCATTTCCTGCACGTTGCGGGGGGCGGTGGCCTGCCCCCCGCGCGAGGTTTCAGGTGCTTGCAAAAACCGGGTGTTCCGAAGTTTGGTCATAAACGCTCCAATCCACGGTGGATGATCCTACGCGGAATACAGCGGACGCAAGGGTATTCTCGTGATCGGGGTCCTCGGCGTGGCATCTGTGAACCGGAAGGCCGGCGCCGCCGGTATCGCGCAGGATACGCAGCGGGTTCCTCACACCCTCGGCTAACATCTCGGTGCCGCGCGCCTGCCGGTCGCGGGACGAGGCAGTAATCGCTTGCCCTTTGGCGCCATTGCCCATGTGCAGGGCATGGTTGGCGTGAACCGATGGCGTTAGAATCTCTTTGGTCGAACAGTCGCCGCCGCCGAATTCGACACTCATCAGGCGGGGGTCACCTGCCTGTGCAAGGGTCATGTGAAACCCGCCGCAGGTGTTGTGGCGCGCCAGCAAGCGCAGGGCATCATCCAATGTCTCGCAGGTCAGAAGCGCCCGGCCCACCCCCATGCGTGGCAGGTCGGCGGCAACATCGCGCAGGCGCAGGTTGTTGACTGCCTGAACCAGCCCGGTGGCATTGGTGGCGAAGGTGTGGCCGGGGACCGAACCGGGATAGCAGAACGACATGAACGCCGGGCCGTCATCGGGCGTGATCTCGGCCAGCATGGCGTGCCCTCGGAAACCGGGTAAACCATCCTCGTTGTGACCGATGATCGGGGCGTCGCCAGGGATTTGCACTGTGGTGCAGCCATCGGGCACGTTCGACATCAAGTCGCCCCGGCAGTTCCACGCAACCACCTGTTCCAGCGGCAGGTGCAGCCCTTCGGCCAATCCCTGCAACTCTTCCCAGATGGCGGGAAACAGGGTTCGAAGGTTTTCCGCCATGACCTGCACCTTGTCGGCATGGGTCGGGTCGGTCACTGCCCGCCAATAATCGACTTTGAGCAGTATATCATGCACCGCGTCGCGGCCTGCTTCGCCCAAGGTCCGGCCTATTTGGTGCGGGGTGCCCCGTGCCGCAACCCGTGACAATTCGGATGCAGTGGTGTCAGACATGTTGCAAAAAGTCCTTCATCCGGTCGTTGGGCGGCGTGTCGATCACCTCGCGCGGGTCGCCATCCACGGCGATATGCCCATGCTCCATGAAGATCAGCCGTGTGCCCACCTGTTTGGCGAAGGCCATCTCGTGGGTGACGACGACCATGGTCATGCCTTCCTCGGCAAGCGCGCGCATGACGTTCAGGACTTCCTGCTTCAACTCAGGATCCAGCGCCGAGGTGGGTTCGTCGAACAGCATCACCTTGGGTTTGACCGCCAGCGCGCGGGCAATCGCCACGCGTTGTTGCTGACCGCCCGACAATTCCGACGGGTAATGCCCCGCCTTGTCGCGCAGCCCGACCTTTTCCAGCAGGTCCAGCGCGGTTTCCTCGGCCTTTGCCTTGCTCAGCCCGCGCACCTTCGAGGGGCCAAAGGCCACGTTTTCCAGTGCCGTCAGTTGCGGGAACAGGTTGAACTGCTGGAACACCATGCCGGCCTCCTGCCGGATTTCGCGCAGCTGCTTGGCGCTGCCGGTCACGCTCAGCCCGTCAACGATCAGGTCACCGCCGGTGATGGTCTCCAACCCGTTGATGCAGCGCAGCAGCGTGGATTTGCCCGACCCGGACGGGCCGACCAGAACCACGACCTCGCCCGCGTTGATCGACAGGTCGACCCCGTCGAGAACCTTGAGCGGGCCGAAATGCTTCGATGTATTCTTGAATTCGATGATGCTCATAGGATCCTCATGCGTTTTTCGATGGTGCGCAGGATCAGGCTCAAGGTGCCCGTCATGACCAAGTAGATGATTGCCACGGCGGTCCAGATTTCGACCGCGCGGAAGTTCGAGGCCATGATTTCCTGCCCCGTGCGGGTCAACTCACCCACGCCGATCACGATGAACAGCGAGGTATCTTTCAGGCTGACGATGAACTGATTGCCCAGCGGCGGGATCAGGCGGCGAAAGGCCAGCGGGCCGACGATATAGGTCAGGACCTTCCAATGCGGCAGGCCGATGGCCAATCCCGCCTCGGTCAGGCCCTTACCGATCGACAGGAAGGCACCGCGCACGATTTCGGCGATATAGGCCCCGGCATTGACGACGATGGCCAGAACCGCCGCGCTCATCGGGTCGATGCGCAGATCGGCCAGAACGGGCAGGGCGAAATACAGGAACATCACCTGCACCACGATGGGCGTGCCGCGGATCACCTCGATATAGGCGAATGCGATGGCGTTCAGGATACGCCCGCCGTAGGCGCGCATCAGCCCCGCCAGCGTGCCCAGAACAAGGCCGCCGATCAGGCCGACCACAGTGATATAGATCGTTGTTTTCGCGCCCTCCAGAAGCTGGGGCAGGAAATCGACGATGACGGACCAGTCCGTATCCATGGAAGGCCTCCGTTATTGCATGTCAGAAATGTCGAATTGAGGCCGGGTCGCCGGTAGGACGGGGCGACCCGGCCGGGTGGCTCAGCTATCGTCGCCGAACCACTTGGAGTAAATCGCGTCATAGCGACCGTCTTCGCGCATCTTGGCCAGCGCCTCGTTTACCGGGGCGACCAACTCGCTGCCCTTGGGGAATCCGATACCGTATTGATGCGCCATCTGCTGATCGCCCACGGCTTTCACGTCGCCGTTGCCAGCGGTGGCGATGTAATACAGCACATTGGGCGTATCGTGCATGGCCGCATCAACGCGGCCCGTGCGCAGCTCAAGATAGGCGTTGTCGATGTTGGGGAACTTGCGCAACTCGGTGTCGGGCAGGTTTTCCTCGGCCCAGTCCGAGGCGGAGGTGCCGGTTTTCACTGCCAATGTCTTGCCGGCCAGATCGTCCCAGCTTGCGACATCGCTGTCGGCGGGGACCATCAGGCGGAAACCGCTGTCATAATAGCCGTCCGAGAAATCGATGACTTCCTCGCGCTCGGGCTTGATCGTGATCCCGGCCAGCGCGACATCCACCTGTCCGGTCTGAAGCGCGGGGATGATCCCCGAGAAGTCCATCGGGCGCAATTCGTATTCAACGCCCAGTTCCTCGGAGATGGCTTGCCACATCTCGATGTCAAAGCCGGTGTATTCGCCGTCTTGCTTGAATTCAAAGGGGACGAAGGCGGTGTCGGTTGCCACGACGATGTCTTCGGCGTGGGCGGTTGTGGCACCGAAGGCCAGCGCCGCGGTGGCGGCCAGTTTTAGTAGCGTGTTCATGTCAGCTCCCAGTCGGTTGATTGCAAATTAATCGCGCTTTTCTTTGTAGCGATGCAAAATAATTTGCACATCGGGCGATGAAATGCAAATCTCGTTTTGCGCCAAGCAGATTTCATTCAGCCGGAGGAACGCGTCATGTCGGCCCTTTTTCATCGTTCGTGCAATGCCACCCTGCCTTGGGCGGATCAGGGCGAGGGGTGCTATATCATTGATCGCAATGGAAAACGTTATCTGGACGCCTGCGGCGGGGCGGCTGTGTCGTGCCTTGGGCATTCCGACGAGACGGTAAAGGCCGCGATCCGTGAGCAGCTTGAAAAACTGCCCTTCGCGCACACCGGGTTTTTCACCACCGAGGCCGCCGAATCATTCGCAGATGCGCTGGCCGCCCATGCGCCCAAGGGATTGGACCGGGTCTATCCGGTGTCTGGCGGGTCCGAGGCGGTCGAGGCCGCGCTCAAGCTCGCGCGGCAGTATTTTCTTGAGCGGGGTGAGCCGAAGCGCCACCGTTTCATTGCGCGGCGGCAGAGCTATCATGGCAATACGCTTGGCGCGCTGTCGACCGGGGGCAATGCATGGCGACGCGAGCCTTTCGCGCCCTTGATGATCGAGACCAGCCATATTTCGCCGTGTTACGAATACCGCGGGCGGGAGGAGGGCGAAACGCCCGAGGTTTATGGCCTGCGGGTGGCTGATGAGCTTGAGGCCGAGTTGCAGCGCCTTGGCCCCGAGACGGTGATTGCCTTCGTGGCCGAGCCGGTGGTCGGGGCCACGCTGGGGGCTGTGCCGTCCGTCCCCGGATACTTCAAGCGGGTGCGCGAGATCTGCGACCGGCATGGAATCCTGTTGATCCTTGATGAGGTAATGTGTGGGATGGGGCGCACCGGCACGCTGTTTGCCTGCGAGCAAGAGGGTGTCGTCCCTGATATCGCCACCATCGCCAAGGGGCTCGGGGCCGGGTATCAGCCTGTTGGCGCGATGCTGTGTTCGGCGCAAATCCATGACACGATTGCTGGCGGGTCGGGCTTTTTCCAGCATGGACACACCTATATCGGCCACCCGATGGCCATGGCGGCCGCCGGGGCGGTTCTGGGCCGCTTGACCGATGGGGATGTTTTGCCGGGTGTTCTGTCCGCTGGTGCCACACTCAAGGGCCGCCTGACCGATGAGTTCGGCCAGCACCCCAACGTGGGCGACATTCGCGGGCGCGGCTTGTTTCAAGGGGTGGAGCTGGTGCAGGATCGCGAAACGAAAGCGCCTTTCGATCCGTCGCTCAAGCTTCACAAGCGGGTCAAGTCGGCGG
This sequence comes from Roseovarius bejariae, assembly GCF_009669325.1. Lineage (NCBI taxonomy): Bacteria > Pseudomonadati > Pseudomonadota > Alphaproteobacteria > Rhodobacterales > Roseobacteraceae > Roseovarius > Roseovarius bejariae. Next base: position 35,301 of record NZ_SZWE01000002.1, read on the forward strand.
CGATGGAGGCGGGCCTGATGTGCTATCCCATGGGGGGAACGATTGATGGGCGGCAAGGGGATCATATCCTGCTGGCGCCGCCCTTCATCGTGACCGAAGATCAGGTTGATGAGCTTGTCGGCAAACTTTCAACAGCCCTGGAGGTGGCGTTGTCGTGACTGGTTTACCGTATCTTATGGTCGCACCGAATGGTGCGCGTCGCACCAAGGCCGATCACCCGGCGCTGCCAATGACCTTGCCCGAAATCGTCGAGACGGCAAAGGCCTGCTCGGTGGCGGGGGCGGATGGGCTGCACCTGCATCTGCGGGATTCCGAGGGGTGTCACCTGCTGGATTCAGGCGCCTACCGCGAGGCGCTTTGCGAGTTGAACACGGTCGTGCCGGAGATGGCGCTTCAGATCACCACTGAGGCCGCTGGCCGTTATGCAGCGCCGCATCAACGCGCAGTCGCATTGGAGGCGGGGGCGGGGTTGGTGTCCATCGCGCTGCGCGAGATGGTGCAGGATACCGAGGATTCGGTGGTCATGGGGTTTTATCAGGAGTGCCACGCGCGGGGTGTCGCCGTGCAGCATATACTTTACGATGCTGCGGATTTCGATTTGCTGGCGCGCTTGTTGCCCGATGAGTTGCTCCGTTCTCCGGGCCTCCAGATGATTTTCGTTCTGGGTCGCTACAGCAAGGATCAGGACAGTAACCCCGACGATTTGTTGCCGTTCCTTATGCGCATGGACAACATGGGCCTGATGCCCGACTGGGCGGTCTGTGCTTTCGGGCAGGGGGAAACCGCTTGCCTTTGCGAAGCGAACCGCCGGGGCGGAAAACTGCGGGTCGGTTTCGAGAATTCACTGTGGAACGCCGACGGGAGCCTTGCGCGGGACAACGCGGAACGCGTGGCCCAGGTGCGCGCGGCCTGTGCCTTGTGACCTGTCATTTCCCGAGAGGGCGGGCCGTCAACGAGACATGAAAAATCGGGCGCGAGACAGTTCGCGCCCGTTTGTCGTGAGGTGACGGAAGGGATTACTTCCAGCCCACTTCGTTAAAGATTTTCTGGGCGGTGGGCACGTTTTTGGCCACCTTGCTCAGGTCCACGTCGTCGGGCTTGAAGATGCCCAGTTGCGCAACCGAGTCGCTGAGGCCCACGCCGGGCACGGCAGGGTATTCGTCGTTCCCGGCCGAGAAGTACTTCTGCGCCTGATCCGACGCGAGGTATTCGAGGAATTTCACTGCGTTGTCACGGTTCGGAGCATGGGCCGCTACGCCGCCCCCCGACAGGTTCATATGCGCGCCTTCGGCATCCTGCGCCGGGAAGACCCAGCCGATGTTTTCCATGGCATCTGCTGGCAGGCCGCTGACATCGGTGCGCAGGGCGCGGGCGAAGTAATAGGTATTGCCAACCGACACGTCGCATTCGCCTGATACGAGTCCTCGTAGTTGGTCGGTGTCGCCACCTTGCGGCTCGCGTGCAAAGTTGTCGACCACGCCAGCAGCCCATTCTTTCGCGGCTTCTTCACCGTGGTTTTCGATGACTGACGACAGGAGCGTGAGCGAATAGACGTTGGTCGAGGATCGGTGGCATACCATGCCTTCGTACGCAGGATCGGCCAGTTCGATATAAGATGTCGGCGGGTTGGGAACATCGGTTTTGTCGTAGAAGATGATGCGCGCGCGTTGCGAAAACCCGAACCATTGGTTGTCGGCATCCTGAAGGTAGCCGGGAATGCGGGCTTCGAGCGTGTCACTGTCCACCGATTGCAGGACACCTTCGTTCTTGGCGCGTTCCAGGCGGGAGGTATCTACCGTCAGCAACACGTCTGCGGGGGAATTATCCCCTTCGGCCTTCATTCGCGCAATCAGCTCGTCGGCCTTGCCTTCGATACGGTTGATGGTGATCCCGGTCATCTCTTCGAAGTCGCTATAGAGCCGCTCATCGGTGTCATAGTGGCGCGAGGAGTAGAGGTTGAGTTCGTCCGCCTTGGCCTGAACTGCGGCGCCAACTGCGATGCTGGCGGTCAGGGCAAGGAGCGAGGCATTACGAAGGGATGACATGCGATCCTCCAAGTTTGAATGTTTACTAATTTTGTCAGATACCAGTTGTGGAATGTGGGTCAAGGGGTATTTGACTAATTTAGTCGGAAAATGCCGTGGCCAAAAATCCGTTGACTTGCGCGAGGTGATCTTGCTTGTGAAAGGATAGGGATCTCAGGAAGATATCCGGCAAAATCATGGGGGCAGGGCGGCATGACACGGGTTTTCATCACCGGCACGGCGGGGTTCATCGGCTATCATCTGGCCGATCTGTTGCTGCATGAGGGGCATGCTGTTCTGGGTCTTGACGGTATGACCGACTATTACGACGTGCGCCTCAAGCAACGTCGCCACCAGATGCTGTCGCAGAATCCCGGGTTTGTCGGGGTCGAGGCCATGTTGGAGGACGAGGAGACCATTGACCGCATCACCGATGAGTTCCGCCCCGAGGTGATCGTGCATCTGGCCGCGCAAGCGGGGGTACGTTACAGCCTCGAAAATCCACGTGCCTATATTGACTCCAATGTCGTGGGCACCTTCAACGTGATGGAGGTGGCCCGCCGCCACGAGGTCAAGCATCTGCTCATGGCCTCGACCAGTTCGGTCTATGGCGCGGAAACCGATATGCCGTACCGCGAGACGCAAAAAGCCGACACACAAATGACCATCTATGCCGCCACCAAGAAGGCGGGCGAGGCGATGGGCCATTCCTATGCGCATCTGTGGAACATTCCCACCACCATGTTCCGCTTTTTCACGGTCTATGGCCCGTGGGGGCGGCCCGACATGGCGCTTTACAAATTCGTTGATGCGATCCTCGATGGGCGGCCCATCGACGTTTATAACCACGGTGAGATGTACCGCGATTTCACCTATATCAGCGATCTGGTGCGCGGTATTCGCCTGCTGATTGATGCAGTCCCCGAGCGCCCCGAAAGCCCCGATGCGATTTCCGAACACGACAGCCTGTCTCCGGTGGCGCCCTACCGGGTGGTGAATATCGGCAACTCGCAAACCGTGCGTCTTCTGGATTTCGTTGAGGCGATCGAAGAGGCGCTCGGCATGACGGCCACCCGCAACATGATGGAGATGCAAAAGGGCGATGTGCCGGCCACTTGGGCCGATGCCACGCTTTTGCAGGAGTTGACGGGCTATCGCCCCCAAACCGACGTGCGCGAGGGGATCAAGCACTTTGTCGCTTGGTTCCGCGACTATTACGGGACGTGAGCGATCTGCGGCCTGCGCCGATTTCTTAAAAAGATTTCGGCTTCTTAGGTGACGTACTGCAGGGCCGTGAATTCGGCGCGAAATTCTGCCACTTCCTGGGCCAAGGCTTCGGGCGCGTTCGAGGTCAGTGCCATGGCAATCAGGTTGGCCAGCCGCTCGGCATGCTCCACGCCCATGCCCCACCGCACCAGTTCCGGCGTGCCGATGCGCAGGCCGTTCATGTCGCCTTCGACCGGATCAACCGGTAGTCCAATACCACAGGCCAGAAAGCCCGCCTTGCGCAGGGTTTTCGACGCGGCTTGCCCGCCGCCAAAGCGCGCGGCCTCCAATGCGAATTGATGTGACTGGGTATAGCCCTGTTCCTTGGCAAAGACCGGCAGGCCCTGAGCATCCAGCGCCTGTGCCAATGCCTGTGCCAAGTCGATCATTGCCCGCGCATAGGCAGCGCCTTGATCGCGCCAATCCAGCATGGTCACCGCCAGCGCCGCCGACTTCGCGGCGTCGAAATTCGCGGTCATGCCGGGAAAAGCGATGGCGTCCAATGCCTGCGCCAGATCGGCCTCATTGGTTACGATCAAACCACCCGCAGGGCCGCCAAGGCTTTTGTAGGTGGACATGGTCAACAGATGTGCCCCCTCGTCCAGCGGGTTGCGCCAAGCACCCCCTGCGATGATCCCGCATTGGTGGGCGGCATCGAACAGCAGTTTCGCGCCGACTTCATCTGCCACCTGGCGCGCCTCGGCCACGGGGTGCTCGAACAGGTTCAGGCTACCGCCGATGGTGATCAGCGCCGGGTTCACCTTATGCGCCAGATCGCGCAGGCCTTTTATGTCCACGGTATAGCCATCGGTCAGGACCGGGGCCGGGACAATGCGCAGCCCGTACAGCCCCGCGCACCCGGCCTCGTGGTGTGTCACATGCCCGCCGATCGTGGCGGGCGGGGCAATGATGGTGTCGCCCGGCTTGCAGGTGGCCATGAAGCCGTAAAGATTGGCAATCGCGCCCGAGGGCACGCGGATTTCGGCATATCTGGCGTTGAACACCTCGGCGCACAGCTCCGCCGCGATCACCTCGATTTCCTCGATGGCCTCAAGGCCCATCTCGTATTTATCGCCCGGGTAGCCAAGCGAGGGGCGGGAGCCCAGACCGGCCGACAAAAGCGCCTCGGCACGCGGGTTCATCACGTTGGTCGCGGGGTTGAGGTTGAAACACTCCCGTTCATGAATATGCAGGTTTTGCTTGGTCAAATCCTCGATCCGGTCGCGCAGGGCGTCCGACCCGGATTTGGCGGTTTGGCTGGCGATGTCTTGTACCCGGTTTTCACAGGTTTCAGGCACCCAATCCCGTTTTACCAATGTCATGCTGAAGCCTTTCCTGCATCGGTGTCCATCCAGATGGTCACCGGCCCATCATTGCGTAAGTCCACCTTCATGTCAGCGCCGAATTCACCTGTTTCGACCGGCACCCCCTGAGCGGTGAGTTGTGCCGCGAAATACTCGTACAACCGCTTACCCTCCTCGGGCGGCGCGGCGGTGGAAAAACCGGGCCTGTTGCCGCGCGATGTATCGGCGGCCAGCGTGAATTGACTGACCACAAGCGCCGAGCCTTCGATATCACGGACCGAGCGGTTCATCTTGCCCGCGTCATCGGTGAAAACCCGTAGCTTGGCGATCTTGGCGGCCAGATGGTCGGTCTGTGCCTCCGTGTCGCCCTGCATGGCGCACACCAGCACCAGAAGGCCGGGGCCGGTCTGCCCGATGACCTGATCCTCCACGGTAACGGAGGCATGAGAGACACGTTGCAAAAGCGCGCGCATGGGCGGGCTCCTTTTCTTGGCTCAACCGCGTAGGTCGAGGATATCGTCAAGTGCCGCGCGCTCGGTGCGGAATTGGTTGGCGGGGTGGTCTGGGTCGGGGTAGCCAAAGCTGATGGCGCAGAGGATGTTGCGCGTGTCCGGCAGGTCGAAATGCGCGCGGATCATATCGGGGTAGGCGGCGACCGAGGCCTGCGCGATGGTGCCGATCCCGCGCGCGGTGGCGGCCAGCAGAAAAGCGGTGACAAAGCCGCCGGCATCCATCGCGCCATAAGGGCCAAGTGCGGCCTCGGCATGGACAATCGCCACATGCGGCGCGCCGAAGAGGCGATAGTTCTGCATGGATTGCTCGGCGCGCGCGGCGCGATCATCGCGGGCGATGCCGACGGCCTCGTAAAGCTGATACCCACAGGTGCGCCGCCGCTCGCCGTAGACGCCCGGATAGCCTTCGGGCCATGGCATATCAGCCCCGGGTTTGGCGCGTTCCACTTCGGCCAGAAGGGCCGTGCGGAAGGCGTCGGTTTCATCGCCTTGGGTGACGACCACCTGCCAGGGCTGCGCATTGCACCACGAGGGCGCGCGCCCCGCATCGCGGACAACTTCGGCAATCACCTCTGCAGGCACCGGATCGGGTGTGTAGGCGCGGCAGGAATAGCGCGCGGTCAGGATATCGCGCAGGGTGTCGGCTTGGCTCATGCCTCATCGTCCTTGTCGTTGGGCCATGTATCGGACAGGCGATACCCGTGAGGCCATGGATCGTCGGGGTCGAGCATATGGGTCTGCATGCCGGTGATCCATCCCCGGCCCGAGATTTCGGGGATTACGGCGGGGGTGCCTTGCAAGTCGGTCAGCGCCTTGATCCGCCCCTCGAAGCGCGAGTCGATCAGCGAGGTGGCGGCGTACTGGTCCCCTTCGCTCATCTGCCCGCGCGCTTGCAAAAGCGCCATGCGCGCCGAAAGGGCCGTGCCGGTGGGTGAGCGGTCGATCTTGCCGGGGCGGATGGCCACGGCGTGGCGGGCCTGAAGCCCTTGGTCAGTCTCGCGTGGGGCATGGGTGAAAAGGCAGAATGAGATATGCCGCCAATCTGGGTTGGTGGGGTGATGAAAGCCAAGCTGTTCGGTCGCTGCTTGGGTTATGCACGTGCCAAGTTGCGCGAGTTTCCGGGCATTTTCCGGCACCAGATCAAGGCCCAAGCCTTTGGCATCCACCACCACGAAGCTATCACCGCCAAAGGCGGTGTCGACGGTAAGTTGTCCCAGACCCGGCACCTCGATTTTGGCATCCATCTGAGCGGCGAACGACGGGATATTGGTCACATGAATGCGCTGTGCTTTTCCGTCGGCGCAATCGGCCCGCACCTCGACCAACCCGCCGGGGGCCTCCAGCGTCAGATGCGTGACCGGCTCCTGCATCGGGATGATCCCGGAGTCCAGCAGCACCGTGGACACACAGATCGAATTGGAGCCCGACATCGGCGGGGTGTCGCAGGGCTCCATGATGATGAACCCCATATCGGCGCGGGGGTCCTTGGGCGGGACCAGCAGGTTGACATGCCGAAAGACGCCGCCGCGCGGTTCATTCAAAACGAACCGCCGCAGGCTGTCATCTTGCGCGATGAACCGCGATTGCGCCCACAGGGTATCTCCGGGGGGCGGAGCCACGCCGCCGGTAATAACGTCGCCCACTTCGCCCTCGGCATGGGCCGAGATCACTTGAATATTCTTCAGGCTGCGCACCATCAGAATTGCCCTTCATTCATGGCAATGGCATAGCCCACGGCCCCGGCGATCAGAAGGCCGATGATGACGGCAAAACCGATCTTCCAAGCAGACCATGGCCGCTCTCCCTGCACGCGTCCGGTGCGACCATTGACGACGAAACGATAGGTTTCCCCGCGATACTTGTAGGCCGCCAGCCAGACGGGAAGCAGAACATGCTTGAAAGTCACATCGCTGACGCGGGTCTGGATGTCATGGATGCGCTGCCGGTCGCCACCGATGTCGAACCGCACATCCCGGGCGATCACCCGGTCCATATGGGCGCGCGCCTCGGTGAAGCCGTCTTCCAACTCAACCGTATACCCCTCGGCGCGGAACCCGGCGAGGTACTCGGGGTTATAAGGCTCAAGCGCGGCCAAATCCCATGGCTGCAAAGCATCGGTGAAGCGTTTGGGCAAGCTGCGCGAGGCAAGCACCAGCACATCGTCGAAAAACCGTGCCACGCGCCCCGACACCCGTCGCCAGCGGACCTTGGGCACGCGAACCTGTTCGCGTTTGCCATCACGCATCACGGTGCGGGTTTCGTAGTAGACCGTTCCCCGCTCGCCGCTGTATTGCGAGGCGGTATCGGCATCGAATGTCCAGTAGGGGACATATATCCCCTGCATTTTCCGCCCTTTGCGGGCATAGGCCTGCAATCCATTGGGCGCGAACCAAAGCCCGCCCAGCCAGTGGTTCATCGCGTCGCGGGCGGTTTCCTCGTCCAGCGCGAAGGGCAGCAAACCGCGCGGTTTGATATGGCGATGCGTACCCGTGTCGGTGACGACGGGTGTTGCACAAAACGGGCATTCGGCGGCGTGAACACTGGAGTCGAACTCCACTTGCGCGGCACAGTTTGGACAGGTCAGAACCCGGGTTTCCTCGATCTCCTGCTCGGGCAGGTCCTGCGCCAGAGCACGGTGAAAATCCAGCTCCCGAATGGAGCTGTCCCAAGGCCCGGATTGCGCGATGGGTTCGGCGTGGCCGCAATGGTCGCAAACCAACTCGCCCCGGTCCGGGGCAAAGCGGTAATCCGCCCCGCATTGATCACAGGGAAACCGATGTTCTTCCAAGGGGGCGGGCGCGGTGCCGGTCGTCATGGCGATCACCTGTCAGAACAAAGAAAGCCGCGCCGGCCAAGGGCCCGCGCGGCGGCCATCAAATCGGCGCTCAGGCCCCCGGCGGGGGCGGCGGCAGGATGGTGAAAAGCTGTGCCAGTTCCTGCACATCCTCGGCCTTCATCCAGCCGTCCTGACCGGCGGTCCAGACATAGGTGTCGCGGGTGATCTTGCCCTCGGTGGCCATCCGGCCAAGCGCAGCCTTGGAGAACGGCCCCTTGGTCTCGCCACCCTCGGCGATATGCCAGACATGTTCCATCGGCGGGGGGGGCGGGGCGGCGGGCGATTGCGCGGGTTGCGCCCCCCACGGCCCTTGGTTTGCCATGTTTTGTGCCATGGCCATACCCATGCCCATGCCAAGGCCCGCGCCCATGCCGCCGCCACCGGACGGCGTACCTGCGGCCGATGTCATGGCCTCGGCGGCGGAATACTGCGTGAACTTGCCCAAGTCCCCGGCCAAGCCCATCGAGGTGCGCTTGTCCAAAGCCTCTTCCACGGCGGGGGGCAGCGAGATGTTCTCGATATAGAACTCGGGGATGGTCAGGCCATACTCGGCCACCACCTTGGAAATTTCGCTTGCCACCAGCTTGCCCAGGTCGCGGGTATTGGCGGCCATGTCCAGCACGGGGATGCCGCTTCCGGCGATGATCCGCGAAAACGACTGCACGATGATGTTCCGGATCTGGTAGCTGATCTCGTCCATGGTGAATTCGCCATCGGTGCCGACGATCTCGGTCAGGAATCTGGCCGGGTCGGAGACCTTCACCGCATAGGTGCCGAAGGCGCGAATGCGGGTCGGCCCGAACTCGGGGTCGCGTAGCATGATGGGGTTTTTCGTGCCCCACTTCAGATCGCTGAAGCGGGTGGTGTTGACGAAATAAACCTCGGATTTGAACGGCGATTTGAAACTATGATCCCAGTGGTTGAGCGTCGTCAGGATCGGCATGTTGTTGGTCTCAAGAAAATAGAGACCGGGGGTAAAGACATCGGCCAGTTGCCCCTCGTGAACGAAAACCGCCGATTGCCCCTCGCGCACGGTCAGCTTGGCACCGTACTTGATTTCATGGCCTTCGCGCTGAAACCGCCAGACCATGGTGTCGCGCGTGTCGTCGACCCAATGGATGACGTCGATGAATTCACCGGTCAGAAAATCGAAAATACCCATAATTCAGGTCTCCTTGATGTCGTCAGATCGGCCCGCCACCCAAAAGGATGCGGCGGATGATCGGGCGGGCCTGATCCGGGGTCATGCCGGGTTTCAGGGCCGGGTTATATAATAGGCGCAGCAATTCCTCGTCATGGGTGGTCAGCAGCGCGAATTCGTCGTCGTCGTTGAAAATCGAGGGGCGCGCCTGTGGGCTGTCATTGGCCAGGCCAAGCCCCTGGGCCAGTTCCTCATGCACGCAGGAACGGCGCATCAAATCGGGGTGTTCCGAGCGGATCAGCGCAATCGCCCGGCTATAGCGGTAGTCGTTGTTGCTGTCCGAAAAGGCGACAACAAGGCAATGTATCGAGCGTGGCAGGTTGCGAAAGAGCGCCAAAGAGTTGGTGCCGATGTTGGGCACGATTTGCCGAATACGGTTCACCGCCTGCTGACGGTCGTCCTCGCTCATGAATAGCACATGGAAATTGGGGTTTGAACTGCCCGCGCTGATAGGGTGGCCTGTGATCCGGGCAAGGCGCGCGGCATAATCGTTGACCATTGTCTTGTCGTCGGCGCGCTGATCTTGTGGCACATTGGCCCCGAATTCCACGGTCATGCGCACCGGTCCGGTCCATTTTCGCAGGCCCCCGGGCGTGTCGCCGGCGCGTTGGAAACCCGCATTGCGGGCGTATTCATCGTAAAAGGCGATCCGCTCGAAATTGCGCATTACATCCGTGTCGGTATAGGGGGTGTCCACCCCGCCACCGCCCGTGCGCAATAGCCCTTGGGCGAGTAGATCTGCCTGTACTGCGGAATAATATCGTGAGAGGGCCTGACTGCGCCGAGACGGCCCCTCTGGATTGGGCGACGGCATCGGGGCAGGGGCCAATCCCGCAGGCCGGGCCTGCGGATTTGTCGAAGGCGTGGTCGGCGGCAGCGCCATACAGGCCGACAGGGCCAGCGCAGCCAGCCCCGATAAACCCGAATTCAGAATGCGGCGCGCCTTGGGCATCGCGCTCAGGCCTTTGGCACGGCGGTGCCAGCGTTGTCGCCTACGCCATCCTTGCGCGCCTTGGCTGCGGCCAATGTATCGCGCAACTCGGTTTCCATTTTCTTGAGCTCTTCCTCGGCTGCGGCGCGCTTGGCCTTGCCTTCGTCGGCGATTTGCAGGCTTTCCTCGATGGTGCCGATCAGGTCCGCATTGGCCTTCTTGACCGCCTCGATGTCGAAGACACCGCGTTCCATTTCCTCGCGGATCATCTTGTTGCTTTCGCGGAGGTTCTCGGCATTCGACGTCAGCAATTCATTGGTCAGGTCATTGGCGTCACGCACGGCAGCGGCGGCCTCGGCGCTGCGTTGAATGGTGACGGCCTGGGCCAGTTGGGTTTCCCAAAGCGGCACGGTGTTGACCAGCGTGGAGTTGATCTTGGTCACCAGCGATTTGTCGTTTTCCTGCACCAGGCGGATCGAGGGCAGGGATTGCATGGTCACCTGGCGGGTCAACTTCAGGTCATGTACCCGGCGTTCCAGGTCATCGCGTGCGGCGCGCAGGTCGCGCAATTCCTGCGCCTTGAGCACCTGATCGTTTTCCGGCGCTGCCTGAACCTCGTCTTCCTTGGCCGGGATGACCTTTTCATCCAGTTCCTTCAGCTTCTCTTCACCTGCCGAGATGTAAAGCGCCAGTTCGTCGTAGAACTGCAGCGTCTTTTCATACAGCAGGTCGAGCGATTTTATGTCCTTGAGCAGGGTATGCTCATGATGCAGCAGATCGTCGGTGATCTTGTCGATCTGCCCCTGAACGCTTTCGTAGCGGGCGGTGAACTTGGCAAAGGGCGCGGCCTTGCCCAACAGTTTTTCCCACCACGACCGCTCGCGGCGTACGTCCAGTTCCGAGACCGAAAACCCCCGGATCGTCGTCACGATCCCGCGCAAGCTGTCGCCTGCCGGGCCCACATCCTTGTTGCGCACACCTTGCAGCATGCTTTGCGAGATTTCCTGCAACTCGGCCTGCGCGGCAGACCCGAAGGAGACGATCGAATTGGTGTCGGCCATGTCGATCTCGTCCATCCGTTTGCGGATTTCCGACCCGACCGGGGCATCGGCCTTTTCCAGCGGAACAATTGCATTGGCATCCGCCGGTTCAGGCAGGATTGCGCGGCTGACTTCCTCCACCTCGGCCAGTGCGGCCTCGGCTTTCTGACGGGTATTCTCTGACATGGCTGTCCCCTTACTCGTTGTTACCGTTCGGGCGGATGCCCTCGCGCTGCAAACGGTCGCGCAGCACGTCAATTTCAATGGTCAAATCGCTGCGGTCGTCCAGCAAAAGTTTCTCGGTCCGGGCAGCGAAGTTGCCTTCCAGATCATCCAGAAGCGTCACGTAATCCTGCCGCGCCGCGCTATCGCGGTTGCGGCTATAGATATCGGCGAATTTCACCGTCGCGTCCTTGGCCCCCAGCAAATAGACCGAAAGATACTTTCGCGCTGCCGTCAGGTCTCGGGGGTCTTCCTCGACCGTGCGGAACAGATCGCGCGCGGTGCTCTTGAAACGCTCGATCCGGCCCTCAAGCTGCCGGTCGCCCGCGCGCTTGATGGCATCGGACATCGCCGAAAGATGTTTTTCCGCCTCGTCCACGGCGCGCGCCACGCGGTCGGTCTGGAACAGGTCCACGCCCTCGGCTCCCTTGTCCTGCAAGGGGTCCAACCCAAAGGCAAAGGAATGAATGACAGCGCCCAGCACGGCAAAAATCACCGCCTCCAACAGGCCAAACCCGGCAAACCCTGCGATCCCCAAGCCAAGGCCAGTGGCCAAAGATCCCACGATCTTACGCGGCAGGGCAGGTCGGCGCGCCACCTTGCGCGCCTCGTAGGCCTCCTGCGCCAAGATTCCCTCACGCGTCAGCCACGCGGCCAAAATGAGAAGGCCAAGCGCGGCAAGATACATCGCCATGTCCACGGGCTCAGACGTGAACGCTTTTACGATCAAGGGCAAGGGCGCCAGAAACAGCAGGTTCACCCGCCCTCCGGCCTTGGTGCGCTGCGCACCCTGATAACTGCCCCGGTCCACAGGCGGCGTTCCGCCTTGCGCGCCATCGGGGCTGTATTTTCCGCCGTATCTTTGGGCCATATCACGCGCCTCCTGCGATCGACACGTAAAGCATCAATGCAACAAGCAGGAAAAACGCCAGTTTTTGCAACCCGGTATCGGACATACACCCCCCGCGGCCCAGTGGTTCACGAAGAACTTAGGCCATGCTGCGCTTGCATGCTAGGGGGAAGATTCGCGTGGGTGGCGCACCGCCCGAAAGCTCTCAGGCGATGCGCGATAGGCGTGGATCAGTGCCGCGCGGCGGTTCGCCGCTCGGCGTTCAGCTTGCGGGTATAGCCCGACTGTATCACCTCCACGGCCACCAGGACGACAACAGAGAAATAGAAGGTGGTCTTGGACATCGGCACCACTTCGTAACCAAAGAATTTCAGCGCCAGCGCGTCGTCATGCATGGCATGCGCCGCCGCTTGCCCGGCCTCGCCCAACAGAACGACCCCCACGATCAACAGGATGAACAGGCCGAGAACCTCGTACATCCGGTTTTTCTCCAGAAAGGCTGTTACCCCATCGGCCAGAACCAGCATGGCCAGCCCCGACAGGATGATCGCAAAGGCAAGGATCGGGAAAACATCGGTGATCGCTAAGGCTGAAAGGACCGAATCGAACGAAAAGATCAGGTTCATCGTCACGATCAGCATGATCACCTGCGCGGCGGATTTGCCCGATTTACCGCTGACATCTGTATTCAGATGTTCGATCGACAACATATGGCTGATTTCCTTGACCGCCGTATAGATGATGAAAATCCCGCCGATGATGAAGACACAGGTGGCAAAGTTCACCCCGCCTTCCAGAACACCGGGCCAGTTGAAAATATAGAATGGCTCGGCCATGGCATCGATCAGCTGGATCATGACAAACAGCAGCACGACACGAAGGGCCACCGCGATGATGATGCCCCAAAAGCGCACCGCCTTTTGCTGTGCAACAGGTGCGCGCTGTGATTCGATAGAGATATAAAGCAGGTTGTCGAAGCCCAGCACAGCTTGCAAAAAGCACAGCATCAGCAAGTTGCCCAGGTTTTCGATCGTCAACAGGTCGGCCATTTTTGAATGCCCCTCGTTCGTTACATGTCAGCTGCCGCTTTAGCCCAGCCTTGTCGCAAAAACAAAATGAAACGCGTGTCTTTGCTCTATCGCTTGCGAAGGGCCGTGGTATCGAGGGCACATGACAACACGTAGCTTCGTACCCCGCGGCGCGGCCAGTTTCCGGGTGGATTACGACGGTCCGCCACGCGACGTTCACTTTCTTTTGCTGCCCAAGCTGACGCTCTTGGCCTTCACCTCGGCGCTTGAGCCGCTGCGCGTGGCCAATCAGGTGGCAGGGCGCGAACTTTACCGCTGGTTCCTGATGAGCGAGGACGGCGGGCCGGTCTCCTGTTCCTGCGGGGTAACGATCACGCCTGACAGTGGTTTGCACGATGTCCCGCGCGAGGCGCTGGCGTTTGTCTGTGCCGGGATCGAGCCCACCGAAACCGTGACCCTGCGCGCCACCCGCTGGATCAGCCGTCAACGTGCCTTTGGCTGTACTGTCGGGGGCATCTGCACCGGGGCTTTCGCGCTTGCCCGCGCGGGGCTTCTGGAGGGGCGGCGCTTTACCCTGCATTGGGAAAACCAACCCGCCTTCACCGAACGTTTCATGGGGCTTGAGCCGACGGGCGCGCTCTATGAGATCGACCGTGGCCTGATTACCTGCGGCGGCGGCAGCGCCGCCACCGATATGATGCTGCATTTGATAGAGCGCGACCACGGGGCAGACTTGGCCAGCGTGGTGGCCGACATGTGCCTGCATTTCCGCGCCTCGACCCATGAGGCCCCGCAGCGCTCGGGCTTTTCCCATGCCCTCAGTAGTCGCAATCCGCACCTTATCGCGGCTATGCGGGCGATGAACGAGACCATCGAGACACCGTTGGAAATTTCCGAACTGGCGGAGCAGGTGGGGATTTCCCGTCGACAGTTGGAGCGCCTCTTTACCGGCCACGTCGGCACCACGCCCGCGCAGTTCTATATCGACCTGCGGATTGCCCGGGCACATGCGCTTTTGAACGAAACCGATCTCAGCGTGGCCGAGATCGCGGCGGCCACCGGCTTTAACAGCGCCTCGCAGATGGGCGCGCGCTTTCGCAAGCGGTACGGCATGTCGCCGCGCGCCTATCGCAAAAGCTGGCAGGTGGCCGGGTAGGCGTCGGTGTTTTTCACCGACGCGATACCGACAAAATACCGACGCGGCACAGCCCGCTATTTCTGGCGCGGTTTGCCGGGGGCGCGCCGGGTGCGTTTTGGGGTGGGTTTGCCGGGTTTCTTCTCTTCGTCCCCCTGCATTCCCAACTGGTCTTTCAGGACCCGGGGCCGGATTTCCTGCACCTCACCGGGCTTCAACTGACCCAGTTGAAAGGGTCCGTAAGAAATACGGATCAACCTGTTCACCGACAGGCCCACGGCCTCCATCGCGCGGCGGATTTCGCGGTTTTTGCCTTCGCGCAGCCCCACCGTGACCCAAGCATTCGCGCCTTGCTGCCGGTCAAGTGAAACCGTCATGGATTGGAATTTTTCGCCTTCAATTTCAATGCCTTGGCGCAGCGGGTCCAGCGTCTTGTCCGTTGGCCGCCCTTTCACGCGCACCCGGTATTTGCGCAGCCATCCGGTCGAGGGGAGCTCCAGCTTGCGCTTTATGCCCCCGTCATTGGTCAGCAATAGCAATCCTTCGGAATTCAGGTCGAGCCGCCCCACGCTCATCACCCTCGGCAGGTCGTCTGGCAACTCGTCATAAATCGTTGGCCGCCCCTGTTCGTCGCGGGTGGTGGTCACAAGGCCCGTGGGCTTGTGGTACAGCCAAAGCCGCGGCGGCTCGGGGGCCGACAGGTCCCGCCCATCCACCGTTACCTTGTCCTTTGGCGTTATATTCAAGGCCGCCCGGTCGATTAACTTGCCGTTAACCTTGACCCGGCCAGACTCGATCATGCGTTCGGCCTCGCGTCGGCTGGCAAGACCGGCCCGCGCGATGACCTTGGCGATCCGCTCGCCCTTATGTTGGCTTTCCGTCATGCGCCCCGATTACCGCAAAGCCCGGGCTTGCGAAAGCACGGATCGCGCGGCAAGAGAGGGTATGCGTTTCACGAGCCACATGCAAACGGCCCTGTTCGAGGCCCGCGCCGCCGCAGATCGCGGCGAGGTTCCTGTTGGTGCCGTGCTTGTAGACCCGCGCGGCCAAGTGGTGGCACAGGCGGGCAACCGCACACGCGAATTGCACGACCCCACCGCGCATGCGGAAATTCTCGTGATCCGCGAGGGATGCGCCAAAGCGGGCAGTGAACGCCTTCCGGGCCATGCGCTTTACGTCACGCTGGAGCCCTGCGCGATGTGCGCCACGGCGATCTCTGCCGCCCGCATTTCCCGGGTATACTATGGCGCGGCTGATCCGAAATCCGGTGGCGTGGCCCATGGCGCGCGGGTCTTCTCACACCCGCAATGCCATCACGTGCCCGAGGTCTACGATGGCATCAGTGCCGCCGAGGCCGAGGCCCTGTTGACGGATTTTTTCAAGGCAAAACGCCCCTAACCCTTTCTTCTTTTTGCAAATATCCTGGGGGAGGGGCCAAAGGCCCCGGGGGCAAAGCCCCAATCACAGCTCGATCGGTTGCAATACCTCCGGCTCGATCACATCCACTGTCGGCAGGGCCCTGACCAGTTCCTCGGCTGATTGCTCCAAGATCGGGAAGGTCTTGTAATGGCAGGGAATGACCGTGTTGAAATTAAAGAACTCCTTGGCCGCATAGGCCGCGCGACGCATATCCATGGTGAAATGCCCGCCCGCGCAGAGAATGCCGATGTCGGGTTGGTGCAGGTCGTTGAAGATTTTCATGTCGGCCATCACGTCGGTATCGCCCGAGACATAGATCGTATGGCCGTCACCCTCGATCATGTAGCCGCATTCTGTCCCCGGAACGCTGGGCCCGGTCTCGGTGCCGAAGCTTGAGGAGTGCACGGCATGCACCATGGTCACCTTGACGCCGCCAAGGTCCACCGTGCCACCTTTGTTGAAGCCCACAACCTTGATTTTCTCGTGTTCTTCCCAATACGACATCAGGTCAAACTGCCCGACCACCGGGATGCCTTGTGCCTTCGCCACGCCAAGAACATCGCTCACATGATCGAAATGTGCATGGGTCAGAAGAATGTGCGTGGCCCCTTTCGTGGCCTCGTCATGCCTGTCCTCTGGCATCATCGGGTTGCCGGTCAGCCACGGATCGATGAGCAGGCACAGCCCGCCGATTTCGATCCTGAACGAAGAATGGCCCAACCATGTTATTTTCATCTCATCCTCCTGTCTGTTGTTGATGCAAGCCTAACATGCCTTTGTCGCACGAAAAGGGGGCATGCGGCGGATTTGGAGTGCCGCAATGCTTGCGGGTCATGGCCTGCGGCGCTAAACGCAGGACAACCGACAAACGGGAGATCAGGCAATGTCGATCGACAAGGAAACCGCCGCCAAGGTGGCCAAGCTGGCCCGCATCCGCGTGGAAGACGATGCGCTGCCAGCGCTGGCGCAGGAATTCAACAATATCCTCGGCTTCATCGAACAGTTGGGCGAGGTGGACGTGGAGGGCGTCGAGCCGATGACCAGTGTCACGCCCATGCGCCTCAAGCGGCGCGAGGATCAGGTGACCGAAGGCGGCATGCCCGAGAAGGTCCTGTCGAACGCGCCCGATGCACGTGAAGGGTTCTTTGCCGTACCGAAAGTGGTGGAATAATGACCGATCTGAACAAACTGACCATCGCCACCGCCCGCGATGCCCTGCGCAAGGGCGAGGTGACAAGTGCGGAATTGACCGAGGCCTGCCTGACTCAGGTGGAGGGAGCCGGCGCGCTCAATGCCTTTGTGCATGACACTTCCGATCTGGCGCGCGAACAGGCCAAGGCGGCGGATGAGCGGATCAAGGTCGGCGATGCGCCCGCGATGTGCGGTATTCCCTTGGGGATCAAGGATCTGTTTTGCACCAAGGGTGTGGCCAGCCAAGCGGCCAGCGGTATCCTCGAAGGCTTCAAGCCTGAGTATGAATCGACCGTGACCCAGAACCTTTTCGATGCGGGTGCGGTCATGCTGGGCAAGCTCAACATGGATGAATTTGCCATGGGGTCTTCCAACGAAACCAGCGTGTACGGCAATGCCGTGAATCCATGGAAAGTGGATGGTCGGGAATTGACGCCCGGCGGCTCTTCGGGCGGGTCGGCCAGTGCCGTGGCCGCCGACCTTTGTCTTGCCGCCACTGGCACCGACACCGGCGGGTCGATCCGGCAACCGGCGGCCTTTACCGGCATCACGGGGATCAAGCCGACCTACGGGCGTTGCTCGCGGTGGGGGATCGTGGCCTTCGCCTCGTCGCTGGATCAGGCGGGGCCGATGACCAAGGATGTCCGCGACGCGGCCATCATGCTTGAGGCCATGTGCGGGCACGACCCCAAGGACAGCACAAGCGCCGACATTCCCGTCCCTGATTTCGAGGCGATGCTGACCGGCGACATCAAGGGCAAGGTTATTGGTATTCCTCGGGAATATCACATGGAGGGCATGCCGGAAGAGATCGAAAAGCTTTGGGCCGATGGCACCGCGATGCTGAAAGATGCCGGCGCCGAGATCCGTGAGATTTCCCTGCCGCATACCAAGTACGCCTTGCCGGCCTATTACGTGATTGCACCGGCCGAGGCATCGTCGAACCTCGCACGCTATGACGGGGTGCGTTACGGTCACCGGGCCAAGCTGGAGCAGGGCGACGGTATCACCGAGATGTACGAGAAAACCCGCGCCGAAGGCTTTGGCGACGAGGTCAAGCGCCGCGTGATGGTGGGTACCTATGTGCTGTCTGCCGGATTTTACGACGCGTATTACAACCGCGCGCGCAAGGTCCGCACCCTGATCAAGCGCGACTTCGAACAGGTTTTCGATCAAGGGGTCGACGCGATCCTGACCCCGGCCACGCCCTCGTCGGCCTTTGCTCTGGGGGAGATGACCGAGGCCGACCCGGTGCAAATGTACCTCAACGACGTGTTCACGGTGACGGTGAACCTTGCCGGACTGCCTGGTGTGTCGGTGCCTGCGGGGCTGGATAAACAGGGGCTGCCGCTTGGCTTGCAATTGATCGGCCGGCCTTGGGAAGAGGGTGATCTGCTGAACACCGCCTATGCATTGGAGCAGGCCGCCGGATTTGTGGCAAAACCGGAGAAATGGTGGTAAACCCGCCCGAAAGAGCAATGGCAGGACATAAGCAGATGCGTTTTTTCCTTTGTGCAGTGGGCCTTGTGGCCCTTGGTGCCTGTACCACGAGCGTTCCCGACAGCGGCGCAGGCGTGGGGTTTGACGATTACGACGCCTATCGTGCGGAGAAGCGCGCCCGCGATGCGCAGCTTTCCGGCGGTGCATTGCCTGCCCCCGATGCGGTTTCTTCCGAAAGCCTCGATGCGACTGGCCGGACCGTGACCGACGATGACGCCGAGTCGATTGCCGCCGAAGCCGAAGCTGCACTGGCAGAAGCTGATGCCAATTCAGGGGAAAGCGTGGTTCACGCGAGTCCCGACAACCCGGCACCCACGACTGTGAATACCTCGACCGGTATTTCCGGCGAGAATGATTTCGAGGCTGTGGGTGAGCGGCGGTCTATTGAAAGTGACGCGGCCCTGATTGCCCGAAACCGGGCGCGCTACAAGGTGATCGAACCCGAGGCGCTTCCCTCGCGCAGCGGTGCGCAGGGGCCCAACATCGTGGCCTATGCCTTGTCCAGCAAACACCCGGTTGGGGCACAGGTTTACAGCCGTGTGGGCTTCAACAAGGAGTCGAAATTCCGCCGGAATTGCGCGAAGTACGCCTCACCGGACCGGGCACAGGAAGATTTCCTGTCGCGCGGCGGCCCCCAGAAAGATCGGCTTGGTCTTGACCCGGATGGCGATGGATACGCCTGTAGTTGGAACCCGGCGCCGTTCCAAAAGGCGGTTGGCGGGTAACGGGCGATGCCCGGAGCCTTGCCGGTTGTTGAACGGGTTTCCCCCAACTTCGGGGCACGGCGAGATGATGCCACCCCCGATATGGTCGTTCTGCACTATACGGCGATGGAGACAGCCGGGGCCGCCTTGGACAGGCTGTGCGATCCGGCGGCAGAAGTCTCTGCGCATTACCTGATTTGTGAAAAGGGGCAGGTGTTTGCACTGGTTCCCGAAGACCGGCGCGCATGGCACGCTGGGGCAGGGGGCTGGGGCGCGGTGCGCGATGTCAATTCCCGCTCCATCGGGATCGAATTGGCCAACACCGGCACGCATCCCTTCCCCGAGCCGCAGATCACCACCTTGGTCGCGCTGATGCGCGGAGTCATGCAGCGGTGGGACATCCCGCCTGAGCGGATTATCGGACATTCCGATATGGCCCCCCTGCGCAAGGCCGACCCGGGGCGGCGTTTCGATTGGGGGCGTCTGGCGCGGGAAGGGCTTGGCGTCTGGCCGAAATTGGGGCGCACACCGGGTGATTTCCTGCAAGATGCACAGGTCTTTGGCTATGTCGCCTCGGGTGATGTGGGGCAGAAGGCCATCCTTGATGCCTTCCGGCAGCGTTTTCGCCCATGGGCCGAAGGGCCGCTTTGCGATACGGATCGCGCCCTTATGGCCGATCTTGCCGCGCGCTTCCCCGTTGACCGCGTCGGCCCCAATGCCTAAGTGCATCTTGCGCGGAGGGCCGGATGGCCGCGGGGCCTTCGGGCCGCGAGGAAAGTCCGGACTCCACAAGGCAACGGTGCCGGGTAACGCCCGGCGGGGGAAACCCCAGGGAAAGCGCCACAGAGAATAATCTGCTCCGGCTTGCCGGAGTGAGGGTGAAACGGTGGGGTAAGAGCCCACCGCGGGACTGGCAACAGGACCGGCAAGGCAAGCCCCACCGGGAGCAATGCCGAATAGGGATCGCGCGCGGGGACCGGTCCGGGAGGGAACTCCGGGATACCGCCTGCAGGGCCGCCTTGGCCTGGCGATCCGGGTTGGCAGCTAGACGCGTGTCGGTAACGGTACGCCTAGAGGAATGGTCATCCAGCCCCGCAAGGGGTGGACAGAATCCGGCTTACAGGCCCTCCGCGCATACTTTGGCATGATTGCAAACTGCCCGTATCGTTTTTTTGCCCCGTGGCGGTGTGACGCCTCTTTTCTGCCTTTCAGACCACGCTAAAATAGGTACATGCCATACGCTTGGAGAGAAGATACCACAGGGGGCCGGACCCGCCTGAAGATCTGGCCCCACAGGTCCTTGCCGCGGCGTGGATTCGTGGGATTTATCCTGGGTACTTTCGCCTTGATCACCATCCCGCTCTATCCGCTTCTGGGGACCTTCGTCCTGTGGGGGCTCTTGCCATTTCTGTTGGTGGCCGTCGGGGGAATATGGTGGGCACTAGAGCGGTCCTACCGTGATGCCGAGATGCTCGAAGAATTGGTGATCGGACCTGACGAAGTGCACCTGACCCGCGTCAATCCGGACGGCAGGACACAGGAATGGGAGTGCAACAGTTATTGGGCCAAGGTGGATATCTATCCAACTGGCGGCCCTGTGGCGCATTACCTCACTATGAAGGGTAAGGGCCGCGAGGTCGAAATCGGGGCCTTCCTATCCGAGGACGAGCGCAAGGCGCTTCATGGTGAGCTTGCGGATGCATTGCGCCGCGCACTTACCACGGATGCCGCACAATAAGTTGAGCGATTACCCCAGCTTGGCCTTCACCTTTGGTCCTACCGTGCCGAAATCCATCTGGCCGGTGTACTTCTGCTTGAGTTGCCCCATGATCTTGCCCATGTCCCGGATCGAGGTCGCTTCGACATCTGCAATCGCTGCGTCGATAGCTGCTTCGACCTCGTCGTCGGACAGTTGTTTTGGCAGGAACTCTTCGATGATCGCGACTTCCTGTCGTTCACGCTCGGCCAGGTCAAGACGCCCACCTTCTTCGTAGGCGCGGACGCTTTCCTGACGCTGTTTGGTCATCTTGCCAAGAATACTGAGGATATCCGCATCGCTGACGCCTGTATCATCTTCCCCCCCGCGCCGCGCGATATCCTGATCCTTGATCGCCGCGTTGATGAGGCGCAGTGTGCCCAAACGCGCGCTGTCTTTTTCTTTCATGGCCGTTTTAAGGGCTGTATTGATCCGCTCTCGCAAACCCATGGCGATGCATCCCCTACTATGCGTCAAGTGTGTGACACTATCCAAATCAGACCCTCGAGGCAACAGGGGCAAGCCGGCCTGCGACACATACGTTTGAGCCCTGAAATACATGGGGTAAAGTGGTATCTTGTGGCTTGACCCTGATAGTCCCGCCACATAGGTATACGCCAATTTGCCCAGACCGGAGACTCACGTCATGGCCCAAGTGACCCAGGACCACCCAACCGCATGTCTAGCCCTTGCTGACGGGACAGTGTTTTACGGTCAGGGCTTCGGCGCGACGGGCGATACCGTTGCCGAGTTGTGCTTCAATACCGCGATGACGGGCTATCAGGAAATCATGACCGACCCCAGCTATGCCGGGCAGGTCGTGACCTTCACCTTCCCCCATATCGGCAATGTGGGCGTGAACCCCGAAGATGATGAAACCGTCGATCCGGTGGCCGAGGGCATGGTCGTCAAGTGGGATCCGACCGAGCCGAGCAACTGGCGCGCGACCGAAACGCTCACTGATTGGCTGGCCAAGAGGGGGCGCATCGCGATCGGGGGGGTCGATACCCGCCGGTTGACGCGGGCGATCCGGCAGCAGGGGGCGCCACATGTTGCCCTGGCGCACGATCCGGAGGGCAATTTCGATACTACGGCGCTGGTTGAAAAGGCGCGTGGTTTTGCGGGCCTGGAAGGGATGGACCTGGCCAAACAGGTGACCTGTGCACAGTCGTACCGTTGGAACGAAATGCGCTGGGCATGGCCAGATGGATATAAGCCGCAGACTGAGGCCAAGCACCGCGTGGTTGCCGTGGATTACGGGGCCAAGCGGAATATCCTGCGCTGTCTTGCCAGTGCTGGGTGCGAGGTAACCGTACTGCCCGCCACCGCCACGGCCGAAGAGGTTCTGGCGCATGAGCCCGATGGTGTTTTCCTGTCGAATGGTCCAGGCGATCCGGCGGCGACGGGGGAATACGCCGTTCCGATGATCAAGGGGGTTCTGGACAAGGGCCTGCCGATTTTCGGGATTTGCCTTGGCCACCAGATGCTGGCGCTCGCGCTTGGCGCGAAGACCGTCAAGATGAACCACGGCCACCACGGGGCCAACCACCCGGTCAAGGATATGGAAACCGGGAAGGTCGAAATCACCTCGATGAACCATGGGTTCGCGGTAGATAGTCAAACCTTGCCCGAGGGCGTCATGGAATCGCATGTGTCGCTCTTCGATGGGTCCAATTGCGGGATCCGCATGACGGATGCACCGGTCTTTTCGGTGCAGCATCACCCGGAAGCCAGCCCTGGCCCGCAAGACAGTTTCTATCTTTTCGAACGCTTTGCCGCTTCAATGGCGGGGTGAGACCGCTTTAGCGTTAACTGTCTGTTAACTTCTTGTTTACGTTGGATTAACCAAACTTGTCCAAGCTGCCCGACGGGGGAAGCAGGGGATAAGATATGGGAATCTCGGAATTGCGTCAGGCCGCGCCCTTGTACGAAGAGGGGGATGATGCCTTTGACGCACTTGGCGGCGAACTGGTTCGCCAAGGTGTGATCGACAGAAGCGATATGGCCTTGGCCGGTATTGTCCGGCGCCACTGCGATGCGACGCTTGATCGTGTGTTGATGGCAGAAGGGCTCGCCCGACAGGACGACTTGCTTGACGTTCATGCCCGCAGGCTTAACAGCCGCCGATTGACGCGTGAGGAAATTAACGCGCTTGATGGGCGTGAAGTGGGGGAAGACCCAAGAGCCCTGATAAAGCGAAGCATGTTACCCGTTTATGACCGGGATGGCACCAAGGCGGTCGTGACTGGGCAGCCCGCCAATGTCGCGACCCACGAGGCGAATGACACACAGGGCAGGGTGGACCCACAGCGCATCCTGATCGCGGAACCTCGCATCGTTCAGAACGAGGCGGCCAACCGAAATCGCGCCGAACTCACGGTTCTTGCGCAATCCCGTGTTCCCAGTGTCGAAAGCTGTCGAACATGGGGCCAGCGCAGGGCGCACCGCTTGGCCGCCAGTCTTGGGCTTCTATCGCTCTTGGCCGCTGTTGCATGGAGTTTTCCCGCGATCGTTCTGGGGTGTTTCGTGGCGTGGGCGGCCTTTACCTTGATTGTCTCGGCCATCATGAAAACAGCGTCTTTCGTTGCGCGCATGGTGACCGCAGGAGAGACCATGACAAATGCGCCACAAATTCCCAAGACGCCCCTGCCAAAGGTCTCGATCCTTGTCCCATTGTTCAAGGAAACCGAGATCGCGCATCACCTGATCGCCCGGCTTTCACGTTTGACCTACCCCAAATGTCTTCTGGATGTCGTTCTTATCCTCGAAGAGGAGGACGACACGACGCGCGAAACCCTGGCTTCCATCGACCTTCCCCCGTGGATGCGCGCCGTGGTCGTTCCCGATGGCCAACCCCGAACCAAGCCGCGGGCGATGAACTATGCGCTTGATTTTTGCGAGGGGGATATCGTGGGCATCTTCGATGCCGAGGATGCACCTGACCCGGACCAGATCACCACTGTTGCGCGCCGGTTTCAGGAGGTACCTGATGACGTCGTTTGCCTGCAAGGTGTTCTGGATTACTATAACGCGCGACAGAACTGGTTGGCGCGCTGTTTTACGATCGAATATGCGACGTGGTTTCGCATGATCTTACCGGGCATGGAAAAACTGGGCTTTGCAATCCCCTTGGGGGGAACGACGCTCTATTTTCGCCGAAAGGTCCTGGAAGAGCTTGGCGGCTGGGATGCGCACAATGTTACGGAAGATGCCGACTTGGGGTTTCGCCTTGCGCGGCACGGCTATCGAACTGAGATGGTCCGCACGGTCACGGGGGAAGAGGCGAATTGCCACCTCTGGCCATGGGTCAAGCAACGCTCAAGATGGCTCAAAGGGTATATGACCACCTATCTCGTACACATGCGACGGCCCCGGCTTCTGTACCGGCAACTGGGGGCTTGGAAATTCTGGGGTTTTCAGGCGCATTTCATCACGGCCTTGTCGCAGTTCTTGCTGGCCCCGTTCTTGTGGACCTTCTGGCTTGTGCTGTTCGGGTTGCCTCATCCGCTTGACACGATCTTGCACCGCGATGTTTTGGTGGCTTTCGGCACGTTGTTCCTGATGATCGAGGCGATCAATATAGCCATACACCTTGTCGCTGTTTCGGGGTCACGCCACAGGCACTTGATCGCCTGGGTTCCGACGATGCATTTCTATATCCCGTTGGGGTCCATAGCGGCCTACAAAGCGCTCTACGAATTGATCGCCAAACCCTTCTTCTGGGAAAAAACCACCCACGGGCTGTCCTTGCAGGAGGTGAGGGAGAAGGGTTCAGACGATGCTATCGACCTCGCCGGAGTCAAGCTTGAGGCGGGTTACAAAGGCCTTTGAAATATGCGCCTTGAGCGCTTCACCGGCGGTTTCGGAATCGCGGGCCTCGATGGCTTTGACGATGGCGTCATGCTCTTTGATCGCATCCTCGGGGCGACCGGCGGCAGCCAGTGATGTTGTCGCCATCAGGGCCATGGACCGATGCACGAGATCAAGTTGTTGCACGAGGAACCGATTGTGTGAGGCAAGGTGGATCTGCTTGTGAAACCGACGGTTGGCGCGGGCCATGGCCTGCGGATTGTTCATCAGGTGACGGTCGTCTTCGACCATGTCGCGCAAGACGCGCACTTCCTCATCGGTGGCATGGCGTGCGGCAAGGTTGGCGGCGAGGGCCTCCAGTTGAGCGCGGACAACGTAAAGCTCGGCCAATTGGTTGTGATCCAGTGACGCGACAATAAGGCTGCGCCCATCCCGTGTCAGAAGGGATTGTGTCTCAAGGCGTTGCAGCGCTTCACGGATCGGCGTGCGTGACATGCCGAACTGCTCGGCCAGGTCGCTTTCCACCAGACGGTCCCCGGGCTTGTAAACGCCCATGTCAATCGCTTCGAGGATGAGCGTATAGGCGTCTTTCTGCGGCGCTTTCATGATTGGTTCCGTCCCTGCGTGTTTATTATCGGCAAACCGTACGCCCCGGGGCGCATACGATCAAGCCTTGGTACATTGCGCCCATTGTCGCGGCGGGCTACCTTCGGCCCATGCCGAAACAGGACTTTTCACATGTCGAAACCTGGGTTTTCGACCTCGATAACACGCTCTATTGCCCAAGTGTGCGCCTCTTCGACCAGATCGAGGTGAAAATGACCGATTACGTCATGCGGCGGCTGAACGTGGGACGCGCAGAGGCCGACCGCCTGAGGGATCACTATTGGCGCCACCATGGCACCACGCTTGCCGGGTTGATGCGCGAACATGACATGGAGCCGCAGGATTATCTTGAGGCGGTGCATGACATATCTTTCGACGCGCTCACGCCCGACCCCGAGTTGCGTGCACGTGTTACCGCATTACCGGGGCGCCGGATCGTCTACACCAATGGAAGCGCCCCCTATGCTGAGAGAGTGATCGACCGGCGCGGGTTGTCCGGGGTGTTCGATGCGGTCTATGGGGTCGAGCATGCCGATTACCGCCCCAAACCCGAGCGCGCGGCCTTCGATGCCATATTCACACGCGACGGCGTGGTGCCAACCCGCGCCGCGATGTTCGAGGATGACCCCCGCAATCTTGCCGCCCCGCATGATATGGGGATGCGCACCGTCCACGTCGCCCCAAAGGCACATGACGCGGCTTATATTCACCATCATACCGCTGACTTGAGTGATTTCCTGGCCAAACTCGTCTGACCGCCTGCCTGCGTCGAAACGCGCCTTTCGCCCGGGGGCGTGGCGCCTATGTAAGGGGCAGTTCAACCCGATAAGAGGCGATAATGACCGCGACCGATACCCAGACCAATAACGACACCATGTCCCATGCCGCATCCACAACGGGGGAGGGGCGTCTTGCCGCGAAAATATTGGTGACGGTTCTGTTAGCCATGATCGGCTGGGGCCTGAGTATTGCCACATGGGGCATCCCGGGGCTTTACATTCCGGCGTTGGCCATGGTGCCCGTGATGATGGGGATCTTGTTGCTGATCTCGCGCGGATAGGGCATTCGTTCGAAAAAAGGAGGGCCGCACCATGACCACGAGACACGTCGACATCGTCGTATCCGGAGGGGGTGTTGCCGGCCTGACCGCGGCGGCAGTGTTCGGTGCAGCAGGGTTTTCCGTTGTCTGCGTTGATCCCGCCCCGCCGGTGACCGAACGGGATGCACAGGGATCGGACCTGCGCACAACCGCCTTCCTGCAACCGTCGCAGGCCTTTCTGGAGCAAGCGGGGGTGTGGGAGCGGTTTGCGCCCCATGCGGCCGATTTGCAGGTCATGCGCATCGTGGACGCGGGGGGCGACGTGTCCGAGCCGCGCATCGTCAAGGAATTCGATGCCTCGGACATCTCTGAAAAACCTTTTGGCTGGAACCTGCCCAACTGGTTGTTGCGGCGCGAACTCGTCGCGCAGCTTGAAAACCTTGAGACCGTGGAGTTTCGTCCGGGCACCGGGTTCAAGTCGCTCTTTACCCGCGAAAGCGAAGCGCGGGTCGAGCTGTCGGATGGTTCGCGCTTGCGGGCCAAGCTGGTGATCGCCGCCGACGGCCGTAACTCGCCGGTACGCGAGGCGGCGGGGATCGAGGTGACCACCACCCGCTACGGCCAAAAGGCCCTTGCCTTTGCCGTGACACATCCGATCCCGCACGAGAATGTCTCGACCGAGATACACCGCTGGGGCGGGCCGTTTACCCTTGTGCCTCTGCCGGATTACCAGGGGCGTCCTTCGTCCGCCATCGTCTGGATGGAGGAAGGGCCCGAGGTCAAGCGATTGGCGGCCTTGCCACAAGACGAGTTCGAGCAAGAAATGAACGAACGGTCATGCTTGCTTTTCGGGCCGCTGACATTGGCGTCGAACCGAACCGTCTGGCCGATCATCAGTCAGTTGGCCGAGACGATGTATTCCGAGCGTGTGGCGCTTGTGGCCGAGGCCGCGCATGTGGTGCCCCCCATCGGGGCGCAGGGGCTGAACATGAGCCTTGCGGATATGCGCGTGCTTTTGGAACTGGCGCAGGCGAACCCCGACAGGTTGGGCGATGCCGAAATGCTGGCTACCTATCACCGTCGCCGTCACCTTGAGGTGAAGGCGCGAGTGACAGGGATCGACGTGCTGAACCGTGCCTCGATGATGCGGGCCAAGCCTCTGCGCGATGCGCGCGCCATGGGGCTTAACGCGATTTACTCGCTGGCCCCGGTGCGCAAGACCCTCATGCAACTGGGCCTTGGCGCACGCGGCTGAGCGTTTAAATCACCTTGTCGAGCACCGCTTTCAGGCGGTTCAGGCTGCCGTCGACATCATAGAGTTTATCCAGCCCGAACAGACCAAGCCGGAAGGTGCGAAAGCCCTCGGGCTCATTGCATTGCAAGGGTACACCGGCGGCAATCTGCATGCCTTCGGCGGCGAATTTGCTGCCGTTCTGAATGTCGGGATCATCGGTGTAGCTTACGACCACCCCAGGCGCTCCGAAGCCTTCAGCGGCGACCGAGGTGACGCCTTTCTCGGCCAGCATGGCGCGTACACCATTGCCCAAGGCCCATTGTGCCTCGCGCAGCTTTTCAAAACCGTAATCGCGGGTTTCCAGCATGGTGTCACGGAAGGCGCGCAGGGCATCGGTGGGCATGGTGGCATGATACGCATGGCCCCCGTTTTCATAGGCCTGCATGATCTGGTGCCACTTCTTGAGGTCGATTGCAAAGCTGTTCGAGGTGGTGTTCTCCAATCGCTGAAGCGCGCGTTCCGACATCATCACAAGCCCGGCCGAGGGCGAGGCCGACCAGCCCTTTTGCGGGGCCGAAATCAGGACATCCACACCCGTTTTCTGCATGTCGATCCATGCACAACCCGAGGCGATACAATCCAGCACCATGAGCGCGCCAACCTCATGCGCGGCCTTGGCCAGTTCGGTCACGTAATCCTCGGGCAGGATCAGCCCGGCGGAGGTTTCTACATGCGGGGCAAAAACGACATCGGGTTTGGCTTCGCGGATCTGGGTGCAGACCTCGTCGATCGGGGCGGGGGCGAAAGGGGCTTTGGGCCCATTGCCGGTTTGACGGGCCATGCAAACGGTCGTGTCGGAGGTGAATTTTCCAGCCTCGAAAATCTGGGTCCAGCGGTAGGAAAACCAGCCGTTGCGCACGATCAGGGCATGGGCATCATGGCCGAACTGTCGGGCCACGGCCTCCATGGCGTAGGTGCCGCCGCCGGGGATGAGGGCCACCGCATCGGCCTTGTAGACCTCTTTCAGCATCCCGGAGATGTCGGTCATCACCTTTTGGAAGGCTTTGCTCATGTGATTGAGCGAGCGGTCGGTGAAGACCACCGAGTATTCCAGAAGGCCGTCGGGGTCGATGTGATCAAGAAGGGCGGTCATTCCAAGCTCCTGCACGTGAGTGTGTGCAGGTAACTGACCTCAATAGAAATCATATGTCCATGCGCGGAAGCGACATGTTTTAAATTAATCGATCCTCTTGGGTCAGCCAATCGGGCCGGGGCGCCGTTCCTCGCTTAAAAGGACATTCGCCTCGATGTCCCCGACACCGGGAAGTGTCATAAGGCGGCGTCTCAAGACCCGCTCGAAATCCGAAATATCCCGCGCGACGACGCGCAGGCGGTAGTCGTAGAGGCCAAGGATGTGTTCCACCGTTTGCACCTCGGGGATGGCCGAGACCGCGCGTTCGAAGTCATCAAGGCTGACACGGCCCTTGGTGGCAAGTTTGACCCCCAGAAAGACCGTTACCCCGAATCCCAGCTTTTCCGCATCCAGATCAAGGCGTTGCCCGCGGATGACGCCTGCATCGCGGAGGCGCTTGATGCGGCGCCATGTGGCCGGTTGCGACAGCCCCAGTTTGCGGCCAAGGGCACTGGCGCTTTGGGTGGCGTCACGACTGAGCTCTCGAAGCAACTGGCGGTCGGTGGTGTCGAGGTCGGTCATAGCGGCAGAACCTCGTCTGATTTCAGGCGCGCGACATGCATCAGCGCCTCGATATCCGCAATATGCGGCAAGGTCAGGATCGTCGTGCGGTACAGCTGTTGATAATGCTGCATGTCCCGTGCGATGACCGAAAGGCGTAGGTCGACGCGACCCAAGAATGATTGAATTTCAACAACTTCTGGAATGTTCTTCGCCTTCTCTGTGAACTCCTCGAAGGCGCGTGGCTGTGTCTTGTCAAGCGTGACACGCAGGGACACTTCGACCTCGTAACCAAGCGCGTGCCAGTCGATTACCGCGTAGTTGCCGCGGATCACGCCATTTGCCTGCATCCGCTCCAACCTGCGCGCGCAGGTGGCCGTGGTCACGTTCGCGCGGTCGGCCAGGTCAGCGGCCGACAGGCTGGGGTCGTGTTGGTAATGGCGCAGGATGCGTCTATCGATGTCGTCAAGCATGAAGTTCGCCATGATTAATCAAACAGCGCATGATTATCACGAAAATTGGCGATTATAAATGTCTTTTGCTCTGCATCCTCGGGGAGGATCGCTAGGATGACGCTATCCAAGCAGAAAAGGAGAGCGCCATGCGCGTTTATTATGATCGCGATTGCGATATCAACCTGATCAAAGACAAGAAAGTCGCCATTCTGGGGTACGGCAGCCAAGGCCACGCCCACGCCCTGAACCTGCGCGACAGCGGTGCCAAGAACCTCTGTGTGGCCCTGCGCGAGGGCTCGGCCTCGGCCAAGAAGGCGCAGGCCGAAGGCCTTGAAGTCAAAGAGATTTCCGAAGCCGCAGCATGGTGTGACGTGATGATGTTCACGATGCCCGACGAGCTTCAGGCAGAGACCTACAAGAAATATGTGCACGACCACATCAAGCCCGGCGCGGCAATTGCCTTTGCCCACGGTCTGAACGTGCACTTCGGCCTGATTGAGCCGAAAGAAGGCGTTGACGTGATCATGATGGCCCCGAAAGGCCCCGGTCACACCGTGCGCGGCGAATACGTCAAAGGCGGCGGCGTGCCTTGCCTTGTGGCCGTGGACACCGATGCCTCGGGCAAAGCCCTCGAAATCGGCCTCAGCTACTGCTCGGCCATCGGTGGTGGCCGCTCGGGTATCATCGAGACCAACTTCAAGGAAGAGTGCGAAACCGACCTCTTCGGTGAGCAGGCGGTTCTTTGTGGCGGTGTTGTCGAACTGATCCGCATGGGCTTTGAAACCCTTGTTGAGGCGGGCTATGCCCCTGAAATGGCTTACTTTGAGTGCTTGCACGAGGTGAAGCTGATCGTTGACCTGATCTATGAAGGCGGCATCGCCAACATGAACTACTCGATCTCGAACACAGCCGAGTATGGCGAGTATGTCAGCGGTCCGCGGGTTCTGCCTTATGAGCGCACCAAGAAAGAGATGAAGGCGATCCTGCACGATATCCAGTCGGGCAAGTTCGTGCGTGACTTCATGCAGGAAAACGCCGTGGGGCAGCCCTTCTTCAAAGGCACTCGTCGGATGAACGACGCACACCAGATCGAAGAGGTCGGTGAGAAACTGCGCGCGATGATGCCCTGGATCTCGGCCGGCAAGATGGTCGATAAAGAAAAGAACTAAGTTTCAGTATCTTACTGAATGAACTTGATCCGGCCCCACAGGGCCGGATCGGCAAGTTTTCAAGCCTTGCGATACACTTATTCAACCCTGACACGGTGAGGGTCGTGCTCGTCTTCTTCGTTGGCATTGTTGCGCAGGACGAAGAGGCCCAGAAGGGCCATGAGTGTCAGGGTCACAATGGGTATCACAAAGATGTTCATGGTACGCTCCTTTCGTTGCTTACCTGCGTGACAACGTGGGGCGGTCAGTTTCCAGATAAAACGAGACGTCCTGTCACGGGGGGATCAAAGTATTGACTAAAAAGGAAAATCTTCCCGATATCACCGCTCAGAGCTGGGTGATGGTGGCGGCCTTGGGCCTGATTTGGGGCGCGACCTTCATGGTGATCGAGTTGGCGCTGGAAGGGATCACGCCCTTCTGGTTGGCCGCTGCCCGGATTGGTTTCGCGACGCTGTTGATGATCGCATTCTGGGGGTGTCGGGGCTTTAAGTTATTCGTAGAACCCATTGGAAAACCAGATATTTTCCGGCTCATCATCATTGGTGCGTTGTCCTCGGCCGTTCCTTTCATGTTGCTCAGTTGGGGGCAACAATATGTGACCTCCGGCTTTGCAGGTGTCTCCATGGCCGGGGTGGCCCTGATGGTTTTGCCCTTGGCGCATTTCCTGGTGCCGGGAGAGCGTTTGACGGTTCGCAAGACCTTGGGATTCGTCATCGGGTTTGTTGGCGTGGTGATCCTGATCGGTGGGCAAGCCTTTGAAACAACAGGGGAATTCCTTGAGCCATTTGGGCGTTTGGCCTGCCTTTCGGCGGCTGCGTGCTATGCGTTGAGCTCGGTCCAGATGCGGCTTTTGCCGGATGTGGACTCGATCGGGTTGAACGCGGTGACGCTGCTGATCGGTGCGGTGATCGTGGTCGCCGCAGCATGGGGCATCGAGGGCCCGCCCCCAACAGTGGATCGCAACACGTTGTTTATATTGCTTTTTCTTGGATTGGTGCCGACCGCCGGGGCAAGCCTGTTGCGGGTTCTGGTGATCCGTACGGCGGGGCCGGTGTTTATGAGCCTCGTCAATTACCAAGTGCCGGTCTGGTCGGTGGTGCTGGGCGGTTTGATCCTGTCCGAGCCTTTGCCACCAAGCCTTTTGACGGCTTTGGCACTTATCTTGTGCGGGGTAGCCCTGAGCCAATACGGGGCGCTCAGCCGCTTGTTCAGACGTCGTTAACCTATGTACGAGTCGTACGTTTCGTACGCGAGTTTCGTACGAAAATCACAGGGTCGCCGGGATATTTCGTACGAGTCGTACGACATTCGAGGTGTTTCGCGGAGACCGAGGGGGTGAGTCAGGTTGCCTGACCCAATGTCGCCGCCTGCCAGAGGCGCAGCGCCTCGTCGGTTTCGCG
The DNA here is from genome assembly GCF_009669325.1 of Roseovarius bejariae. Classification (NCBI taxonomy): domain Bacteria; kingdom Pseudomonadati; phylum Pseudomonadota; class Alphaproteobacteria; order Rhodobacterales; family Roseobacteraceae; genus Roseovarius; species Roseovarius bejariae. The sequence goes on from NZ_SZWE01000002.1 coordinate 67,626, forward strand.
CACGTCATGGATGCGCAGCATCTGCACCCCTTGGGCGACCCCGGCCAATGCCACGGCGATGGAGCCGGGGGCGCGGTGGCGGGCCTCCTCGGTGCCGCCGAGAGTGCCGATGAATCGCTTACGCGAGGCCCCAAGAAGGATGGGGCAGCCGAGCGAATGGAAAAGCGCGAGGTTTTGCAGAAGCGTCAGGTTGTGCTCCAGCGTTTTGCCGAAGCCGATACCGGGGTCGGTGATGATCCGGGCGCGCGGAATGCCTGTGGCCTCAAGCGCGGTGATCCGCTCTTCCAGATAATCGTAGATGTCGAGGGCCACGTTATCGTAGCGCGGATCGACCTGCATGATGTCGGGCGTGCCCTGGGCGTGCATGACGCAGACGGGCAAACCGGCCTCGGCGGCGAAGGGGGCGAGGGCGGGATCGAAGGTGAAGCCCGCCACGTCGTTGATGAGCGACGCCCCCGCCTCATGCGCAGCGCGGGCGACGGCGGCCTTGCGGGTGTCGATGGAGATCGGCACGGCAGAGGCGGCGCGGATGCTTTCGATCACCGGGGCGGTGCGGCGGATTTCCTCGTCAATCGCGACTTCCTCGGCGCCGGGGCGGGTGCTTTCGCCGCCCACGTCGATGATCGTGGCCCCTTGGGCCTGCATGTCCGCCGCGTGGGCCAGCGCGGCCCGGAGGTCATCGTGTTCCCCGCCGTCCGAGAAGCTGTCGGGGGTGACGTTGAGGATGCCCATGAGGTGCGGCGCGTCGAAGGCGAGGCCCGCGATGGGGGCGCGGGGCGCGGTGAGGCGGTCGCGGGCCTCTTGCGGCAGCTCTGTGGCGGGCAGGAGGCGGGAGGGCGCGTCGCGATAGAGAACTTCGACCGTGTCGAACCATGTCCAGCCACCGGCGAGAGGCAGCGCGCCTTCGGGGCGCGTTTGGTCGGTGCGGGGGATGGGGCGGTAATAGGTGGTCATCGGGGCGTCCTTTGCAGGGGATGCCCCTTTATTGGGCCATGAGGCCCCGGGTCAAGCCCGGGGCGGTTCGATCAAAGGCCCGATTGTGCGATGTCCTGAATGAGGACAGGTACGGGGGCCGAGGCCGGGGGCGGGGTTTCCCCGATGAGGAGAAGGTCGGAAGCCTCGATATGACCCGCGAACCACGCGGCCAGCGCCACGGGATCGTCGGGGCCGGTTTCCGGGCCATCGACGGCATCGAGCACGATCTTGGAGGGCGCCCAGACGCTGATCTGGCCGTTTTTCATGGCCCAGTCCAACTCGGTCCGGGTGCCGACGACGACGCAGCGGTCGTCACGCCCTGCCAGAACCCAAGCGTTTTGCTCCAGCGCCAGAAGATCGACACGGCGTTGGGTCATGTTGTGGCCGGTCTTGGGGCTGTCTGCCTCGGCGTGGCCGACGCAGAGGATCACGGGTTCGGCGCGGGCCTCAAGCTGATCGAGCCATGGGCCGAGGTTCGGTGACTGGATTGCAGCGTTCGTCAGGTAAACGACATGCGGATGCGGTGTGGTGTCGGCGAGGGGGGCGACGGGCTTGGTTGCGAGGTCTTCGACCGAGCGCACGATTTCCACGCCAAGCGCGCCGGGGCCGCGATCGAGCTTTTCGATACGGACGAAGGTGCGCACCGCCTGCGGCTCCCAGAGGATGAGTTCGGCGATCCGGTCGGCGAGGGTTTCCAGCAGGTTCAGGCGTTCTTCGGCGAGGGCCGCCTCGATCGCCTCGGTCACCTTGTCATAGCTGAGGATGCGATCCACGTCGTCATCGAGCGGGTCGGTGATGGGCCGGACCTCGACCACCACGTTGAAGCAGACGCGCTGGGTGACGCCGCGTTCGGCCTGAAAGGCGCCGATCTCGACCTCGACGATATGATCGCGGACCGAGATACGATCCAGCGGGCCGTCGGGGGCGGTGGCATCGGCGCGTTCCGAGGGGTGTTCGAAGGCGAGGCGGATTTCGTTGGACATGGGCTTTCCTGCGTCTGGTGCGGGCCGGGGTAGCATGGGGGCACATGCACGGGAAAGGGTGAATGCGACGGCTGAGCCCTGTGGCGCGTCACTTGGCGCGGTGGAGGGCGGTTTTCAGCCGCCAGAGCAGGGAGCCGAGGAAAAGAGCCAGCAGGAGCCCGCCAGCGGCATAGGTGATATAGGCGAGGGTGACTTCGAGGGTATGCGCGGCGCTGAAGCGGTCGGCGACCTCGGTGTAGCGGCGGGGGATTTGCCCAAGCGTCAGGGTTTGCACGATGGGGGTGAGGGCCAGCCCGCCCGCGAATGGCCAGAACAGCCAGCGGGTCAGGCGGGGCAGGTACATCGCACCGAGTATCTGTTGCAGGGCGAGAAAGGCGGTGACGGCCAGCAGGAGCGTGCCGACGGGGCGGGCGAAGTTCAGCTGTGACGCCACATAGTATGTATCGTGCAGCCTGCCGTTTCGGGTGGTGGATGTGATGCGGAGGGGCTGCGGGTTTTCATCAAGGAGGGCCGGTATCAGGTCCATCGTCACGTCCGCGGCCAGAAACCCGAGCCCGGCCAGACCAAAAAGCCAGGGCGGGCGTGCGCCCCTGGCGTGCATTAGGGCCGCTGTGGCGAAGACTACAATCGCGGTGAGGGTGTAGGGGGACATGGCGGCACTCGGGACGTTAAAAGAAACAAGCCCCGGAGGAATCTCCGGGGCTTGTGGGTTTTAGGTTAGCCGAAGCTTAGTGCGCCGGTTGCTTGTCCCAGTCTTCCTGTTTGGGAAGCTGCTCGAACGTATGCTCCGGCGGCGGGCTGGGCAGGGTCCATTCCAGCGTGTCGGCGTATTCGTTCCAGGGGTTGTTCTCGGTGACGCGGGCGCCACGGGTCAGCGCGTAGAACACCACGCCGAAGAAGAACACGAAGCTGGCGAAGCTGATGAAGGCCCCGATCGACGACCAGTAGTTCCAGACCGCGAAGGCCTCGGGGTAGTCGATGTAGCGGCGCGGCATGCCCTGACGGCCCAGGAAGTGCTGGGGGAAGAAGGTCAGGTTGGCGCCGATGAACATGGCCCAGAAGTGCAGCTTGCCGGCCCATTCGGGGTACATCTTGCCGGTCATCTTGGGGAAGTAGAAGTAGATCCCCGCGAAGATGCCGAAGACGGCGCCGAGGCTCATCACGTAGTGGAAGTGCGCCACGACATAGTAGGTATCGTGGTAGGCACGGTCGACACCGGCCTGCGACAGGACGATGCCAGTCACGCCGCCCACTGTGAAGAGGAACAGGAACCCGAAGGCCCAGAGCATCGGCGTGCGGAACTCAATCGAGCCGCCCCACATGGTGGCGATCCAGCTGAAGACCTTCACGCCGGTGGGCACCGCGATGACCATGGTGGCCAGCATGAAGTAGCTTTGCTGCGTCAGGGACATGCCCACGGTGTACATGTGGTGCGCCCAGACGACGAAGCCGAGGAAGCCGATGGCGATCAGCGCCCAGACCATCGGCAGGTAACCGAAGATCGGTTTGCGGCTGAAGGTCGAGATCACGTGGCTGATGATGCCGAAGGCGGGCAGGATGATGATATACACCTCGGGGTGGCCGAAGAACCACAGGATGTGCTGGTACAGCACCGGGTCGCCGCCGCCTGCGGGATCGAAGAAGGTGGTCCCGAAGTTACGGTCCATCAGCAGCATGGTGATGGCCCCGGCCAGCACGGGCAGGGACAGAAGGATCAGCCATGCGGTGACAAAGATCGACCATGCGAAGAGCGGCACCTTGAAGAGCGTCATCCCCGGGGCGCGCATGTTCAGGAAGGTGGTGATCATGTTGATCGCGCCGAGGATCGAGCTTGCGCCTGAGACGTGCACGGCAAAGATCGCCAGGTCGGTGGAGAAGCCGGCCTCGGTCGTGGACAGTGGCGGATACAGCACCCAGCCGATCCCCGAGCCCAGTTGACCGTTACCACCCGGGCTGAGCAGGGAGGCCACGCCCAGCGATGTCCCGGCCACATAGAGCCAGAAGCTGAGGTTGTTCATCCGCGGGAAGGCCATGTCGGGCGCGCCGATTTGCAGCGGCATGAAGTAGTTGCCGAAGCCGCCGAAGAGCGCCGGGATCACCACGAAGAACATCATCAGGACACCGTGGTAGGTGATCATGACGTTCCAGAGGTGGCCGTTGGGGGTACATTCGCCCGCCGCGGCCGCGGTGAAACGTGCGCCTTCAAGGCACATGTATTGAACGCCGGGCTCCATGAGCTCCATGCGCATGTAAACGGTGAAGATAACCGAAATCAGGCCGACGATTGCCGAAGTGACCAGGTAAAGAAGGCCGATGTCCTTGTGGTTAGTGGACATGAACCAACGGGCGAAAAACCCGCGCTGATCTTCGTGCTCGTGGCCGTGAATGGCTGCGTCTGCCATTGTGTGCCTCCTGCTGATGGTCTTTGAACACACGAATCCCGTCATCGCGTGCCCTCTATCTATTCAGGTTTTAGAATGGTGGACGGGGCAGGGCAATGGACGAGTTTGACACAGATCAAATAATTTTGTCGCACCCCCCGGCGCCGGGGGGTGGCCAAAAGAAAGGGGGCCGATCCGGGTCGGCCCCCTTTTAACCCATTGAGGTAAATGGATTATTCCGAGAAAGTCGCCAAGTAGGCGGCCAGATCCTCGCCGCCTTTGCGCAGTTTGAAGGTCATTTTCGAGCGTCCGCCGATGAATTTCGACGGGTCGGTCATGTATTCGACGATGTTTTCTTCGTCCCAGACGAGGCCCTCTTCGCCCTTGGCGGCGAGATCCTTGGAATAGCGGAAATCCTCGACCGACCCGGCGGTGCGCCCGATCACGCCATAGAGGTTGGGGCCGACGGGGCCGCCACGGACGATGGTTTCGCCATCGGGGGCCTGAATGCTGTGGCAGGCCTTGCACTGACGGAAGGCTTTTTCGCCCTTGGCGGCGTCGCCTTCGGCAAGCACGGGGGCCGCAAAGGCCAGAAGGGTCGCGGAAGCGGTCAGAAGCGTTTTCATTGTGAACCTCTTGAATAGTGGGAGTGAACCGGATGGTCCTGTACTGCTGCGCGTTGGCGCGAATGAACCGTATGCTAGCGCGATGCGCAAGCGCGACTTTCGGGTGAATTGTCGCATCTGCGACTCAGGATTTGTTGGCATTGCCGAAAGGAGCGGCTTGCGCCGCGCAGATTTGAGCGCACTGCGTGCGCGGGAAAGGGGCGCTGCCCCTTGGTTGAAAATGGGATTTTCAACCTACCCCGGGGTATTGGGGCCAAGAAAAAGCGGGCTTCAGGAGCTTGGGAAGCTGTCCGGGAAGGTGCGTTTGAGGGCGACGTCGAGATCTTCCATGGTGACCGGCAGGCCGAGGTCGACGAGGCTGGTCACGCCGTGCTCGGAGATGCCGCAGGGGACGATGCCGGTGAAATGGTCGAGGTCGGGTTCGACGTTGATCGAGATGCCGTGGAAGGAGACCCATTTGCGCAGGCGGATACCGATGGCGGCGATCTTGTCCTCGGGGGTTTGGCCGGTGGCGGTGAGCGGTTTGTCGTCGCGCCGCACCCAGACGCCGACGCGGCCGTCGCGAATCTCGCCCGTGACGTTGAACTGGTCGAGCGTGGCGATGACCCATGTTTCCAACTGTTTGACGAAGGCGCGGATATCGCGGCCCCGTTGGTTGAGGTCCAGCATGACGTAGATCACCCGTTGGCCCGGGCCGTGATATGTATATTGCCCGCCGCGTTTGGAAGGGTAGACGGGGAAGCGATCGGGGTCGGTCAGGTCGGCGGGGTTGGCCGATGTGCCCGCGGTATAGAGCGGCGGGTGTTCGAGAAGCCAGATGGCCTCGTCCGCGCGGCCCTCGGCGATGGCGGCGGCGCGGGTTTCCATGTGCTGGACGGCTGTTTCGTAGTCGGTGAGCCCGGGGGAGGTGATCCATTCAACCATGGCCCGCGCTTTAACCCGAACCGGGGGCTTTGGGAAGGTGGCAACGACGTGCCGGAGGCGGGCGCAGGGGGAAAAAGTTTCGACTGGGTCAAAAACCCTGCGTTTTGCCCTTCACAAGGTGAAAGGATTTGCGTATACGCCGCCCACCTACCTGATCACGTGCGGTCGTGGCGGAATTGGTAGACGCGCAGCGTTGAGGTCGCTGTGGGGTAACACCCGTGGAAGTTCGAGTCTTCTCGACCGCACCAATCTTTCCTGACATTCGATGATATTGTGCTGTCATGGCGGGCTTTGTCGTGGCCACGGGGCCCCGCGTCAGAGGAGGACGATGTGGTTGTCCCAGGCGCAGGGCAGGCGATTGAGGGCGGTTGTGCCCTCTGGGCTGATGGCGAGCAGGCCGCCCAGCCCGTCGCTGGCGAGGTAGCCGCCCGTCAAGGGGGCGAGGCCGCAGACATCCGGGCGAGAGACCGGGCCGAGGAAGGCGCCGCTGTCGGAAAAGCGGTGCAGGCGACCGCCGCGCGGCGAGGTGATGGCGAGTTCATCCCCCGGGCCGCTGAAGGCGATGCTGCCGGCATAATCCTGCATGGCCAGTTCATCGGCCAGAGGGGCCGGGGCGAGACCCGGGGCGTTGCCCCGGCGGTGCAGGCCCAGAAGGGGCGGGGCGGTGCCGGTTTCACCCTGCCATTGCATGGCAAAGCCCACCAGCCCATCGGCGCGCACCGCGAGGTGGCGGATGGAGTTTTTCCAAAGCTCGGGATCAAGTTCGACTTGGTCGAGGATCGCGCCGCCCAGGGTCAGATAGGTCAGGTTGGGCCGCATCGTCGGGATATTGAGCTTGCGGCGGTCGGCTGGGTCGGTGGCGATGCCGCCATTGGCGACGACGAGGGTTTGCCCGTCGGGCATGAGGCGCAGGTCGTGCGGGCCGAGGCCTGCGGTGGGTCTCTCGCCGATGCGGGTATAGCCCGCCTCGACATCCCAAAGGCCGATCCGGCCCTCGCTGGTCTCGCCCGTCTGTTCGCTGGTCACGAGCAGGGCGCCGTTTTCGGCAAAGACGCCGTGGCCGTTGAAATGCTGCCCATCGGGGGGCGAGAGACGGTGCAGGACCGCGCCGCTGGTACAGTCGATGACAAGGGCGAAGGTGCCGGGGCGGCGGGCGAAGGCGACGGCCTCGGCGCGGTGGGGGTGGCCTGCGCCCGCGTGGCCGCGGGCGGGCAGGGGAACGCGGAAGGTGACCGTGCCGTTGCGATCGAGGCCGTAGAGCGCGAAGGTGCCATCGGGGTCGCGGGCGGCGGCGAGGTAGGAGGGGTCGCCCACGGCGGCCCAGCCGAGCCGCGGGGCCGCGCCCATGGCGAGAAGAGATGCGAGAAAACCGCGGCGTGTTGTCATGGTTTCAGTCCCCGTCCTGCGAGTTGAACCCCGGCGCGATGCCGAGCCGGGCGCCGATTTCGACCTGGATCGCCTCGTTCAGGCTGTGCACGGCCTGTTGCAGGACCTCGACGCGCAGGCGGGCCTGTGGATCGGTCACGTCCTGAAAGGCGGGGTCGGAGATATGCGAGGCGGCCTCGTGCAGTTTTGCCATGGCCGCGTCGGTTTCTGGCAGGTCCCAGTCGGCGAGGGCCGTGGCGAGGCCGTGGGCGGCCTCGGCGGCCATCACCGCGTTGCGCAGGCTTCGGCCCGACCGGCGCGCCTCGGCGCGGGCGGGACGGGGGCGTTCGAAGCTGCCCATGGGGCGGCCAAGGCGTTGATTGGCGGTGAAATCGAGGCTTGAGAGGATCTGGGTATAGAGGGCGCGGAGGGCCTCGTTCTCTGACAGGTAGGTGTTGTTGCCGGGCTGTCCGGCGCTGCGCAGGGTGCCGGCGTAGCTGTTGCGCCATGCGCGTGCGAGGGCGTGGGCCTGTGCGTCGAGGTCGGCGGCGATGGTGGTGACGAGGGTGCAGGTATAGCTGCCTTGCCTGTAATCCGCGAGGTCCGGGTCGAAGAGGAGCCGTTCGAGGGCGAGAAGCCCACGCGCGGCGATGGACACTTCGGCGTAGGCTTCGGCATCTTGCGCCACCGGGTCTTTCTCGGCGATGAGGCGGGCCAGGGTGCGCCCGGTGAAGCCGCGCGAATCCGGCCAGAAGGCGACGGAAAGCGCGCCGGTTTCCGAGGGGCCGAGCCGCAGGTCGGCCACGGGCATCCATGCGTCGTAGGTTGCCTGATAGGCCGGGCGCAGGGCCTTGGCGCGGCAGGTTTTCGTGGCCTGCGTGGAGAGTGCTTGGGTGGTTTTGGCGAAGTTATCGAAACCCGGCAGGATGTATTGGTCCAGCGTGTCATCGACCCCTGCGAGGGCCGTGGTCGCGAGGGCGCATGTTACGGCGAGGGGGGCGAGAAATTTCATAGGCTCTCCAGGTAGCGAATCAGGGCGGTGCGGTCGTCGGGGGGCATGTTCACAACGGTATCCCGCGCCGTTTGTGCCTCGCCACCGTGCCACAGGATGGCTTCGAGAAGCGAGCGGGCGCGACCGTCGTGCAGGAAATAGCTGTGGCCCGAGACGGTTTCGGTCAGGCCGATGCCCCAGAGCGGGGCGGTGCGCCATTCGCGCCCCGAGGCGCGGCCCTCGGGGCGGTTGTCGGCCAGGCCCGGCCCCATATCGTGCAGCAGAAGGTCGGTATAGGGCCAGATCAGCTGGAAGCTGGCCGGGTTGCCCTGTTCCAGCCGGTGGGTCACGTAATTGGCGCGGTGACAGGCGACGCAGCCGGTCTCGAAGAACACTTCGCGCCCGTGCAGCACCTGCGGGTCGTCCACGTTGCGGCGGGCGGGCACGCCCAGTGTGCGGCTGTAGAAGGTAACGAGGTCAAGGCCGGTCTGGTCGATCTCGAGCCCGTCCTGCTTGGGGTTGCCGCCGTGCAGGGCGGCGGTGCAATCGGTTTGCGCATCGGTGCATTCGCCCGCGCCTGCGGTGTGGATCGGGTTCGAGATGCCGATGTCCCCGGCGAAGGCGCTGGCGGTTTGTTCCAGAATTGTCGGGTTGCCCGCCTTGTGGCCGAAGCGGCCCAGCATGGGCCGGTCGTAGACGTCGGAGAGAACGATTTGCGGGGAGCCGGAAATGCCATCGCCGTCGGTGTCCTGCGGGTCGGCCCATGCGAGGATGTCCTGCGCCGGGATCGACTCAAGCAGGCCCATGCCGATCATCTGCGGGGCCACGCGCGGGGAAAGCATGGCCCCGGGGTGCAGCGGGCCATAGCCGAGGTCGGTGGCCTTGTAGGTTGGTTGGCGCAGGGTTGCGTGTTCGCCGCCCGAAAGGGGCACCTCGAATTCGTCGTAGGTGATCTGCATCCGTGCCTCGGGGGCGTGGCCGGGCAGGCTGAAGTCCTGAATCTGGGTGCCGTAGGTGGGGTCGGGGGCCGTGGGGTGTGTGCCCGCGATGTAGGTTTCGATCTCGGCGCTGTCGGAGGCCGGGATCGAAACGCGGAGGAACATGGAGACGGCGGAGTCTTCGGAGCCTTCGGGGGGATGGCCGCGCCCGTCCTTGAGGTGGCAGCGTTGGCAGGACCGCGCGTTGTAAAGCGGGCCGAGCCCATCTGAGGCGATGGTCGAGGCCGGGGGCGAGACCCAGAGGCGCTTGAACATCCCGTTGCCGACCTTGAAATCAAGCTCCTGTTCAAAAGACAGGTTGGCGGCGGGTTGCGAGAAGGCATCGGCGGTTTGCCGGGCGCGCACGGTTTGCGCGCCGCCGCTGTTTTCCTCGAAGGTCCAGGGCGCGGAGAAATCCGTGGGCGGCGCGGTGACCTTGGCGATGCGGTCGCGCTCGGCCCCGGTGCGCGGGATCACGTTGAGGTGGATGTCTTTCAGCCCGGCCCAAGGCACGGAGTTGTCCTCTTGTGCCGTGGCGGGGCAGGTGAGGGACAGGGCCGCGACGAGCGGCAGGGTGAAACGGGAAATGGAGCGCATGTCGGCCTCATGACGGGAGGCGCGCGATGGCGCCTCCCCATGGTGTCTTATTGGAAGACGGCGGAGGGGTTATCGAGGCTGTCGGAGCCTTCGAAGGCAATCTGATCGAGGTTCAGTTCGGTCACGACGCGTTCGATCGAGCGGGTCTGGTCGATCAGGCCGTTGACCCCGCCCATGATCAGGGCCTCGCCCGCATCGTTGCCGCGTGCCAGCATCTCGTCATAGGCGAACCCGGCCTCGGCGGCGGATTTGATCCGGCCAAGCGCCATCATGGTGCCGGACAGCTTTGCCTTCATCTCGGCGTCGAGGCCGGGGTTTTCGGCGGCCACCAGATCGCTGAGCGAGGGGCCGGAGATGACCGTGCCGTCGGTGCGCACGTATTCGCCCAGGTAAACATTCTGGATGCCGAGGCCATCGTAGTAGTGGCTGTTGTGCGTGTTGTCCGAGAAACAATCGTGCTCTTCTTCGGGGTCGTTGAGCATCAGGCCGAGGCGCATCCGTTCGCCGGCCTGCTCCCCGTAGGAGAGCGAGCCCATGCCGGTGAGGATCGCCGAAAGCCCGGCCTGTTCGTTATCCAGCAGCGCGGTGCGGGCCTCGCCGTCCTCGGCCCAGGCATTGGCCATCCATTCGAGATCGGTGACCAGCAGCTCCGTCGCGGCGGCAAGGTAGTCGGCCCGGCGGTCGCAGTTGCCGTTGGTGCAGGCCGTGCCCTGTGCGTAGTCGGTCCAGGGGCGGTTGCCTGCGCCGTCGTCGTGGCCGTTGAGATCCTGCCCCCAGAGCAGGAACTCGATGGCGTGATAGCCGGTGGCGACATTGGCCTCGATCCCGTCGGCCTCGTGCAGTTCGTTTTCCAGAAGGGCCGGGGTGATGTCGGAGGCGTCGATGGTGTCGCCGGACAGGGTGAATTCGGGGTTGGCGATGACGTTGAGCGCGGCCAGTTGGTTTTCATCCGTCGGCCCGCCGTAGGCCCCGTCGACATAGTCGATCAGGCCTTCGTCCAGCGGCCATGCGTTTACCTTGCCTTCCCAGTCGTCGACGATGGGATTGCCGAAACGGTAGACCTCGGTCTGCTGGTAGGGAACGCGGGATTCGAGCCATGCGGCGCGGGCGGCCTGAAGCGCCTCGGGCGAGGGGGCTTCGATGAGGGTGGTCACGGCCGTGTCGAGGGCGCGGGCGGCGATCAGGCTGTCCTCGTATTTCGCGGCGGCGATGTTGGCGTAGGTGTCGAGCACATCGGCGGCGGACTGGGCCTGTGCGGCCCCGGCGAGTCCGCAGGTGAGCGCGGTTGTGGCCAAGAGCATACGGGTCATGTCGTTTCCTTCCTGCTGGCATGGGATTCAAGCGCCATGCGGCTGTGCATGGCGAGGTTTCGCGTGAATACCTGACTGAAATGCTCATGAAATTCAATACCCGATTTAAAAAATCAGGTATTGTGGAATCAACGGCCCTTGATCTGGATCGAGAAGCGGCGCTGTGCCCCGCGCGGTGGTTTGGGGAAGGGGCCTGCCCTTTGGACGAGGCGCAGGGCGGCGCGGTCGAGCGAGGACGACCCGGAACTGCGCGCCAGCGAGACCGAGGTAAGCCGTCCGTTGCCGCCGATCGAGAAGGCGACGACGGCGGCGCCGCGCGCATTGACCCGTGGTTTGCCAGCGCGTGACAGTTTGCGCATGACCAGGCCGGGGTAGTTGCTGGCCGCGGCGTTGCCGGTTTCTTTTTGGTTGCCGCCGCTGCCGCTTTGGCGGGCGGTGGCCTTGGTCTTGCCCGTGGCCTCACCGGCGCGGGCGTTGCGGGTGGCGTTGCCCTGTTCGGCGGGTTTGGCCTTGGGTTTGGCGGTCTTTTTCTGGGGTTTGCGTTTGGGTTCCGGCGTGGGGCGCTGTTTGTGGGCGGCCTCGAAGGCGGCGCTTCGGGTTTTGGGCCGGAGGGAGCGGGTGACGGCAGGTGTTTCCGGTTCGGCCCCGTCGATGCGTTGGGTGGGGGTGTCGGGGGTGGCTTGGTTCGGCCGTGGAGTGCTGGCCTGCTTTGTGGGCTCGGGGTTTTGTGGTGGTTCGGTTTTGGCCGGGGCGGCAGAAAGTGTGCCGTTCGGCGTCGCCGGGGGTGTGACTTGCGGTGTTTGCGCTTTTGCGGCCGCTTTGGCGGTTTGGGTCTTGGCGGGCTCGGCCCTTTGAGGCGTTATTTTCTCAGCTGTGGCGGGCGGAGCGCTTTGCGCGCTGGGCGTCTGTGCCTGTAGCGTGCCAGCGGCCAGATCCTTGAAGGCGCTGCCGAGGCGGACATCGGCGGTGGTGCCCGCGCCTTCGATTTCCGTTGTGTCAGTCGCGGTGAGGCCCATGACGAGGGCGCCATGGGCGACGATGGCCACCGTCAGGGCCGCGGCCTTGGCGATACCGGAGGAGCGGATCATGGCAGCCCCCGTTCGGTGACGATGACGACCTGCCCGGCCCCGGCTGTGCGCAGGGCGCGGCCAAGACGGACGAGGGTTTTGGCCGGCAGATCGCGATCGGGTACGAGGCGTACCTTGTCGCGCGCCTCTGGCGGCAGGGCGGTGAAGAAAGCCGTCGCATCGGCCACTGGCGTGCCCCGGTGTGTCATGCGGCCATCGGCATGGACGACCAGCGCGTCGGCGGGGGCGTTGCCTTCGAGTTCCGTGGTCTTGACCAGGGACAGATCGGGGTCGAGCGGCACGGCGAGGGTGCCCGCCACCAGAAAGAAGATCAGCATCAGGAAGACGATGTTGATCAGCGCGATGGTGGGTTCGCGCCCCTGTTTTGCCGCCGCGCGCCTCATGTCGACTCCAGAACCGTGACGTGCAGGCCCTTGATGCCGCGCAGGGCGGCCAGAGCATCGGTGAGGCGTTGGGCGGTCACCGCGCCTTTCAGGGCGATGAGGACGGTCAGGGGGGCGTCATCCGCGCGGTATTGAACCAAGGCGTCGGGCAGGGTGGCGAGGTGCGCGGTGTTGCCGTTCAGTTGGAGGCTGTCCGGGGTGAGGGACAGAAAAACAGGCGCCTCCGGGCGGTCCGCGCCGCCTGCGCCAGCCGCGGCCAGTTCGACCTCGGAAAAGCGGGTGAAGGTGGAGGACAGCATGAAGAAGAGCAGCAACAGGAAGATGACATCGATCAGCGATGTCATCGAAAGCCTGCGTCTGCGGCGCAGTCTACGCATGGATCGATTGGGCGGCTGTCTCAGCGGCCTGTACGGACTTGTTGCCATCGGGGGCAAGGATGGTGCGCAGTGCACGTTGCGCCAGGACGCGGTCGGCATCCATGCGGGCCTCGAACCAGCTCAGGACAAGGGCGGTGGGCATGGCGACGGCCAGCCCGACGGCGGTGGTCAGCAGCGCCACCCAGATGCCGCCGGCAAGGATCGACGGATCAACCTGTGTTCCGGCTTCTTGCAGGGCTTGGAAGGCCGAGATCATGCCCAGAACGGTGCCGAACAACCCCAGAAGCGGGGCCAGTTGCGCCACGGAATCCAGCAGGCGGAACCCGCTTTCCAGCTTGGCGAACCGGGTTTCGGCCTCGGCATCCAGACGCGCGGCATCGGTTTGTCCGTCGAGCGCCATGGTGATGACCGGGCGCAGGTAGCTGCGCGATTGCCCGAGGTGTCGGCGGGCGCCGCAGTGGTCGCCATTGTCCCATGCGGCGACTGCGTCTTGCAGGGCCTTGTGGCGGCCCACGCCCGAAGTGCTGAATTGCCAGAGCTTGTAGAGCACGACCGCGAAGACCAGAACGGAGATCGCCCCGAGGAGCAGAACCACGGGGCCGCCAAGATCGACGATGCGCAGAAGTGCGTTTTGGAGTGTCGAGATCATCCGATAATCTCCACATCCGTGCGGCTTTGCAGGTCAAGATCCTTGGTGCAGGCGGCCTCGGTGACCTCGGGGCCCGAGCAGGTCTCGGCCCCGTTGATCAAGAGCCGCCCCAGCGATGCACAGGCGAGGCCGGGCACCACGAATTGCCGCACGCGGGGCCGGGCGGCGGGCAGGGTGCCGAAATCGAAGAGGGTCAGGCGGTCAACCCGGCCCTCGGTATCGAACAGCACGGCCTCGTAAACCGCTTGCTCGATGTCGAAGGGGTGGCCGTTCTGAACAAGGAAACTGATTTGGCAAGCGCCATCGGCAGGGTCCAGGGCATTGAGTTCGATGGACACATGCGCGCCTTGCACTGTCTCTGCCATAGCCGGCCCGGTGAGCAGGATGGCCCCCAGACAGGCGGCGACGAAGCGATTTGGGAACATGGTCATGGCCCCGGCCTCCGATGTTCAGTTGATCGACTGGCAAGGCGCTGTGTCTCTGCCGGATGTGAAGGCTTTATCATCGGGCACCTTTCGTTTCAATACCTGATAAAATCACTATGTTTTGGGCCGGTTGTGGCCCGGGTCAGTGCAGGCGGCGGTTTGCGCTATGGGCGGGGCGTTGCGTTGACTGTGGCATGTGACGTGACATTCGCTGCATCGCGCGACCGACCCTTGCGGATATGAGGGCGACCTGTTCGGCTTGTCCGGCGGGAACCAGAAGGCTGGCGATCATGGTGGCCTCGGCCAGATCGCCGCGCGCGGCCTCGCGGACGAGCATCCGCAAGACGGCCTCGTCGGTGCCGATGCAGGTACAGCCGAGAGCATGGCGCACGAGAGGACGGCGGGCATTGTGGCACAGGTTGCGCAACAGGGATTCGAACTGCTGCATCTCTGCGCGTCCCTCGACCGGACCGAAGCAGCGCGCAAAGCCGTTCCAGACTTCGGCCTGACCTTCGGGGCTTTGCATCCAAAGGCGCATCGACAGGATCAGGTCGGCCTCCCACGGCGGCAGATCTGTGAGCCGACCGACCACGGCGGCGCCGGTATGGTCCGCGAGGCCGGTCATTTGGTCAGGATGAGCTTGCCCGCGCAGGTGATGCGCAGGGTGTAGGTTTGACCGTCGAGCACGATTTCGGCCTTCACGCCGTCACCGATCAGTGTGCGGGCGTCATACGTCGCGGTTTGGTCGGTGCTGTCGCGTGTGTGGGGCGGGGTCAGTTTTTGCATGAGGCTCATGTCCCGGCTCCGTCGGGAAGGGGGGAGCCGCGTTGCCGGTCGATCAGGGTTTCCAGCATGAGGCCGTCGGTTTGGGCATGGTCCATCTGTGATTGCATGAACTCGCGCCATGTGGTCGTTGTTGTGGTTTGTTTTTGCGGATGGCTTGTGGGCTCGGGTGTCGTCACGTCGATCTCCTTTCTGATGACATCCGGGCTGCCGTGTGCGGTGGCTGGGACGAGCGTGTCGGAGTGGATTCCGGTTTGTTGAATTGGGGGTCTGCCCCTTGGATACTTAAAACATACTAAAACAGTCAAGTATAATCCACCATGGGTGCAGGCTAGTTGGTTTCTAGGGTTTCGCAGGGATCGTCACGCTTGGCTTGCGGCACGATATGCAGGGTGTCGAAGGGCATGTCGGTGGCGGCCTCGACAAAGCCTGTGGAGTGGGTCGTGACCCCGGGGGCGGCCTGTGCGATCAGGGCCGGTATGCCCCAGTCGGTGCGGGCATGGCCGTTACCGGCGATGACGGCGACGGGCGGGCCGTAGGTGTCCAGTGCATTGAGTGCAGCCCGGGCGAAGACGGCATCGCGGTAGCGTTGCACGGCGACCAGTCCGGCCATCATGTCGTGCGGCATGGCCTTGCAGTGGGCGTCGAACTGGAGGTTTTCGCGCGTTGCTTGTTGATCTTCGGGCAGGGCCTTGTCCAGCCCATAGCGCGGGGCCTGCGCGCCAAAGAGGGCGGCGGGGCCTTCGGTATAGGCTGTGCGGATGGTGTCGCGCGGGGCGGCGGCGCCGATGATCCTTGCCGTGCCGAGGGCGTCGAAGATCGGCTTGTAGAGTGAGTAGTCGGGCCAGTCACTGTCTTGCCAGATCGTGGGGAGCAGGCCGGGGTTGGCCGTGGCCTGTTGTGCATCCTCGGCGGTGAGCATTTCGAAGACGACGGCGGTGGGGGCGAGGTCGCGCAGGGCGCGGGCCTGTCCACGGTGGGCATTGGCGTTGTCGTGGACCTCGCCCAGAATGACGATCTCGGCCTGCGGCCCGGCAAGGGCGGGGCTGGCGAGGCAAAGCAGCAAGGCGGTCAGGCGCATGGTGTTCTCCGGTTCAGGCGGTTGCCGCGTGGGGCAGGATGAAGGGGATGCCCACGGGCGGCGGTGCGGAGACCCGCAGGGTGCAGCCGTAGGCCCGTGACAGGGTGTCGTCGGTGAGGACCTCGGGCGGGGTACCGAAGGCGAGGCATTGCCCGGCGGACAGAACCGCGACGCGATCGGCGTAGAGGGCGGTCAGGTTGAGATCGTGCATCACGGCGATGACGCCGCCGCCGCCCTGCGCGAAATCGCGGGCGATCTGCATGACCTGCAATTGATGGGCGATGTCGAGGCTGGACACGGGTTCATCCAGCAGGAGCCAGCGTGGCTGCCCATCTTCGACGGGGCGCCAGACCTGCGCCAGAACGCGGGCCAGCATGACGCGCTGTGCCTCGCCGCCCGAGAGGTCCTGGAAGTTGCGCCCGGCATAAGAGGCCAGGCCGACACGGGCGAGGGCCTGCATGGGCACCTCGCGGCGGTCCCCGGCGGTGCCCGCTTGCAGGCCGATGTGGACGACCTCGAGCACCGTGAAGGGAAAGGCGAGGCGCGAGGCCTGTGGCAGGACGGCGCGTTGTGCGGCGAGGTCCCATGGCTTCAGCGTCGCGATGTCACGGCCATTGAGGGCGACGCGGCCCCTGTAGGGCAGGGAGGCCGTCATCGCACCGAGAAGGGTGGATTTACCCGAGCCGTTGGGGCCGACGATGGCGGTGACCTCGCCGGGGGTGGCGGTCAGGCTGACGTTGCGCAGGGCCTGATGTTGGCCATAGGCGACATGGATGTGATCGGCGCGGACTGTCATAGCTCGACCAGCCCCCGGCGTTTGAGCAGAATCCACAGGAAGACCGGCGCGCCCAGAACGGCGGTGACGATGCCGATGGGCAATTCGGCGGGGGCGATGATGACCCGTGCGATCACGTCGGCAAGAACCAGCAGGATCGCGCCCAGCAAGGCGGAATTGAGAATAAGGGGCCGGTGATCCGGGCCGGAGGCCAGCCGCAGCAGGTGCGGCACCACGATGCCGATGAAGCCGATCCCGCCCGAAACCGCGACAGCCGCGCCGGTGGCGGCGGCGACGGCCAGAATGGCGATGGATTTCATGCGCTGCACGTCGATGCCGATATGGGCCGCCGTCGCCTCGCCCAGGGCCAGCCCGTTGAGGCCGCGGCCCAGCGTCAGGGATGTGATGACGGCCAGCAGGATCATCGGCCCCGCCGCCAGGACCTTGGCCCAGCTTGCCCCGGCCAGCGACCCGAGCCCCCAGAAGGTCAGGTCGCGCAACTGCCGGTCGTCGGCGATATAGACAAGGATGCCCGAAAGCGCGCCTGCCAGTGCGCCAAGCGCGATCCCGGCCAGCAGCATGGTCGCGACGGAGGTCCGGCCGTGGCGGGTAGAAACGCGATAGAGCAGGAGGGTGGACCCCCAACCGCCGAGGAAGGCCGCGACGGGCGTCAGTTGGTTGCCGGTCAGGTCGATCAGCCACGCGGGCAGCAGGGCGCCCAGCACGATGGCGAGGATCGCGCCCAGGCCGGCCCCCGCGCCGACGCCGACGATTCCCGGATCGGCCAGCGGATTGCGAAACAACCCCTGCATCGCGGCCCCCGAAACGGCCAGCGCGGCCCCCACCAGCAGGCCCATGGCCAGACGGGGCAGGCGGATGTCCCAAAGCACCACGCGCTCCATCTGGGTCAGGGTCTCGCCCTGAGCCAGTTTGCCCAGCATGGCCGACAGGGTGACCCCGGTCGCGCCGACTTGCAGGCTGATCGCGGCGGTCAGGAGCAGTGCGGCGGCCAGTGCCCAGTGCAGGGCACGCGCGCGGCTGAGCCTGTCGGTGGCCGCTGGGGCGATGTCAGTGATTGCGGACAAGGTTCAGGCCCCTTCGTTGTAAAGAGCGTGGTTCAGGTCGCGCACGGCCTTGGCTGTGCGGGGGCCGAAGCCCAGCATCAGCAACCCGTCGATGCGCAGAACCGCGCGGTTCTGGGCGGCGGGTGTCAGTTTGATCGCGGGCATGTCGAACAATTCGTCATCGGCCATCCCATGGTCGCCGCCCCGGTCCATCATCAGGATCACATCCGGCGCGGCCATGCCGACGGCCTCGTCGGTGATCTGCTTGTAGCCGGGGAAATCGGTGATCGCGTTGACGCCGCCCGCCATGCGAATGAGCGCATCCGCCGCCGTGCCGGTGCCGCTGGCGTTGATTTTGCCGCCTTGGGTGGACAGCATGAAAAGCACGCGTTTCTTGTCACCCTCGGGGCGGGTGCTGTCCTGAATGGCCTTGGTCATCTCGCGTCCGACCCTGGCGGAGAGGGCCTTGGCGCGGGTGGGCACATCAAGCGCCTTGCCGATGATCCTGATCTTGCGCTGGATGCCTTTGGTGGTCAGGGCATTGGGCACCTCGACGAACGCCACATCCGCCGCTCGGATCACGTCGAGTGCTTCGGGCGGGCCTGCGCCTTCTTCGGACAGGATCAGGGACGGGCCGACCGAGAGCACCCCCTCGGGCGAAAGGGCCCGCATGTAGCCCACGTCCGGCAGGTTGGTCACCTCGGGAGGATAGCTTGAGGTCGTATCCCGCGCTTTCAGGCGGTGCCCCTGACCAAGGGTCGCGACGATTTCGGTGACCGAACCGCCGATGGAAAGCACATCGGCATGTGGGTTGGCGGGCTGTGCCGATTGTTCGGCGCTGACGGCGATGGCAAGGCAGGCCCCGATCATCGAGGTCCAGATGGCGGCAAAGCCACCACGCCCACCACAGGTTTTCAATTTCCCAAACATGGTTGAATCTCCTTCGGTCCGCGCCTTGCCTCTACGGTCAGCCCGGGGCAGGTGCAGGGGGGATCAAGGGTGTGGTTTCAGGCGGGGACCGCCGCGAGGGAGGGCAGCGCCGCAACCAGCTTGCCCCAAGCGGGGCGCGAATCCCGGCCTTCCTTGCCAAGGCCAAAGGTCTGGAAGATCAACCCGCCCTCGGCGTCGAAGGCTTCGACCGAGATGGCCGGGCCGCGTTGCGTGGGTTTTTCGACGGCCCAGACCTCGGCCACGGTATCGAGGCGCAGGTGCAGGTTGAAGCCCGGGTCCATGACGTTCTGCCAGGGGCCCATCGGGCGCAGGGTATGAACGGGGCCGTTGTGGATCTGGATGCAGCCGCGATTGCCGACGAAGATCATCACCTCGATCCCGGCATCGCGCACGGCATGGAGCATCGCATCCGCCGCAGTCGGGTCAAGCTGGCGTACGAATGGCTCCCCCGCGATCCGATAGGCGCCGAGGCGGTTCATCCTGAGCTTGGAACACAGGCGCAGGAACTGGTGCGTGTCGGTCAGCTTGGTCCACTCGTCGCGCAGGGCATCCGCCTTGTCGGGGCGCGATTTCGGGGCCTCGGTGGGTTTGCGCGGCTCGACCGTTTGACCCTCGGATTGATCGGCCTCGGCCAGGTCGGCGACCACCTGTGCCCATGCCGCATGTCGCGAGGCCTCTCGCAGGTGAATCTTGTGCACCGCGTCGCCCGCCGCATCGAAGATTTGCAGCGAGCGACGCAGGCCCTGCTCGGACTCGGTTTCGACGGCATAGGCATGGACCCAGTGCGACGGGAAAATGCGCAGGTCGATCTGTTCCGTCAGGGTCATCGCGGCGTGTTGGCCGGGGTGATAGTTGCCGTATTCGCCTGTTTTCTCGTGTACGCAATCGCCAACGCGGGTCAGGGCCATCACCTCGCCCAGCTGTTCGGCGGCGGGAATGATGCGGTCGGGGTGGGCGGCGATACGTGTGGCCCCATGCCCGATCTGGGCGGCCACGAGTTGAGCCTCGGCAATGCCGAGCTTCCCGGCAGCGTCACGGGCGCGCAGTTTGGGGGTTTCGGCAAGGAAGGCGCGAATGGTGTCAGGTGATGGCGTTGGGCGCTCGGTCATGGGGCATCCTCGGAGGTTGAAGCGGTCCGATGGCTGCGCCCGAAACGATCCGGTGCGTGGCTTTCGTAAATTACTTGACTGTTTTAGTCTGATACGATTAACGCTGCAACCCGTTGCGATAAGATTCATCGCCAAATCATGAAATTGCCGCGCCAGCCTTTTGCAAGCTACGGCCTGAACATACAAAAGGATGGCGCAAATGCTTACCTCTGTGATGCGCGGAACAACCGCGCTTGTCTGCCTGTCACTGGCCGTGCCAGTGAGTGCGCAGGACGACCCGGGTTTCCTTGGAACGCTGGTTTTGACCGGCGGAAAGCGGGACCTGACCTTTGGCACGGCCCTGCCGCGGACCGTGGTCGGCGAAGAAGAAATCCAAGACCGACAAGCCAGTACGGTGGCGCAGGTGATCGATTCGGTCCCCGGTGTGACGCTGGTCAATGGGACGACGCCGCAAGGCTCGGGGATCAACATCCGTGGTTTCGGGGCGAATACAACCTATGGCTCGGATCAGAAGATCGCGATTCAGATCGACGGGGCGAGTCTCGGGTCGGAGGAACTCTATCGTATCGGGACGCAGCTTTTCACCGATCCGCTGCTTTACAAGAATGTTGAAGTGATCCGCGGCACCATTGGCAGTTTTGCCTATGGGTCGGGGATTGTCGGCGGTGTCGTGAAGCTGGAGACCAAGAATGCCAGCGATTTTACCGGCGGTGTGCCGGGGTTCGGTGGATCGCAGACGTTCGAATATAGTTCGAACGGGGATGGCTGGGTCAGTTCCACGAACCTTGCCTGGATGCCGGTGGAGGGGGCCGAGTTCCTGCTCAACTACAGCTGGCGGGAACAGGGGGATCTGAAAGCCGGTGACGGGACGACCATCGGAAACAGTTCGTTTGAAACCCCGTCTTTCCTGGCCAAGGGAAAGTTCACCTTCGGACAGGACGATGCCTATTCGCTGACATTCAGCCATTCGCAGACCGAGGCCGACGACAAGGACGTGCCCTATGACCAGTTCCAGACGACAGCGGGGAATTTCGGCCGGGTGGATCGCCTGACCGATACCAAGCAAACCTCGCTTGAGTATCGGTTCAACCCAGCGAATGACCTGATCGACCTGCGCGCCAACCTGTCTTATGCCGATCAGAAAATCGATACCGACTATATCGACGGCAGTTCGCCGTTTCAGGGCGGGATGTCCGTTGCGGCCTTTTGCGCCGATCCGTTTTTTGGCGTGATCTGTGCCGACAACCGGTATGAAACGACCAAGTTGACCATTTCCAACCGGGCGCTGTTTGATAGCGGGCGCGTTGCGCATGACATGCTGGCCGGGGTCGAGGGTATTCGCAAGGACCGGCTCAATGCCGCCAGTGCGCCGGGCGGGACCGACCGGCGTTTCGCGGTCTTCATGGTCGATGAAATGACCATCGGGCAATTCACCGTGACCCCCGCGCTGCGCTATGAAAATTCCCGTATCGAAAGTGCCGTTCCATTGGCGGGGGTGCCTGACAGCTATGACTCGGATGCTTTGATGGGGGGGCTGGCGGTGGCCTATGATTTCGGCAATGGCCTGTCGGTCTTCGGCAGCGGGGCCTATACCGAGGGCCTGCCGCTTATCGACGATCTTTCGGCCTCGGGCACCTCGCAGCGGCGTTTGGCGATGACCGAAAAATCGCACACCTTCGAAGTCGGGGCGGAATACAGCGGGACGGGTGTATTCGCACCGGGTGACAGCCTCACGATGCGTGGCAATCTGTATCAGACAAAGCTGTGGGACATTACCAGCTATACCGTGGCCGGGTCGACAGGGACCGATCTTGATGGTGTGACATCCGAGGGGATCGAGCTTGAGGCCTCATACGGTTTGGCGAATGGGTTTTACGCCGATCTGGCCGGGCACTTGGGCGAGGGGACGGAATATGCCCCGTCCGGGGCCTCGGCGACATGGCGCAACAGCCCGGCGGACCGGGTGCAGTTGACCCTTGGCAAGAAGTGGAACGATCATCTCGATCTGAGCTGGGAAGTCGTTCACACGACGGACAAGCGCGATGCGCTGGGCGCGGGCCTGCCCGACAGCACGGTGCATAACCTGCGCGCCACGTGGCGGCCCAAGCATGACTGGTTGACGGAAACCGAGGTGCGTTTCGGGATCGAGAACCTGTTGGACGAGGATTACGTCAGCCACCTGTCATCGCCCAGCCGCAAGGCCCCCGGGCGGACCTTCAAGGTTTCACTGACGAAAGCCTTCTGAAACCGTGCGCCGGGGCAGTGGCCCCGGCCTCTGTTCCTGATAGCCCGAGGTCTGGATGCGCCTCGGGTTATGCCCGTATCCTCCGTGAGATTTGTGGCTGATCGGCACCGCCTTGGGTGGGCCTTGGGTGTAAGCGCAATTCATCCTTTCCAGAACCATCATCTTGCGCTACGAGCCGAGTCGCTTCGGTCCGGGCGGTACGCCGTTCGGATAATAGGGAACACGGTGCGGTGTCATCTTTGAACGCCAATTCCGTGACTGCCCCCGCAACTGTAGGCGGTGAGTGAAGCCGGACCAATGTCACTGCCATGCCGGACAGCATGGTGGGAAGACCCGGCCAAGCCTCGACCCGCAAGTCAGGAGACCTACCGAAGTGATCACCCTGTCCGGACGCGGGGCGCGTCATGGGCAACGGACCTTCCGTAGTGGTGGCAATTTCACCGTTTGCGGGAGGGTGTGACCTCCTCAGACATCAAAAGGTTTTCGCGCTGCGGCGCGGGATGGAGGGGACAGAACATGACACGTACAATCGTGGCGGGGCTTTGCGCATCGACCGTCATATTAACTCAAGCGGCCTCGGCAGAGGAGGTGATGGACCTTGGGTCGATCATCATATCGGGGGGGCTGACCCCGATCGAATCTGAGAACTATGGCCGGTCGGTCTCGGTGCTGACGTCCGAGGACATCGAGGCACGCGGGATCAAGACGGTGCAGAACGCCCTGCGGCAGCTTCCGGGTGTTTCGGTCACCTCGACCGGCGCATCCTATACCACGGCAAGCATCCGGGGCGGGGACAGCAACCACTTCGTATTGCTGGTGGATGGTGTCGATATGACCAACGTGAATGGTGGCACGGTGCCGTTCCGGGGGATCGCCGTTCAGAACATCGAGCGGATCGAGGTTTTGCGCGGCCCGCAATCGGCGCTTTACGGCAGCAACGCGATGACCGGGGTGATCTCGATCACCACGAAACGGGCCGACGCGCCCGGCACGTCTTATGGCGGGAGTGTCGAGGTCGGGTCGAACAAGACGCTGAATTCCAACCTTTTCATCCGCCAGCAGGGGCAACGTGGCGATCTGAGCTTTGCCGTTACGCGCAACAAGACGGATGGCGAGGATGGCTCGCGCTATGACGGGGGCGATACCGAGGGCCTTGAAAGCCTGACGATTGACCTGTCCGGTCGCTACGAGGTGACCGATGGCGTGACCGCGGGCTTTACCTTTCGCAACGAGCAGCAGGATTACGACAGCGAGGACACCAAGCCATTTTTCGCGCCGCCGCTTGCCTCGCCGCTGTTTTACCAGGTGGAAAGCCCGCAGAATGGTGAGCGCGACGTGACCCTCGGGTCGCTCTGGGTCGAGGTGGGCGACGAGGACGAACGCGTGAAGCACCGGGTCAGCCTTTCGGGGTCGGACGTCAGGGAAGTGTCGCGCGACAGCCTGTATTTCGCGGATTTCAATAGCAAGGGAACGGATGTCAGCCTTCAGTATACTGGTAGTTTGGCGCTGGACGGGGCGTCGCTTGCGGCGACGAACCACCGTTTGAACTTTGTCGCCGAGGCGCAGGAACTGACCTATGCGTCCAGTTTCAACCCCGGCGGAAGCTACACCCGCGAGACCCAGTCGCTGGCGACGGAGTATCGCGCCGCGTTGGGCCGCGGGTTTGACCTGCAACTTGGCCTGCGTCATGACTTCAACGATGTTTTCAAGGATGCGACGACGTGGAATGCATCCCTGTCCTATCAACTGCCCGAAACCGATGTCCGCTTGCGCGGGGCGATTGGCAGTGCTGTCGTCAACCCGACCATGACCGAGCTTTATGGCTTCGTTCCCGGCAGCTATTCGGGCAATCCCAACCTGAAGCCCGAGGAAAGCCAGGCGATCGAGTTGGGCGCGGATGTGGGCCTTGGTGGCATGGGGATGCTGAGTGTGACGGCCTTTTGGTCGGAGGTCACCGATACGATTGCCGGAAGTGGCATGACATCCGTGAACCTGCCCGGAACCAGCAAGATCGACGGGATCGAGATCGAGGCCTCGATCGAGCCGGTGGCGGGCCTGTCGCTGACCGGAGGGTATACTTATCTGGATGCGCGCGACTCCACGGGGGCGCGGCTGCAAGGGCGGCCTGAACACGAGGTCACGCTGTCGGCCATTGCCGATGCCTTTGGTGGCCGTGGCACCGTGGGCCTTGGCCTGCGGCATGTCTCGGGGTCGGTCGCGCAGCAGTTCTTTGCTGGCAGCGGCTTTGCCACCCCTGCGCCCTTGGCCGAACTGCCATCCTTCACCACGGTGGACCTGTCAGCCGATTACATGATCTCGGATGGGGTCGTGCTGAACGCTCGGATCACGAACCTGACGGATGAGACCTATCAGGAGGCTTGGGGCTACTACGGCAATGGTCGCGAGGCCTTTGTCGGACTCAGCGCCGAGTGGTAGTCTGAATCATGCGCCGGGTGTTCGCATATCTCGTGGCGGCCCTGCTTTTCGGCGGGGCTGTGAACGCGGGGGAGGCCGCGCCCGGGCGTGTCGTTTCGATCAACCTGTGTACCGACCAACTGGCGATGCTTCTGGCCGAAGAGGGGCAGCTTTTGTCGGTCAGTCATATCGCGCAGGACAGGCGCGTTTCGGCCATGGCGCAAGAGGCGGATCGCTATGTGATCAACTACGGGCTGGCCGAAGAGATTTACCTGTTGCAGCCCGACCTTGTGCTTGCCGGTGCCTTTACGCCGCGTGCGACGGTCGAGATGCTGCGTCGGTTGAGCATCCCGGTGGCGGAATTCGCGCCGTCGAATACCATGGAGGATGTCAGGGCACGGATCACCCGTATGGGGGAGGTCCTGCACCGGCAAGGGGCCGCGCGGCAGGTGGTCAGGGATTTCGATGCACGGCTGGCGCGGTTGACCACCGAGGTAGAGCGGCGCCCGCGGGCGATCCTTTACCATGCCAATGGCTATACCTCGGGGGACAGCACGCTTGCCGGGCAGATTTTGCTGGCGGCGGGGTTTGCCAATTCGGCGGAGGAAACGGGATACGCCGCCGGGCGGAAACTGCCGCTGGAAGTCTTGGCAGTGACCGACCCCGAAATCGTGATCACCGCCGAATCCTATCCCGGGGCCTCGCGATCCGAGGCCATTCTGGACCATCCGGTCGTGCGGGCCATGCGGGAGGGCCGGGGCACGGCGGCGATGACGGATCAGGATTGGGTTTGTGGCACGCCCTATGTCCTGCGCGCGATCGATGCGCTTGCAGCGGAGCGTGACAAGCTGACGGGAGGCGCGCAATGACCCGTCTGGCCGTGGCCTTGATCCTGCTCGTCGGCGGGTTGTTCGTGGTGTCGATGCTGACAGGACCGGCCAATCTTGGCGTGGCCGAAAGCATGGCGGCGCTGGTCCACGGGGGCGATGGGCCCTTGGCGCTTGTCATGCGTGAAATACGCCTGCCCCGGGCCGTTCTGGCGGTGATGATCGGGGCCAGTCTGGGGCTGTCGGGGGCGGCGATGCAGGGCTATCTGCGCAACCCGCTGGCCGAGCCGGGGCTGATCGGCGTGTCGGGATCGGCGGCCTTGGGCGCGGTGATTGCCTTGCAAACGGGGCTTGCGGCCTCCTTCGCGCTGGGCTTGCCGCTTGCGGCCTTGCTCGGGGCGTTGATTGCCGTATTGCTTGTCATGGTGCTGGCCGGTCCGCGGGGCAGTTCGCTGACCCTGATCCTTGCCGGGATTGCGGTCTCCGCCCTCGCGGCGGCGCTGACGTCACTGGTGCTGAACCTGTCGCCCAACCCCTTTGCGGCAAGCGAGGTGGTGTTCTGGATGATGGGATCACTGGCGGATCGGTCGATGAAGCATGTCTGGCTGGCCTTACCCTTCATGATGGTGGGCTGGGTGCTGCTGGGGCGGCTGGGCCGGGGGCTGGATGCCCTGACGCTGGGCGAGGATGCAGCACAGGCCATGGGCATCCGGGTTGAGCGCCTTCGGTTGCACCTGATCCTTGGCACGGCCTGTGTCGTGGGGGCGGGCACGGCGGTGGCGGGGGCCATCGGCTTCGTCGGGCTCGTGGTGCCGCATATCCTGCGCCCGCTGGTGGGGGCGCATCCCTCGCGGCTTCTGTGGGCTTCGGCGCTTGGCGGGGCGGCGATGGTCTTGGCCGCCGATATTGCCGTGCGGGTCGTTTTGCCGACGCGGGATCTGAAGCTGGGGGTGCTGACGGCGCTTGTGGGGGCGCCCTTGTTCCTGCATCTCATCCTGAAGCTGCGGAGGGAGCGGATTTGACACGTTTGAACCTGACGGATTTTGCCGTCCGCCTGCGGGGGCGGGATATATTCCGCGATGTGAGCTTCAGCATCGGCGAGGGTGAGTTCGTTGGCCTGATCGGCCCCAATGGGGCGGGCAAGACCACGTTGATGCGGGCCGCGCTTGGGCTTTTGCCCTTCGAGGGGCACAGCTCGCTGGCGGCCTGTTCCGAGGGCGAGCGCGCGCAACAGGCGGCATGGATGCCGCAGGCTCGCGAAATCGCATGGCCGGTGACCGTGGAAACCGTGGTGATGCTGGGCCGGACGCCTTATCTGTCCTCGTTGCAACAGGCCAAGGCAGAGGACCATGCGAAAGTGGATGCGGCCCTTGAGCAGATGGAGTTGACCGGGATGCGGCAACGGTCGGCCACCTACCTGTCAGGGGGGGAGCAGGCCCGGGTGTTGATCGCGCGGGCCCTGGCGCAGGACACGCCGCTTTTGTTGGCGGATGAACCCATTGCCGGATTGGACCCGGCGCATCAGATCGCGACCATGGAGACCTTTGCCGCCTTGGCAGCGCAGGGGAAATCCTCGCTTGTGTCGTTGCATGATCTGGGGCTGGCGGTGCGGCATTGTTCGCGCCTGTTGCTTCTGGGCGATGGCGGGCTTGTCGCCGATGGTCCGCCCGAGGAGGTTCTGACCCCTGACCGCCTTGCGCGGGTCTTCGGCATTTCCGCATGGTTCGGGCAGACCGACAAGGGCCCGGTATATCAACCGCTGGAGGTGATCCGATGAGCGCGGTGGCCTTGGATCGGCCATGGCTTACGTTTGATCTGGGCCGGGAAATGCCGGTGCTGAGTTGGGCGGTGAACCGTCCGGGGCTTGTCGAGGCGCGGCGCATCCTGTGGCGCGAGGTGCGCAACGCTGATCTGCCCGCCGATCTGGATGTGGACGGCTGGCTGAACGCCGAGTTGCACGAGCGCGGGGCGACCGATGCCGTGACCTTCCTGACCTCGCGGGACATCCGGTTTTTCACCGAACGTCGCGTGCGGGCAGGGGATGTTGCCGCTCATGCCGTGGCAACGGTCGGGTTTTCCAACGCCGAGCGGATTGGCCACAGGGTTGACCGGACCGGCAAGGATTGGGGCACGATCAACGTGGCGCTGCATCTGGATGCCCCGATGACCGAGGCGGCCTTGCTGGAAAGCATGAGCATTGTCGTACAGGCGCGGACCGCGGCGGTGATGGATGCGCGGTTGCGGCTTCCTGTCGGGATTGCCACGGGCACTGGCACCGATTGCGTGGCGGTCGCGGCACCGCGTGGGGGGCAGCGTTATGCCGGGTTGCATACCGAAATCGGCGAGGCCGCTGGCCGTGCCGTGTATGATGCCGTGCTTGAGGGCGCCCGCGACTGGATGGCCAGCAACCGCGAGGTGGAGGCCGCCACCTCTTGAGGTGGCTAGGCCGTTTTCAGATTTTTTGATCAAATGGTTGAACTCTCGGCGGGGGCATGGTTGTTTCGCCCTATTCAGCAAAAATTAACAGGGAGAAAAACCATGATGCCTCGTTACTTGATTGCCGCCGTCACGGCGGGCCTCGTTTCGACCAGTATGGCGCAGGCCCAGGATGCCTATGTCGCCGGGGTCGAAGCCTCGTTCCCGCCTTGGGCCTATGTGGAAGAGGGCGAATTCAAGGGGATCGCCATCGACGCGATGCGCGCGATTGCCGAAGATCAGGGACTGGATGTCGAATTTCGCGATATGCCGTGGCCCTCGCTGGTGCCTGCGCTGGCGCAGGGGCGGATCGACCTTCTGGTGACCGGGCTGAACGTGACCCCCGAGCGCGCCGAAGTTCTGGATTTCTCGATCCCGTGGTGGGAAAACGACGACGAGATTCTCGTTGCCTCGGACTCGGGCAAGAACATGATCGACGTGCTGTGCTGTGGGGCGACCATCGGTGCGCAGGGCGGGGCCACGCAATATCAGTGGCTTGAGGAAAACCTTGTCAATCGTGAGGGCGTGGACGTGACGCTGCGCGGCTACGAGGATTATGTCGTTGCCATCGAGGATATGCTGGCCGGGCGCACCGATGCCGTGGTCACCTCGACCGACACGGCCGAGGAATTCATCTCGAACGGTCGTCCGGTGACCATCGTCGGCACCATTCAGCAGAACCAGCCGCAGGCGCTGGCCGTGCAGGAAGGCGACCCCAACGAGTTGCTGGCCAGCCTGAATCGCGGGATCCTCAACATCTATGCCAGCGGTCAGTGGGAAGAGATCGTGCACGAATACTCGCCGCAGGCCTCGATCCGGGCGATCCCGACGGCGATGCCGGATTACGTGGATTCCTATCAGGAGCCTATTCCGGGCTATTCCGAGTAATCGCCACCGTGCGATTTTTTCGCCGGGCTGCGTGAAGGCGTGGCCCGGCTGTTTCACGGGTGCGGGTCGGGCCTATGATCGTCGAAATCATCATCAATCACATTCCCTATCTTCTGGATGGGCTGTGGGTCGCTATTCAACTGTTGGTGTGCCTGTTGGCCATCGGCTTCGTCTTTGGCCTGCTTCTGGCGCTGGCCGAGATTTACGGGCACTGGACGCTGCGCGCCTTTGGCATGGCCTTCGAACGGGTGTTTCGTGGCATTCCCGAACTTGTGCTGATCCTGATGTGTTTTTATGGCGTCGGGAACTGGTTCCCGATCGAGCCGTTCCCGGCGGCTGTTCTGGCACTTGGGTTACGATCCACCGCCTATCAGTCGCAGATTTTCCGCGGGGTCATACAGGCGGTGCCCAAGGGACAGATCGCCGCCGCCCGCGCCATCGGCATGTCGGGTGTGCAGGCGGTGCGCTACGTGGTCTTGCCACAAGCCCTGCGGCAGATGCCGGGGCCGTGGTCGAATGAATTTTCCAGCGAACTCAAGGCGACGTCGCTGGCCTATGTGATCGGTGTGGTCGAGCTGACGCGGCAGGGGCGGTACATCATTTCCAGCACGCAGGGCAATATCCTGATCGTCTTTGCCGTCGTGGCGCTGATGTATTTCGTGGTCAATTGGCTGGGCAACCGTGTGCTGTACCGCGCCGAAAGGGCGCTGGAGATTCCCGGACTCGAACGGAGGGAGAGTGACTGATGCTGCTCGACGTTAAGAACATTCACAAGAAATACGGTGAGGTCGAGGTGCTGAAAGGTGTCTCCCTGACACTGGCGCGCGGCGAGACCAAGGTCATCATGGGGCCGTCGGGCACCGGGAAATCCACCTTGCTGCGCTGTATCAACCGCCTGAGCCCGCCAACCTCGGGCGAGGTGTTTCTGGATGGTGAGTTGATATGCGATGCCAATATCAACGAGATGCGCCAGAAGGTGGCCTTCGTGTTTCAGGATTTCAACCTGTTCCTGCACCTCAGCGCGCTTGATAACGTTGCCATGGGGCCGATGCGCCTGAAGGGGATGAAACGGGCCGAGGCGCGGGAGTTGGCCATGCAGGAATTGCAACGCGTGGGCATGCAGAACCATGCCGCGTCCTATCCCGCGCAACTGTCGGGCGGACAGCAGCAGCGCGTGTCGATTGCCCGCGCCCTTGCGATGAAACCCGAGGTCATCCTGTTCGACGAGCCGACCTCGGCGCTTGATCCCGAACTGACGGGTGAGGTGGTCACGGTCATGCAGAAACTGGCGGCGGACGGGATCACGATGTTGGTTGTCAGCCACGAGATCGGGTTCGCCCGCCGGGCTGCGGATGCCATTATTTTCATGGAGGGCGGCCATGTGATCGAGGAAGGCGCGCCCGAGCAGATCATCGGCGCCCCAAGGCAGGACCGCACCCGCGAGTTCCTGAACATGATCGCGGAAGAGGGGCAGATATCGTGAGTGAATTCATCGCCTTTGCCGCCGAACACCTGCCGACGATCCTGTCGGCCCTGCCGATCACGCTTGGCATGTGGGTGCTGGCGATCATCATCGGCGCGGCACTTGGCCTGTTGCTGGCAACGGGGCGGCTTTACGGGGGGCGTATCACATATGCCCTTGCGACCACCTATGTCGAGGTGTTTCGCGGGACGCCGATGTTGGTGCAGATGTTCTTTATCTATCTCGGCCTGCCCGAGGTCGGTATCGTTCTGAACCCGTTCACAGCCGCCGTGATTGCCATTGGCTTGAATTCGGCGGCCTATCAGGCCGAGTATTTCCGCGGCGCGGTGCGATCCATCCCGCAGGGGCAGATGGCCGCCGCCCGGGCCATCGGCATGACCCGCCTTCAGGCGCTGCGCAACGTGTTGTTGCCACAGGCCCTGCGCCGGGTCATTCCACAGTGGTCCAACGAGGCGATCCTCGAGTTGAAATACACCTCGATCGCCTATGCCATCGGGGTCAGCGAAATGACATCGAAGGCCGAGCAGATCGGTTACAAGACCTTTCATTTCTTCGAGGTCTTCCTTCTGGTGGCCATTGTCTATGTCGTGTTGACGGGCATCGTTGCACAGCTTTTGCATGTTCTGGAACAACGCACGTCCATTCCCGGCGTGAACCGCTGATTTTCCGGTGTCGGGGCCTGTACGGGGTTACCGTTCGAGGGCGATCGAGCGGAGACCACTGATCGGATACGGCGTGCCGATCGCGGTGAACTCCCACAGCCCGATAAGCCAGCCAGCCTCCAGCACCACCAGACGAAACGTGTTGTCGATGTCATAGCCGTCTTGCGATTGCGTCCGGAACTGCGCGGAGAGTGCTGGCAGGTCTTCAAGGTCGCATGCCAGGACAAGCTCCAACTCGGGGTTGGCCAATTCGAAGTCTGGCGCGCGCGACAGATCCCAATCCTTTCCGTCGTTCGCCATGGTTTGTGTCAAGTGGATCGCTGGTAACTCTGGCAGGCCTGTAAGAAGCAGGTCGGACGGGGCATCCGCATTGGTCGTCAGAACCGCCGGGACCTCTCCGCCCTTGTCCGGCGACATGGGCTGCCCGTTGACGCGCAGGGCCAGCGAGCCGGTCGAAAAGGTGTAATCCCCGGTCAGGTCCGCGGGAACCACGTGGCCAAGACAGAGCGGTGGCATGTCCTCGTATAGTTCCGCCTGTGCCATGCCCGCCAACGGGAACATCGAAAGCGCAAGTGCCAAAGCTTTTAGTTTCATCAATAAAATTCCTTCAATTGTATTCCACGGATCGCCCGCAGAATCGCGCGGGCGACCCCCGCCGCGTCGTAAGGCGCGGCGGGAGGTGTCCTTTCCCTTGCTATTTGACCTCGATGGGCGCGCGGCTCAGCACCTTTTGCCCGGCCACGTCGAGGAAGCGCAGTTCGTACTGGCCGGGCTCTTCGGGTAGGGTCAGGCTGATCGGTGGCGGGCCGTCGATCTTGTGCGCGACGATCCAGGTGAAGATCGGCTGGTTGCCCTTTGCAAGGGTGATGCGCTGATCGGCGCTTTCCCCGTCCACGGACCAGGAAACCTCGATCGTGGCCCCGGCCGTGGCGCTGTCCGGGGCCTGCAACTGAGCCCCGGTGGAAAGCTGCGCATCCTTTGACAGTACTTCGAGACTGTGCCGTGCCATCACGCGTTTGCCTTCGTTCAGGACATAGCGCAGTTCATAGAGGCCGGTCGCCTCGGGGGCGGTCAGCTTGGCCTTGGCGTGGTCGCCGACGCGCTTGTAGTCGCCACTGTCCTGATCGGGGGTGCCCATGGGGACGATTGTGACGTAGTCGCGGGGATGGACCGCGCCGGTCCATTCGGCCAAGACCTCATCCCCGGCGCGGACTTGGTCGGGGCCACTGACGGTGACCTCGGGTTCGGTGACCTCGATGGGCGCGCGGGCCATGACCTTGGCGCCTTCCTTGAGCATGTAGCGCAGCTCGTAAAGGCCCGGTTCGGCGGGGGCGACGAGGCTGTCTTTCTGGTGATCGCCGACGCGGAAATAGCTTGCGTATTGGCCGTCCTCGGTGCCCATGGGGACGATGGTGACGTAGTCGCGGGGGTGGACCGCGCCGGTCCATGTGACATCGAAGCTGGCGCCGGTCATCGCGGTTTCCGGGCCGCTGACGGTGACCTCGGGTTCGGTCACCTCGATGGGCGCGCGGGCCATGACCTTGGCGCCTTCCTTGAGCATGTAGCGCAGCTCGTAAAGGCCCGGTTCGGCGGGGGCGACGAGGCTGTCTTTCTGGTGATCCCCGACGCGGAAGTAGCTTGCGTATTTGCCGTCCTCGGTGCCCATGGGGACGATGGTGACGTAGTCGCGGGGGTGGACCGCGCCGGTCCATGTGACATCGAAGCTGGCGCCGGTCACCGCGGTTTCGGGGCCGCTGACGGTGACCTCGGCGGGAACCACCTCGACCGGAGTGCTGCCTGCGGTGGTGCCGGTGTCTTTCAGCATGTAGCGCAGGTCATAGAGGCCGGTTTCGGCGGGGGCCACGAGGCTGCCTGCGGTGTCGTCCTGAACCCGGATATAGCTTTCATAGGTGCCATCCTCGGCACCCATCGGCACGATGGTCACGTAATCGCGCGGGTTGTCGCCTGCCGGATTCCAAGAAAACTCGAAGGCGGCCCCTTGGGTTACGCTTTCGGGGGCGGTCAGGGTGAATTGCGGTTCAGGTTCGGGCTCAGGCTCAGGTGCGGGGGCGCTTTGGGCCACGGCGGCGCCGACCGTGCTCAGGGCCGCGCCCAGTTCGGCGGCATCGGCAGCGGCGATGTATTGGCCGCCGGTCTGATCCGCGATGCAGGCCAGCGAGCGCGTGTCTTCATTCGCGCCAAGGCCGAAGCCCACGACATGGGCGGTGAAATCCACGCCGCGCCGTTCGAGATCGCCGGCCAGTGCGCAGGGGTCGCGCTGACAGCTTTCGACACCGTCGGAAATCAGGACCACGGTGGCCGGGCGGTCGCGGAATGACAGCGTTTCGGCGGCTTGTGCGACCGCGTCGGTGAGTGGGGTTTTGCCCGTGGGTGTGATCTTGGCGATCTCATCCAGAAATGTGGAACGGTCCAGTGGGGCAGGGGGCAAGACCACTTCGATGTCGCTGCAATCGCCGCGGCGGCGGTGGCCATAGGCCATCAGCCCGACGTTCGCCGTCGGCTCCAGCTCGGCGGTGAGGTTGCCGATCACGTCGCGCGCGATTTCGATTTTCGCGGTCCCGTCAATCTGGCCCCACATCGAATTGGAGCCATCGAAAACCACCATGACATCATCAGCCGCCAGAGCGGGCGCTGCGGTGACGGCGGCGCTGAACGAGGTCAGAAGTATCTGAAAGGCTTTGCGCATGGGATATGTCCTTGCTTGATACAAAAAGGGTGTGTCGTGTGTCTCCGTATGGGCAGGTCGGATCGTTGCGCGCGTCCGCAACCCGATACCCCGCCGCCTTTGATTGCGATCATGCTAGCGTTTTAAAGCCTTGCCGTCATGGGGGCATTCGAAGTTTGTTCCGTCATGCCCCGCGGGAGGACGTGGCGCTTGCCCGTGTCACCGGAGGTTTTGCGCGTCATTGCCCGGCTGCATCAGGTCCTGGGCGCAGTTGATTATATAGCCTTCCAGAAGTTGCGCAGCGGGGGACAGGGTGACATCCGCCTTTCGCAGAAGGTGGATTTGCCGCTTGGCGGTCGGGTCGGTGAGGGGGCGGAACGTCAGGTCATTGGACTGTAAGGCCCGAACCGCCATTTCCGGCAGGATGGTGATGCCGATGCCGGTTCGGACCATTGCCATGATCGAGGTCAGGTTTTGCGCCGTGAGCAGGGCCTTTCCGTGCAGCGCGCGTGAGGGCTCGGCGTTGATCCCGGCCGACAGGCTGTTGGCGATCAGCCGCTCGTTTTCCAGCATCTCCCAATTCACCGGTTCGGTACAGCGGGCGAGCGGGTGATCCGATGTGCAGATCACGCCGAACCTGTCCGACATGAGAAGCCGACTGTGAAGGCCAAGGTCGTTTTCGCCCAGGGTGGCGATGCCGATGTCCACGCGATTGCGTGATAATTCATGCAAGATTGAACTGGAGTCCATGTCGCGAAGTTCGATGTCCACGGCATTGAACGCATTGATATGGCGAGAAAAAACCTGTGGTATGATCGAACCTGCAACGGAAGGCACGGCGGCGACGCGGACATGGCCGTGGCTGGCGCGGGCGAAGCCTTCAATGGCTCTCACGGTGTTGTCGAATTGCTCCAACTCGCGTTCGGCCTGTTCGAGGGTGAACTCTCCTAATGCGGTCAGTTTGTTCTTGCGGTCGGTTTCGAACAATGGCTCGCCAAGGTGGTTTTCCAGTTGTTTGAGCATCATCGAAACGGCCGAGGGGGTGCGCCCCAAAGCGCTGGCTGCGTCGCTCAGATTGCCGCTGCGTGCGACGGTCGCAAAGCCTCGGAGCATTTCGATTTTCAGGGCCATGGGTATACCGTTTCATATTTATTGAAATAGGATTCAGAAATTTGAGTTTGAGTGAAATGAGGTAAAAAGTCCATACAGGGGGAAACTGACTTCTGTGCGAGGCGAAACTTCCATGCTTGATATCCAAAAAAACCTGATTGCCGGCGAATGGCTGACCGGCGCGGGCGAAATTGAAAACCGCAACCCGTCCGATCTGTCCGATCTGGTCGGTATGTTCGCACAGGCCACCCCGGATCAGCTTGAGATCGCGCTTGATGCCGCCAAGGCGGCGCAGGCCGAATGGGAGGCCTATGGCATGGAGCGCAAGCAGGCGGTGCTGATGAACATCGGCAACGAGTTGATGGCGCGGGCCGAAGAACTGGGCACGCTTCTGAGCCGGGAAGAGGGCAAGCCCTTTGCCGAGGGCAAGGGCGAGGTCTATCGCGCGGGTCAGTTCTTTACCTACTACGCCGCGGAATGCCTGCGGCAACTGGGCGAAAACGCCGATAGCGTACGTCCCAACATCGAGGTCGACGTGCGCCGCGAGGCCGTGGGGACCGTGGCGGTGATCAGCCCGTGGAACTTCCCCACTGCCACGGCAAGCTGGAAAATCGCCCCCGCGCTTTGCTATGGCAACGCGGTCATCTGGAAACCGGCCAATGCCACGCCCGCCTCGGCGGTGGCCCTGACCGAAATCATCGCGCGTCAGGACATCCCCAAGGGCCTGTTCCAACTGGTGATGGGGGCGGGCCGCGACGTGGGGCAGCGCCTTGTGGAAAGCCCCAAGGTCAATGCCATTTCCTTTACCGGGTCGGTGCCGGTGGGCAAGGGGATTGCCGGGGCTGCCATTCAGAACCTCACCAAGGTTCAAATGGAAATGGGTTCTAAAAATGCGCTGGCCGTGATGGACGACGCCGATCTCGATCTGGCGGTCACCCTCGCGCTTGGCGGGGCTTTTGGCGGCACGGGGCAAAAATGCACGGCCTCCTCGCGCTTGATCGTGCATGAGGCCGTTCACGACGCCTTTGTCGAGAAGCTGGTCGCGGGGGCGCAGGCCATGAAGGTTGGCCATGCCTTGGCCGATGGCACGCAAATCGGCCCGGTGGTCAGCGAACAACAGCTCAAGGAGAACCTTGAGTATGTCGAGCTGGGGAAATCCGAAGGCGCGGAACTGGCCTGTGGCGGCGCCCGCCTGAACATGGAGCACGAGGGCTATTACATGTCGCCGGGCGTGTTCCTGAACACCACCAACCAGATGCGCATCAACCGCGAGGAAATGTTCGCGCCGCTGGCCGCCGTGATCAAGGTCGGCAGCTATGACGAGGCGCTGGCCACGGTCAACGACACCAACTTCGGCCTGACCTCGGGGATCGTGACGCAAAACCTTGCCCGCGCGACACACTTCCGCCGGAATGCCAAAACCGGGGTGGTTACCGTCAACCTGCCCACAGCCGGGACCGATTACCACGTGCCCTTCGGGGGCCGCGGCGACAGTTCCTACGGTCCGCGCGAACAGGGCAAAGCGGCGGCGGAATTCTATACCACCGTCAAGACAGCCTATATCGCCGCTGGCCAGCCGGAGTAATCCACATGACCTATCGCATCGACTGTCTGCAATATGCCAACTGGTCCGAAAAGGTCTTCCGCCAGATGCGCGACGGCGGCGTCGATGCGGTACATGTGACCATCGCCTATCATGAGAATTTCCGCGAAACCGTTCTCAATATCGAGAAATGGAACCGCTGGTTCGAACAATACCCTGACCTGATCTTTCACGGGGAATGGGCCGGTGATGTTGCAAAAGCCCGTGAAACCGGCCGCACGGCGATTTTCTTTGGTTTCCAGAACCCGTCGCCCATCGAAGATGACATCGGCCTTGTCGAAGTGCTCCACAAGCTGGGCGCGCGGTTCATGCAGCTGAGCTATAACAATCAGTCGCTTCTGGCGACCGGGTGCTATGAGGCCGAGGACCCCGGCATCACCCGCATGGGCAAGCAGGTCATCAAGGAAATGAACCGGGTCGGGTTGGTCGTGGACATGAGCCATTCGGCGGACCGTTCCACCATCGAGGCCGCAGATATATCCGAGAGGCCCATCGCCATCACGCACGCGAACCTGCACGCATGGCAACCCGCCCTGCGTAACAAGCGCGACGACGTGGTGCGCGCGGTGGTGGAGAACGGCGGCATGATGGGCTTTTCGCTTTACCCGCATCACCTCAAGGGCAAGGGCGATTGCACCGTGCAATCCTTCTGCGAGATGGTGGCGCAGGCCGCTGAACGCTTTGGCACCGAACATTTCGGCATCGGATCGGACCTGTGTCAGGATCAACCCGACAGCGTGGTGGAATGGATGCGCGTTGGCCGCTGGTCGAAAGAGATCGACTATGGCGAAGGCTCGGCGTCCAATCCCGGCTTTCCGCCGATGCCCGACTGGTTCCGCGACAACCGCGATTTCGGCAATATCGAGGAGGGCCTGCATGGCGTGGGCTTTTCCGACGCAGAGGTCGCCGGCCTGATGGGCGACAACTGGCACCGCTTTTTCGACGAAAACTTCACCCCGGCACATGAGGCGCCGGATACCTGAGGGCCGATGGGCCCTTTTGGGGATATTCGCAGGGAGGAAAGAATGTCCGACACAACCCAAACCGATGTGGGCAATTCCAAAAGTGATTTGCACCACATCAACAAGCCGCTGTTTGCCATCACCGGCGGCTTTATCGCCGCCTTCTGTCTGGTGGCGCTTTATGATCTCGACCTGCTGTCGGGCATGGTCGATGCCAGCTTTGCCTTCTCGGCCAAGTATTTTGGCCTTTACTGGCAAATCCTGCTTCTGGCGACGTTCCTGATCGGTATCGTTCTGATCTTCCTGCCCGGCGGCAAGGCGATCATGGGCAACCTCGCGACCCCGGAATTCCCGGTGTTCCAGTGGGGTGCGATGATCATGTGTACCCTGCTGGCCGGTGGCGGCGTGTTCTGGGCCGCGGGTGAGCCGATGGCGCATTTCCTGTCCTCGCCGCCCTATTTCGGGGCCGAAAGCGGCACGGCGGACGCGGTAAACTCGGCGCTGGCGCAAAGCTTCATGCACTGGGGTTTTCTGGCCTGGGCCATCCTTGGTGCGCTGACCACCGTGATGCTGATGCATTACCACTATGAAAAGGGCCTGCCGCTGTCGCCGCGTACCCTGCTTTACCCGGTGTTCGGGGACAAGGCGATCAAGGGCCCGATTGGCCTGATTGCCGATGCGTCCTGCATCATTGCCGTGGTGGCGGGGACCGTCGGCCCCATCGGGTTTCTGGGCCTGCAAGTCAGCTATGGCCTGAACGATCTTTTCGGCATTCCCGATACCTTTACCACGCAAGCCTTCGTCATTCTCGCGCTCGTGGCGCTTTATACCTTCTCGGCGGCGACGGGCCTGTCGAAAGGTATCCAGATCCTGAGCCGCTTCAACGTGATCCTTGCCGCGGTCCTGCTGCTTTTCATGCTGGTTGCCGGCCCGACGGGGTTCATCTTCAAGGGCTTCTTCGGCGGTATGGGGACCTATTTCACCGATTTCTTCGGCATGGCCCTGTTCCGTGGCGACGCCGGTGTTTTCGGTGAGCCCGGCTGGCTGGGCTGGTGGACCGTGTTCTTCTGGGGCTGGTTCCTTGGTTATGGTCCGCTCATGGCGATGTTCATCGCCCGGATTTCGCGGGGCCGGTCGATCCGTTCGATCGTGATCATGTTGTCGATCGTGGCGCCCATCGTGACCGCCTTCTGGTTCACGATTGTTGGCGGCACCGGCATCAGCGCGGAACTGACCAATCCCGGCTCGGTCTCTACCGCCTTCGAAGGCTTCAACCTGCCCGCCGCCCTTCTGGCGATCACCCAATCCTTGCCGATGGGCTTTCTGGTTTCGGTGTTGTTCCTGATCCTGACCACGGTTTTCGTGGCCACCACGGGCGACTCGATGACCTATGTGATCTCGGTGGCCATGTCGAACGAGGACAAGCCCGCCCTGCCGGTGCGCCTGTTCTGGGGCGTGGCGATGGGTATCATGGCGCTGATCCTGATTTACACGGGCTCTGGCGGCGTGGGCAAATTGCAAAGCTTCATCGTGGTGACGGCGGTCCCTGTATCGCTGGTTTTGTTACCCTCCCTTTGGGATGCCTTGCGCATCACGTTGGCAAAGGGAAAGGACACCTGATCCACGAGAGTGCCCGGGCCGTTTCAGCGGCCCGGGTGCAGATTGTCATTTGTGAATGAGAGGACAAGGCGATCATGGCTGAGATCGGCACCAGACCCCCCGAAACCGTAATGCGCCTTGCGCGCCTTGGATCCATGCACCAATCGCGCCTGTCATTCATGCGTGTGCTGACCCGCCGTCTGGCAAGGGAAGGCTGGCGCTTTGAGCGGACGGGGTTCGAGGTGAACGATTTGGGCGAAGGTCATGCCGTTTACACGGCCCATGGCCCCGAGCGCGCCTATTCGCTGATTGC
This sequence comes from Roseovarius bejariae, assembly GCF_009669325.1. Lineage (NCBI taxonomy): Bacteria > Pseudomonadati > Pseudomonadota > Alphaproteobacteria > Rhodobacterales > Roseobacteraceae > Roseovarius > Roseovarius bejariae. The sequence goes on from NZ_SZWE01000002.1 coordinate 106,708, forward strand.
TTTTGCACATGATTTGCCGCCTGAGAAACGCTCGGACCGGGTGATTGCAGAGGCGTGGGATGCCACGTTCACGCTTTTCGACGGCGTGCCGAGCGCGGATGACATCGCGCGTCTTTCCCGCAATATCCCAGTACAGGAAGCGGGGCGTGTGACCGGGACGGAACTGTCGGTCTCGCGTGCCAACCGCTCTGTCCGGCTGTGGGAGCACGTGGTTTCAAGTCTTGCCCAAGGCCGCCAGCCCGACCGCGATCAGATTGACGCCGTGGGCTATCTTATGCGGACCACGGCGGTTTACGGTTCGGGCAAGTTGGGCGCGGCCGACCGCGAGATGATCGCGGATCGCCCGGAGTTCAGCGTTCCCTTCCAGGTCGAGATGCTGTCGGTCTATCTGACCCGATGGTTCACGCTTGATCTTGTGCAGCATATGGCCAACCGCCGTGCCGCCGCGAACGGGGACGTTGCCGCGCAGCTTGCGCCCGAGATCGCCCGCTCGTTGGGTATCGGCAATTCGACCGGGCTTGGGATGGCGCCATTTTTGCTGAACCATCCGGTTCTTTTCAACAACTGGGTTGCCGCGCGGGAAAAGGCCATTCAGTCGGTGCGCGCCGTTGAGGCGGCGAGCGATGCCGAGATTGAACTTTTCAAGTCACTGTTCGAGCGGAGCAAGATCAGTATCGCGAAATGGCATTCCGAGCATCCGATCCAGATCACCAAGCTTGCCGGGCTGCGTGCCGACGTTGCGAAGGTGGATGCCTATCTGGACGAGGCCGGCCTTCACACCACAAGGCCATGGGATGCGCTGTACCGCTGGAGCGAGGACACCCTTTCGCTGGAGGGGCAGGAGTGGATCGCCTCGTTGATCCTTGAGCCCTATGGCGAGCTTGTCGATGACTTTGCCACGGAAATGTCCGCCAACAACACCGCCACTTTCCGTATTTCCGGCGCAATGAGCGTGGGAGACCTTCGGGCGCTACTGACGTCCGTGTATTCCTGGGCGACAGATATTGATTGGCACGCGCCCGAAAACAAGGCGCGCGCCTGGTATGTCTCCGAAGAAAAGCTTGAGCCGCGCATGGGGGAGCGGTTCGAGGAACCGATCGAGGAATACGAGCAACCCCTCGCGCCCGGGCGGGATGCCGCGATGCTTTATCGTGCCTTGGCGCATTGGCCGGAAGACGCAAAGGTGGCCGATTTCCTTCTTCGCCACCCCGAACACCGCCATATGCTGCGACGGGCGCAGATCGTCGGGCGGGCGCCCTATGCCGAAATACGCGACAACACGATCTCGGCCCAGATGCTGCCCATCGACATGCTGCGTTGCAAGTTGTCCTTCTTCGGCGCGACGCAGTTCGACCCGCGATCAGACCGATGGGTCCGTATCTGCATGTATGGCGGTGCGCCTCTGCCGTCGGAGTTGAGCGCCGACACCGCGGATTATTGGGTGTTCCCTGAGCTTGAGGAGGGCCAGGCATGAGTCATTCCCTGAATGAAATCGAAGCCATGAGCAAACGGGCCGCCCGAGGGGCCGGCCTGTCATGGGGGCTGGCCGAAGAGGCGGCAAAAGGTACGCGCTGGCTTTCGGCGTTCGGCTTCCCCGGAATCGAAATGCTGGGAGATCTGTTGAAGCTCAACGATCGTGTTCCGTCCATCGATGTCGCGCCGGTGTCCCTGCGCGCCGAGGTCTGGCACGCGCCTGCGCGGCGAATGAGCCCGCTTATCGCGGGTGCCTCGTTGAGCGATTGTGCGGTGCGCCTTCTGGAGCGTGGCAAGATCACCATGGAAAACGTCAGCGTGCCGCTTCTGGCAGTGCCCTTCATGGGGGGAGCGGCTTTGCGTCTTGGTGTGCCGGTTTATGCCGAATGGGAGGGGGCGTACCTGGCGACCGACGGCAAACAGCTTTGTACCCGGGGGGATCTGGCACAGCTTCAAGCCGCCCATGCCGATCGGCTGGTGTTCGGTGCGCCCGCCGAAATGACCGGCCCGCGTGAGCCGGTCATGCGCGCCGAAGTGAGCGCAGACAGCTGGGCATTGCTGGGAGAGTTCGCGCGCCGCACCTTTGCCCCGGCCACCGAAGAAAGCCGTCAACGCGGCGCCGGGGCTGGCCTCAGCGATAATGACTGATCCTTTGGCCGCCCCCGGTGGCCCCGTGACAGGTGATGCGAGATGCGCGACCCAGCCAAACACGGTGTGGGATTAACGGGGCCTGATCCTTCTGTATCTCAAGTTTGCTGTGTTGTCCCCGTCAGCGACCTTGGCCGAGGTTGCTGACGGCGCGGCCTGCCTCTTTGGAAGGTTATTCCGCGGCACTCTTGAGGGTTGCGATCAGGTTGTGAAATTTCTCGCCCTGGATTGCGACATGCCCGCGCAATGCGTCGGCGGCAGCTTCTGAGTCGCCTTTTTCGAGGGCGTCCAGAATGGCCCTGTGTTCGCCCATCGACTGTGCCATGCGGCCCCTCAGCCTGAGTTGTTGACGGCGGAAGGGTTGCAGACGCCGGTGGAGGTTTCCGGTTTCCGTTTCAAGAAACCCATTGCCGGATTCGCGGTAGATGATCTTGTGAAACCGCTCGTTTTCCACGTAGTACGAATCCGGGTCATGTGCTTCGACGGCGGTCTGGCACTTGGCGTTGGCGTTGTGCAGGTCTGCCAGGGCCTCGTCCGAAATCCGTCTGGCCGCCAGCCTGCCGCAGGCGGCTTCGAGTTCGGCCATGACTTCGAACATTTCCATAAGGTCCACGGGGCCGGGCTGACGTACGAAGGCCCCGCGCCGGGGAACAAGCTCCACCAGCCCGGAGCGTGCAAGCCTTTGCAGGGCCTCTCGCAGTGGCGTTCGGGAGACCCCGAATTGACTGGCAAGGCGCACTTCGTCCAGACGATCGCCATCCTGATAGGTGCCATCGAAAATCCGCTCTTCGAGCTGTTCCGCAATGATGTCTGCGCGACGTTTGTCCATGGTCTTGTATTACCTGCCGAAGTGTGAAAATTCAATATGAAGATTATTGTATACAAAAACATTGACTCAAAATACATGACATGTCTAGGCTATGGGCAGCCCCGGTTCTTGCCGGGCTGGAGTTCTAGGGAGGAACAAATGAAATCTATTCTGAAAACCACCGCCGCGGCGCTGGCCCTCGCGGCTGTTGGCGTTACGGCCAACGCCACGGAACTGCGCCTGTCGCATCAGTGGTCCAACAAGGACATCCGCCACCAGGTGGCACAGATCGTGGCCGATGAGGTGGCTGCCGCCGATGTCGATCTGGAGATCAAGATCTTCGGGTCGAAGTCGCTTTTCAAGCCGCGCGAACAGTACACGCCGCTCAGCCGCGGACAGTTGGACATGACCGTTCTGCCGCTGTCCTATGCGGGTGGTCAGCAACCGGCCTATAACCTGACCCTGATGCCGGGCCTCGTGAAAAACCACGACCACGCCGCGCGGCTGTCCAACTCGCCCTTCATGGAAGCGCTCGAGGAGAAGATGGCCGAAGACGACGTGATGGTACTGGTGCATGGCTATCTGGCCGGTGGATTTGCCGGCAAGGACAAGTGCATCACCGCGCCGGAGGACGTGGAGGGCCTGCAAACCCGGGCCGCTGGCAAATCGTTCGAACAGATGCTGGCCGGGGCCGGGGCCTCGATCGCGTCGATGGCCTCATCGGAAATCTACAACGCAATGCAGACCGGCGTGCTCCAGGCCGCCAATACATCGTCGTCGTCCTTCGTCAGCTACCGCATCTACGAGCAGGTCAGCTGCTATACACCAGCGGGCGACGTGGCGCTGTGGTTCATGTATCAACCGCTGTTGATGAACAAGACCACCTTCGAAGGTCTGAGCGAAGACCAGCAGAACGCGCTTCTGGCTGCGTCCGAAAAGGCCGAGGCCTATTACCTTGAAGAAGCCAAGAAACAGGATGCCGCCTCGGCCGAGGTGTTCAGGGACGCCGGGGTCGAAATTGCCCAGATGAGCGCCGAGGATTTCGAGGCATGGCGCAAGCTGGCCAAGGAAACCTCCTACGCGAAATTCGTCGAAGAAGTGCCTGACGGGCAAGCGCTGCTCGATATGGCGCTGGCCGTCGAGTAACACCCTTCGGCGGGGGCAGCCGCGCGCTGTCCCCGCCTTTCCACACCAGACGAACTATAGGGAGGCAAACATGGCCGGAGGACACAGCTCTGCCAGTGCTGCGCATACGGGGGGAAACCCCTTCCTGAAAGCCGTGGCAGCGATTTCCACTCTGGCGGGGTGGTGCTCTGCCGGAATGATCGTGGCCGCCGTGGCGATCACCTGTCAGATGATTGTCGTGCGGTTCGTGCTGAACGGCTCGACTGTCTGGCAGACCGAGGCCGTGATCTATCTTGTCATCGCAGCCACGCTTATCGGGTTGCCCTATGTGCAACGCCTGCGGGGCCATGTGAACGTGGACCTGATCCCGATTTCCCTTGCGCCGCGTGCGCGTTTCGCCATGGCGATCCTGACGGCGGTCCTGTCGATCATCATCGTCGGCGTGATGCTCTTTTACGGTTATGAATTCTGGCATTTCGCCTGGGACCGGGGCTGGCGCTCCGACACGATCTGGGGCGTGCGCCTTTGGATTCCCTATCTGTCGATCCCGGTGGGATTCGGCCTGCTTCTTCTGCAACTCGTCGCCGATCTGGTCGCTGTTCTCACGCGCGTCGATAAACCCTTTGGTCTGGAGTAATCACCATGGATCCGCTCTTGCTCGGTGGGATCGTGGCGATCGTCACCATCCTCGTTCTCTTCTCCGGCGTTTCGGTGGCCATCGGCCTGCTGATCGTCTCGGCCGGGTTCCTCGTCATATTCGACGGTCCCCGCTCACTTGAGTTGATGCCCGAAATCCTGTTCGGCAAGCTCGATAACTTTGCCCTGCTGTCGATTCCGATGTTCATCATCATGGGGGCCTCCATCGCCTCCACCCGTGCCGGCGCCGACCTTTACGAGGCGCTGGAGCGCTGGCTGACACGGGTGCCCGGTGGTCTTGTGGTTTCCAATCTCGGGGCCTGTGCGCTGTTCGCGGCGATGTCCGGCTCCTCGCCCGCCACCTGTGCGGCCATCGGCAAGATGGGCATTCCGGAAATGCGCAAGCGTGGCTATCCCGATGGGGTCGCGGCGGGTTCCATCGCGGCGGGTGGCACGCTGGGCATCCTGATCCCGCCATCGGTCACCATGATCGTCTATGGCATCGCCACGGAAAGCTCGATTGGCCGGTTGTTTCTGGCGGGTGTGATCCCGGGCCTGATGTTGGTGGGGCTGTTCATGGCCTGGTCGCTTTTCTCGACATGGCGGTCGGGTGACGCGGCATTGCTCAGCGCCGGGAATTACAGCTGGGCCGAGCGGTTCGAGATTCTGCCGCGCGTTCTGCCTTTCCTGCTGATCATCCTGGGCGTGCTCTATGCCATGTACGGCGGCGTTGCCACGCCCTCGGAAACGGCGGCTGTCGGTGCGCTCCTGTGCCTGCTGATCGCCATGATCATCTACAAGCTTTGGCACCCGAGGGCACTGTGGGTCGTGCTGCGCGACAGCACCAAGGAAAGCGTGATGATCCTGTTCATCATCGCCGCCGCCGGTGTCTTTTCCTATATGCTTTCGTCGCTCTTCATCACCCAGTCGATTGCCGAATGGATCGGGACGCTGGATGTGAACCGTTGGGTGCTGATGGGGGCGGTCAATATCTTCCTGCTGATCGCCGGGTTCTTTCTGCCGCCTGTCGCCGTCATCCTGATGGCGGCGCCCATCCTTCTGCCGATCATCACCACTGCCGGGTTTGACCCGATCTGGTTCGCCGTTGTGCTGACAATCAACATGGAGATCGGCCTGATCTCGCCGCCGGTGGGCCTGAACCTTTACGTGATCAATGGCATTGCGCCGGATATTTCGCTCAGGACGATCCTGACCGGCTCCTTGCCCTTCGTGGCGTGCATGGTGATTGCCATCGTCCTTCTCTGCCTGTTCCCGGGGCTGGCCACATGGTTGCCAAATGTCGTCATGGGGGGTGCGCTATGACCTTGCTTGCTGATCTTTTGTCTACCGTGTTCGAGCGGCGCTATCGCCGTGAGACACCGCAGGCCGCCGTCGATGGCCGCCCGCTGACCGAGATGGCCGATGCTCTGGTGGGGTCGGCGGGGGAGACATCGGGACTGGCGCTGGCGCGCGAAATCCTGTCGCGCTTCGCCGAGCTGGACGACGATGACAAGCTGTCCTTCTTTCACGACATCGCCACCACGATGAACATCGACCCCGAAGCGGTGCGTACCACGCTCGACGACTACGAGCGCAGCCCCTCCAAGCACAGCTACCGGGCCTTCATGGAGGCCGCCGAACCCGCCCGGCAGGAGTTGATTCGCCGCCTGAACCAGGTTCCCGGGGCCACCGGCGCCCTGGTCAAGATGCGGGCCGACCTGCTGCGCTTGGGCGGACAGGAGCCCGAGCTTCAGGCGCTGGACCTCGATTTCCGGCACCTGTTCGCGTCGTGGTTCAATCGCGGCTTCCTTGTGTTGCGCCCGATCAACTGGGAAAGCCCGGCCCATATCCTCGAAAAGATCATCGCCTACGAAGCGGTCCACGCGATTGATAGCTGGGATGACCTGCGGCGCAGGTTGCAACCCAAGGATCGCCGCTGCTTTGCGTTCTTTCACCCGGCCATGCCGGATGAGCCATTGATCTTTGTCGAGGTGGCCCTGACCAAGGGCGTTCCCGGCTCGGTTCAGGCGCTTCTGGCCGGGGATCGCGCGGCCATGCCGACGGAGGAGGCCGACACGGCCGTCTTTTACTCGATCTCCAACTGTCAGTCGGGGCTGGCGAGCATTTCCTTCGGCAATTCCCTGATCAAACAGGTCGCGGCGGATCTGGCCGCGGAATTGCCCGGCCTGGAAACCTTCGTGACCCTCTCGCCCATTCCCGGGCTGACCAAGTGGCTGAAACAGGAGCGGCTTGCATGGGACATCGCGAACCCCGAGACGATGAAGGCGCTGGCGGCACATTACCTGCTGTATGCCAAGCGCGACAACGGGTTGCCCTTCGATCCGGTGGCGCGCTTTCATCTGGGCAACGGGGCGGTTGTCCATGCCGTTCACGCGGATGCCGACACCTCTGACAAGGGCCGTGCCCAATCGGGTGGCACCATGGTGAACTACCTCTATGACCTTGCACAGGTCGCCCAAAATCACGAAATATTCGCCAACACGCGCGAAGTCGTCGCCGCGCCCGAGATCAAAGCACTGGCCGGGCCCGCGGCCTTGCCATCGACCGAAGAAAGGTAATCCCATGGTTAATCCTCTTTATGATGGTCTCTTCGGTATCCATGCCGGAAAAACCACGCCTTTCCTGCACCTGCCGGACGGGCAGACCATCACGCATCAGGACTTTCTCGCGACGAGCGCCCAGATCGCCAACGTCATGACGCAAATCGGTCTGACCCCCGGAGACCGCGTGGCCGTTCAGGTGCAAAAATCCCCCGAGGCCCTGGCGCTCTATGCCGCCTGCGCGCAGGCGGGGCTGGTCTTTTTGCCACTCAACACCGCCTATACCGTGGATGAGCTAAGCTATTTCATCGAGAACAGCGGCGCCTCCCTGATCGTTTGCGACGGCGCCAGAGAGGGCGAGCTGTCCGACATGGCCGGCAAGCTGGGGGCGAAGGTCGAAACCCTGAACGCCGATGGCAGCGGCACCCTGACCGATCAGGCCAGAGCCATGCCCAACAGCTTTCCCACCGTCGAGCGCAACGGCGAGGACCTTGCGGCGTTCCTCTATACCTCGGGCACGACTGGCCGCTCGAAAGGGGCGATGCTGACTCAGAACAACCTGCTGTCGAATGCGCAGACCCTTGTCAGGGAGTGGCGGTTCACGGCGGAGGATGTCCTTTTGCACGCCTTGCCGATTTTCCATACCCACGGCCTGTTCGTGGCGACCAATATCACGCTGGCGGCGGGCAGCAGCATGATCTTCATGCCGAAATTCGATCTGGACCAGATCATCGCCCGGATGCCCGAGGCGACTGCCATGATGGGGGTCCCGACCTTCTATACCCGGCTGCTGGACGACGACAGGTTCACCGGGGACCTGACCCGGCACATGCGGTTGTTCGTCTCCGGGTCTGCCCCGCTTCTGGCGGAAACCCATGTTCAGTTCGAGGCGCGGACAGGCCATCGCATCCTTGAACGCTATGGCATGACCGAAACCAACATGAACACCTCGAACCCCTATGACGGCGAACGCCGCGCCGGAACGGTGGGCTTCCCGCTGCCGGGGGTCGAACTCAAGGTCACCGATCCCGAGACCGGAGAGACTTTGGCCGACGGAGAGGTCGGCCAGATCGAGGTGCGTGGGCCGAATGTGTTCAAGGGCTACTGGCAGATGCCCGAGAAAACCGCCGCCGAACTGCGCGAGGATGGGTTCTTCATCACCGGCGATCTGGGCAAGGTCGACGAGGATGGCTATGTCCATATCGTTGGCCGCAACAAGGACCTGATCATCTCGGGCGGTTACAACATCTATCCCAAGGAGATCGAACTGGTTCTGGACGACCAGCCCGGCGTTCTGGAAAGCGCGGTGATCGGCGTGCCGCATCCCGACTTCGGGGAAACCGTGGTGGGGGTCATCGTGCCCGAAAAGGGGGCGTCGCCCGACACCGACGCGATGATGGAGGCGGTCAGCGGTGCGCTGGCCCGGTTCAAGCACCCCCGCAAACTGGTCATCCTGGACGAACTCCCACGCAATACGATGGGCAAGGTTCAAAAGAATGTCCTGCGTGACCAATACCAGGGGATGTTCACGCCCTGAGATCCTACTTGCGGCGGGCGTGACCATGGCGCGCCCGTCACGTCGGCCATTTGAGCGGTAAGCTCGAAGCTGTAGGTGGTCTTTAAAACAGCTACATAATAAATTTTGATTTGCGTGTCGTGGCGGAGGAGGTGGGATTCGAACCCACGGTACGCTTTCACGCACGCCGGTTTTCAAGACCGGTGCATTCGACCACTCTGCCACTCCTCCGGTCTGCTTGCTCTACACCGGCGATTGCGATTCTGAAAGATGCCAGATGTGGAAATCCGCCGAAGGCGTATGGCCGGACTTTTCTTGTGACGCGCAAGGCGTTAGGATGATGCCCGAGTGGGCTTCCCACGGGGTTCGGAACAAAAGTCGGGGAAACCGGCATCGCGCAATAACAGCGTGTGTGACAGGCAAGGGATGAGGCATGACAGGTCAAGGGTTCGGCAATCGGTGCGGTCTATGGCGCATCGCCGTGATCAGTGCAGGGGCGCTGTTTCTCACGGCATGTGATGAGACAGGGCAATTCACCAATCCATTCACGGCGGGCGGTTCTGCGGGGCAGGACAGTCTCGCGGCGGCCGAGACCTCCTCGGTCAAGCTGGTCGAGCGGGATGTCGAGGCACCGGATGTGTTCCAGGTCACCGATATGGGGCTTTGGGATGGCCGCCCCTCGCTTGGCGGGGTCTGGGTGGCGCACCCGGATGTGAAAGAACCCGAGCGGGTGATCATCCGCAACAACGAGAATTCCAAGTTCGTGATCGGGGCCTTGTTCCGTCGCGAACGTGAAAACCCCGGCCCGATCTTGCAGGTTTCGTCCGATGCCGCGGCGGCCTTGGGGATGCTGGCCGGTGCGCCGGCCCAATTGAACGTGACCGCGCTGCGCCGCGAGGAAGCCCCCGATCCGGCGGCGGCCCCGGCCGAGCCGGCTGCGACCGATGACTTGGGTGCGCCGGATGCAGTCGAGGAAAGCACGCTTGACCCGGTCGATCCCGTGGCCGGGGCCGCGGCGGCACTGGACGATGTGGAAAGCGCGGGTGAAATTCAGCCCGCGGCAACCGCGCCGAAACCTGCGCCCAAACCACGGCCTACCGGATCGTCGCTTGAAAAACCCTATATCCAGATCGGTATTTTCAGCGTCGAACAGAATGCCCGGAATACCGCCACCGCCATGCGTCAGGCGGGCATGGTGCCGGTGGTGAAAGAGCAAAGCTCGAAAGGCAAGGCATTCTGGCGGGTGATCGTCGGACCGGCGGCGTCGAAATCCGAACGCTCCGTCCTGTTGAAAAAGATCAAGGGGGTGGGCTTTGACGATGCCTATCCCGTCACGAACTGAGGGCTGATCCAAAATGATCCGCATCTTTCGACTTTGGGCCGCGGTGCTATTGACCATCCTGCTGGCGATGCCCGCGCAGGCCTTCGAAACCCGCGCCAAGGCGGCTTTCGTCATGGATATCACCACCGGCACGGTGCTTCTGAGCAAGAACGCGGATCAGCCCTTGCCACCGGCCTCGATGTCCAAGCTGATGACACTCTACGTGGCCTTCGAGGCCATTCGCGACGGGCGCCTGACGCTGGATGAGCGTCTGCCGGTGTCGCGCCACGCCATGAGCTATGGTGGTTCGACCATGTTTCTCGACACCACCGACCGGGTGCGCGTCGAGGATTTGCTGCGCGGGATCATCGTGCTGTCGGGCAACGATGCCTGCGCCGTCATCGCCGAAGCACTGAGTCCGGACGGCACCGAAGCGGGCTTTGCCCGGTTCATGACCCAACGCGCGCGGCAGATGGGCATGACCAATTCCACCTTCGCCAATTCGAACGGCTGGCCCGCCGCCGGCCACCGGATGAGCATGCGTGACCTCGCGCTGCTGGCGCGCCACTTGATCGAGGATTTCCCCGGCTTCTACCCGATGTTCGCGGAAAAGGAGTTTGCCTTTGACGGGCGGGCGCCACAGAACATTCACAACCGCAATCCGCTTCTGGGCCTTGGTATCGGGGCCGACGGTTTGAAAACCGGCCACACGCAAGAGGCGGGCTATGGCCTGACCGGATCGGCCAAGCAAGGCAACCGGCGGATCGTTTTCGTGGTTTCGGGGCTGGATAGCACCCGTGCCCGCGCGGAAGAGGCCGAAAGCATCGTCAACTGGGCGTTCCGGCAGTTCGTGGAAAAACCCATTGTCAGCGCCGGAAGCGAAGTCGCCCGCGCCGATGTCTGGATGGGGGATGCCACCAGTGTCGGCCTGACACCCGCGCAGGATGTCGTCACGCTGGTGCCCGTGCTCGGCGGTGACAGGATCGAGGCCGAGGTGGTCTATCACGGCCCTTTGCATGCACCGATTTCCAAGGGTGACGAACTGGGAGAGCTGGTTTTCGCCCCCGGTGAGTTGCCGGAAACCCGGGTGCCTCTGGTCGCCGTGCGGGATGTGCCGCGGGGCGGCTTCATGGCGCGGCTGCGGACGGTTTCCGAACACCTGCTGACGCGGTTGCGCGAAGGGTCCGAGGGCACGCTTTGAGCGGGCCGGGACGGTTCATCAGTTTCGAAGGCATCGACGGGTCTGGCAAATCCACCCAAGCCCGGCGCTTGGCCGCGCATCTGGAAGGGCTTGGGCATTCCGTTGTCCTGACCCGCGAACCGGGCGGCAGCCCCGGGGCCGAGGACATCCGCGCGCTTGTCCTTGAGGGTGAGCCGGACCGCTGGTCACCCGAAACCGAACTGCTTTTGTTCACCGCAGCCCGCCGCGATCATCTGGAACGCACCATCCGGCCCGCGCTTGAGGCCGGGCAGATCGTGATCTGCGACCGCTTCGCCGATAGCACCCGGATGTATCAGGGATTGCGCCGCGCGGGCCTGCGCGTGCTGGTCGATCAATTGCACGACCTGATGATCGGGCAGGAGCCTGACCTTACCGTGCTGATCGACATGGACCCCGAAACGGGTTTGGCCCGTGCCCTTTCCCGCAATGGCGGGGAAGAGCGGTTCGAATCCTTCGGCAACGATCTTCAGGCCAAGATGCGCGCCGGGTTTCTGGACCTCGCGGCAGAGTTCCCGGACCGCTTCGTCACCATCGACGGGGCGCGCGCCATGGATGATGTCACCGCCGATGTCACGGCCCGCGTGACGGAGTGGCTGGCATGAGCGATGCAGGCACCCCGCTTCCCGACCGTATCGAAGGCGCGCCGCACCCGCGCGAGACCCTGCGCCTGATCGGGCAGGGCGCGGCAGAGCAGGGCTTCTTGGAGGCCTTCAACACGGGCCGTTTGCACCATGGCTGGCTGATCACCGGGCCGCGTGGGGTGGGCAAGGCCACGCTGGCGTGGCGCATCGCGCGCTTCCTTCTGGCCACGCCGCTCGAAGACGACGGCGGGCTTTTCGGCGATGCGCCGCCACAGCCCACCACGCTGGACATCGACCCCGAGCATCCCGTCGCCCGTCGGATCATGGCAGGTTCGGACCCCGGGCTTTTCCTTGTGCGCCGCGGCGGCGCGGGCAGTTCCGACCGTGACCGCGAAAAGAACTTCGAGGAAGGCAAGTTTTCGCAAGACATCCGCGTCAGTGAAATCCGCGGCCTCGCCCGCTTCATTCACCTCAGTTCCACCGAGGGCGGGCGGCGCGTGGTGATCGTCGATGCCGCCGACGAGATGAACACCCAAGCCGCCAACGCCCTTCTGAAAATGCTCGAAGAGCCGCCCGCGCGCACCACGCTTCTGTTGGTCAGTCACCAGCCCTCGCGCCTTTTGCCCACGATCCGATCGCGCTGTCGCGAATTGCGGCTTTCCGCGCTCAGCCCCGAGGACATGGCCGAGGCCCTGGCGCAGGCCGGCGTGGACCCCGGCGCAGATACCGCGGCGCTGGCCGAGCTTTCGGGTGGCTCCGTGGGCGAGGCCGTACGCCTGATCAACCTTGGCGGCCTGCAAATCTACGCCGAACTGGTGGCGATCTTTCAGGGCCTTCCGCGCCCCGACCGCGCCCGCGCCCTCAAACTGGCCGAGGCGGCGGCAACGCGCGGGGCCGAAGATAAGCTCGACCTGCTGATCTGGCTGGTGGACCTCTTCCTGTCCCGTCTGGCCCGCAGCGGTGCAGTTGGCGTGCCCGGCGTCGAGGCCGCCCCGGGCGAGGCGGAGTTGTTCACCCGTCTGGCCCCACATCCACAGGCAGCCCGCGCTTGGGCCGACTGCGCGCAGGAGGTCGGCGCCCGAAGCCGCCATGGCCGGGCGGTCAACCTTGACCCTGCCGCGCTGGTCCTAGATACCGTGTTCAAGATTCAGCAAACCGCGGCGGGGTAATCGGCCCGCCTTTCATGGGGCGACATGACCGACACGATCCAGATCACCGACAGCCACTGCCACCTCGATTTCCCCGACTTCGACGAGGAACGCCCCGCCGTCATCGACCGCGCGCTTGAGGCGGGGGTGACCCGCATGGTGACGATCTGCACCAAGCTTCGGCTCGAACCACAGGTGCGGGCCATCGCCGAGGACTACGCGCCGGTGTTCTACGCCGCTGGCACCCACCCGATGAGTGCGGCGGACGAACCCATGGCGACCGTCGAGGAACTGGTGAAGCTGGCCGAACACCCCAAGTTCGTGGGTATCGGCGAAACGGGCCTTGATTACCACTACACCGCCGACAGCGCCGAGGTGCAGAAACAAAGCCTCCGGGTACATATCGAAGCGGCGCAGGAAACCGGCCTGCCGCTCATCATTCACGCCCGCGCGGCGGATGAGGACATGGCGCGCATCCTGACCGAAGGCTACAAGGCCAAGCCTTATTCCTGCGTCATGCACTGCTTTTCGTCGGGCGCGGAGCTGGCCAAAACCGCCATCGACCTTGGGTTTTACCTCTCGATGTCGGGCATCGCCGCCTTCCCCAAATCCACCGACCTGCGCGAGATTTTCGCACAGGCCCCGGTGGACCGCATCCTTGTCGAAACCGATGCGCCCTATCTGGCCCCGCCGCCCTATCGCGGCAAACGGAACGAACCGGCCTATACCGTGCACACCGCCCGAAAAGGCGCCGAGGTGTTCGGCATGGACTGGCCCGATTTCGCCGCGCAAACCCAAGCCAACTTTGATCGCCTTTTCTGGAAGGTCGCACAACACGAGGCCGCGGCCTGATGGGGGAAATACGCTTTACCATCCTTGGCTGTGGCTCCTCGGGCGGTGTGCCACGTCTGGGCGGCAACTGGGGCGATTGCGACCCGGAAAACCCCCGCAACTACCGCCGCCGCTGTTCGCTTCTGATCGAGCGCGAGGGGGAGGGGGGGATCACCCGTGTTCTGATCGACACCTCGCCCGACCTGCGGTCGCAATTGCTCGATGCAGGGGTGGGGGAGTTGGACGCGGTGCTTTACACCCACAGCCACGCCGACCACGTCCACGGCCTCGACGATCTGCGGATGATCGTTTTCAACATGAAACAACGCCTGCCGGTCTGGGCCGACGGCGACACGCAAAACGCGCTTTACGCGCGTTTCGGTTATGCCTTCATCCAACCCGAAGACAGCCCCTATCCCCCCATCCTCGACATGCACACCATTGATGGCGACGTGACCATCGACGGCGCGGGCGGGCCGGTGACGCTGACCCCGTTTGAGGTCAACCACGGCTCGATCGAGGCGCTGGGCTTCAAGGTGAACGGCGTGGCCTACCTGCCGGATGTCGCGCAAATCCCCAAGGATGTCTGGCCTGTGCTGGAGGGGCTGGAGTGTTGGATTCTCGACGCCCTGCGCCGCACCCCGCATCCCACCCATTCGCACCTTGAACAGTCGCTGGAATGGATCGCCCGCGCCGCGCCGAAACGCGCGGTGCTGACCAACATGCATATCGACATGGACTACCAGACGCTGGTCGAGGAAACCCCAGATCACATCACCCCCGCCTATGACGGCATGACCCTGACCTTCCCGGCCTGACCGCGATGCAGGCACTGATCGAGGTCATCCTTCCGGTTTTCGTGGTCATAGGCTTTGGCTATCTGGCGGTCTGGCGCGGATGGTTTTCGCAGGCCGGGGTCGATGGGCTGATGAAATTCACCCAGAATTTCGCCATTCCCTGCCTTCTGTTCACCGCTATCGCCCGGCTGGACCTTCAGCAGCACTTCGACTGGCGGCTATTGCTCAGCTTCTATACCGGCGCGCTGACCGGCTTTCTTCTGGGCCTCTTCGGCGCGCGCTTCATCTTCGGGCGCGATTGGGAAGATTGCGTCGCCATCGGTTTTTGCTGCCTGTTTTCCAACTCGGTGCTTCTCGGCCTGCCGATCACCGAACGCGCCTATGGTGCCGATGCGCTTGAGGCCAACTACGCCATCATCGCGGTGCATTCGCCCTTCTGCTACGGCATCGGCATCACCGTGATGGAGGTGCTGCGCGCACGCGGCACGCCGGGGCGGGCGCTGGTGGGCAAGGTCCTCAAGGCGATGTTCTCCAATGCGCTCATCATTGGCATCGCGGCGGGGTTTGTCGTCAACCTCACCGGCCTGCCGGTGCCCGGTATCCTGAATGACGGGCTGGAATTGATGGTGCGCGCAGCACTGCCCGCGGCACTTTTCGGATTGGGCGGGGTGCTGGTGCAATACCGCCCCGAAGGGGATTTGCGCATCGTGCTGTATGTCTGCGCCGTGGCGCTTCTGGCCCACCCGCTGGTGACAAGCCTGCTTGGCCGGGGCTTGGGGCTGTCGACCGAGGCCTACCGCTCCGCCATCCTCACGGGCGCCATGGCCCCGGGGATCAACACCTATATCTTCGCCAACATGTACGGACGCGCCCGCCGCGTGGCGGCCTCGGCGGTGCTGATCGCAACGGCGGTCTCGATCCTGACGGTCTGGATGTGGTTGGGGACGTTGCCATAGCGCTCATCGCTGCGCACTTCGCAAAGACGCCCGCAAAGGGGTACCGAGTGCGTCCTGAGAAGGGGAGAGGCTATGGTCGGTGCGGGATCGGATCACAAGCTCGCTTCCTTCGTGGGAATAGCAAACGGCGGGTGTGATCCCTTACTTTCACCATCAACGTTGCAGCTTGAGGCTTTGTCGATTTGAATAGCTGAGATTTCTGACGTTGGATTGACGGAAAAAGGCCGATGTGATGGATGAGTTTGCTGACCTCTATGAGAAGCTCCATAAACAGTGCAGTTACTATTCTCGACACCTAGGGCATCTGAAAGCGCTTATCGAAAACGATGATTGGATGCGGGTCGTGGATGGCTCAATGTCAGGCCGCGCTTTGTTACTCGGAAACAGCGAAATTACTAACGCACTAATTCTGTTCAATACTCGGATGCTTGATACGGGGCGTGATACGATAACAGTCCGCAGGCTGGCTAAGAACGTACCGACTGAGCAAGATATTAAGCGGCATCATGCTGCAAGAATGATCGAAATCGGGATCGAGTATCCTCTTGATCGCTACTTCTTGGCTAGAAAACATTTCATTGCAGCCTATCGAGAATTACGTGGGAACAGTACAAATTCAAAGTTGAGGTCTTTGAGAGACTACACATTGGCCCATAACATCGAGCCAGAGGCTGAGCCGGAGAGAGCAACACTTAATGATCTCTTGGAGCTAACAGACGCGGTGACCAATCTAGTGGACTTGGCCGGATACATTGTGACAAGCTCTCGGGGGTTTTATCGAGATTTATCGGGCCGGTCTGAGAGAGAAACGAGGATGCTGTATGCAGCACTTCCGACACTCGCGGCTATAGAAAGCGAATAGAACTGGAAAGCAGCCCCGTCCCGCAAAGCAAACTGCCACAAAACCATTTCCTTCGCGAAGAAACCCGTAAGGCCTGATTAGTGCACCTGCCAAACCGTACGAAACTCACGTACGTTTCGTACAACTTACACCGCACGCCCTGTTAATCCCCCGGGATGCAGAAAAAAATACCGACGCGATACCGACGTTTTACCGACGCGATACAGACCGGGGTTTTCGTGGTTAACCAAGGGGTTAGGGGGGATTCGGGCGGCAGGGTGGTCTCACCCGCAGAATTGTCGGTACAAAAGTTCGATCAACTCGCGGGTCTTGTCGTCGGCCAGACGGTAGTAGATCGTCTTGCCGTCGCGGCGGGTGGCCACACGGCCCTCTTGCCGTAGCCGCGCTAGGATCTGGCTGACCGCGGCTTGCCTCATGTCCAGCAGTTCTTCCAACTCGCCCACCGATTTCTCGCCCGAGCCCAGATGGCACAGCGTCATCAGCCGCCCTTCATGCGCCACGGTCTTGAGAAAGGCCGCTGCCTCCTTGGCGCTTTGTTCCATTTCCGTGGGCGGTGCGATGGTTTCGGGTTTTGTCACGTGGGCTGGTCCTGATTGTTATCGTTACGCATCTCTAACATGCCCCGCTCAAAAGGGCGAGGTCACTCCTCTTTGGGCGGGGCCCCCCCGGCAAAGGAATTGCCGTTGACGTAATCGCATGGCGCCTCCTGCATCTGCAAATGCAGGCCGGTGTCCTCATAAGGGTGGGCGCGGGCCAGCGCCTCGTCAACCTCGATCCCCAGGCCCGGGGCCTCGGGTGGGGTGATAAACCCTTCATTTACCCGGATTGCGCCTTTTATCAAGGCATCATGGAACGGGGTCTCGATGGTCTCGGCCATCAGGAGGTTGGGAACCGAGGCTGCAAGATGGACGTTGGCGGCCCATTCGACGGGGCCTGCGTAGAGATGCGGCGCCATCTGGGCGTTATAGACCTCGGCCATGGCGGCGATCTTCTTGCACTCCCAAATCCCACCCGCACGGCCCAGGGCCGGTTGCAGGATCGTCGCCGCCCCTTGGCGCAGGACGGGGGCGAACTCGGCCTTGGTGCACAGGCGCTCGCCGGTGGCCACGGGGATGCGCACGGCCCCGGCCACCCTGGCCATTTCAGTGACGCAATCAGGTGGCACGGGTTCCTCGTACCATAGCGGGCTATAGGGTTCGATCGCCTGCCCAAGGCGAATGGCCCCGGCGGTGGTGAACTGCCCATGTGTGCCGAACAGAAGATCGGCGCTTGTGCCCACGGCCTCACGAATGGCACGGCAGAAATCGACCGACATCTGGATATCGGACATGGCGGGCATGTGGCCTCCGCGCATGGTGTAGGGGCCTGCGGGGTCGAACTTCACTGCCGTATAGCCCCGATCCACGCTGTCAAGCGCGGCTTCGGCGGCCATCTCGGGCGAGGTCCAGAATTCGGGCATGGCGTGCCGGGGCAGGGGGTAAAGATAGGTATAGGCGCGGATACGGTCATTCATCCGCCCGCCCAGAAGCGCCCAGACCGGCCGCTCACGCGCCTTGCCAAGGATATCCCAACAGGCAATCTCCAGCCCTGCGAAGGCGCCCATGACCGTCAGGTCGGGACGCTGCGTGAAACCCGAGGAATAGGCACGACGGAACATAAGTTCAATGTTTTCAGGGTTTTCGCCCTGCATGTGGCGGGCAAAGACATCCTCGATCACCGCGCGCATGGCCTCGGGGCCGACACTCGCGGCATAGCATTCGCCCCAGCCGGTGATGCCGTTGTCCGTGGTGACTTTCACCAAGATCCAGTAGCGCCCGCCCCAGCCGGGAGCAGGGGGGGCCGTGACGATGATATCGAGGTCTTGCAGCTTCATGGGACGGCTCCGATGAGTGTGTTTCGGATCGCTTGTGCGATCCGACCGGGGCGAGGGGCGCTGCCCCTCGCGCTCCCCGGAGTATTTTGAGAAAGATGAAAAGGGTTACTTCAGCATGATCACGTTGCGGCGGGCGGTGCCTTTCTTGGTGTCAGCGATGGCCTCGTTGATCTGGTCCAGTGTCCAGCGGTTCGAGATCAACTCATCGAGTTTGAGGCGCCCTTGTTGGTACATGTCGATCATCCAGGGGATGTCGCGCTTGATCACCACGTCGCCCATTTTGGAGCCGACCATGGATTGCCCGGCAGCGGCGAAATTGGCGGCCTCGTAGGTCGAGGCCGCCCCGGAGGCGGGCATGCCTACCATGATCACCTTACCGCCTCCCGCGATATAGCGCGGCGCCTGATCATAGGCTTGTGCTGCACCCACAGTGACAAGTACCGCATCCGCGCCCCGGCCCATGGCGGCCTTGGCGGCGCGCCAGGGTTTGTCCTGGGTGGCCAGAACGCCGTCGGTGGCACCGAAGGCCTTGGCGTCTTCGAGCTTGTCTTCGTTCATGTCGACCGCCACGATGCGCCGCGCTCCGGCGATCCGGGCCCCTTGGATGGCGTTGAGGCCGACGCCGCCTGCGCCGATCACCACCACGTCTTGGCCTGCGCGCAGGTTGGCGGCATTGACCACCGCCCCCACGCCGGTGACCACGCCGCAGGCCAGCAGGCTGGCGGCATCCAGGGCCATTCCGGTAGGTGCTCTGACCACTTGCGAATGATGTACCACGACCTTTTCGGCAAAAGCCCCGCAGGCCATGGCCTGATGCAACTTGCCGCCATCGGCCCGTGTCAGTGGGCCGTGATCCCCATCGTATGGTGTTTCGCAGCCTGTGGGCCGCCCGGACCCGCAGGAGGGGCACTCACCACAGGCGCGAATAAGTGTCACCACCACCGGATCTCCCTCGGCCACCCCTGTCACGCCCGCGCCCACATGGGTGACATGGCCGGCGGCCTCGTGCCCGTAAACCGCAGGAAGCGAGCCACCCCAGGCCCCTTCGGCATAGGCAATATCGGAATGGCAAATCGCCACGGCTTCGAGCGTGACTTCGACTTCGCCCATTTCGGGCGCGCGCAATTGCACATCTTCGATGGATAGCGGTTGCCCGAAGGCGTGGCAGACGGCGGCCTTGATGGTCGGCATGGTTCCTCGCTCCCTGTTCTTTAGTGTAGGGTTACGGGAATGGCGCGCGGGTGCAAGCGGGGATTTTACGCCGCGTCCTGGGTGATTTGGTCGATCAGTTGCGCCAACTCCCCTGGCATCGCGAAAAACGGTGAATGGCTGGTGGGCAGAGCGTGGACGTCCTCTGCCGGCCAGCCCCCGGTCATGGTGCGTTGATATTCGGGCGGGATGGCCTGATCGTCATCACAGCGGATGTAGGTTTTCGGCACGGATTGATATGCCTTGCCAAGACGGATCGGCGTGGCTTGCGGCTTGATCGCCTGCACGCAGAGATTTTGGCGGGCATAGTCCACCGTGCCTTCTGGGCAATCGTGGTAAAGCGCTTTGGCGAGATGTGTTTCGCGAAAGGTAAAGCCAAGCCCATCGGGGGTTTTCTCGATCGCCTCCAGAAGCGGTTGGCGCGGGGCCTCCATCCGCATATCGACAAGCGAGGCCCCATCGCGCGGCGCATAGGCACATAGATAGACCAGCCGTGCGATCTTGGTGGGGTCGATTTCCGCGGCGGCGGAAATGGGAAAGCCCGCCATGGAATGGCCGACGACAACGGCGCGTGTCTCGATCGCGTCCAGAATGGCCTGCGCGTAGAGATCAAGGGTGATGTCCGCCAACGGCCAAGGGGTGGTCCCGTGGCCCGGAAGGTCGATGGCCCGGACATCGTGCCCCAACCGTTCAAGCGCCGGGACGACGTCGCGCCAGCACCACGCGCCATGGCAGGAGCCGTGAACAAGCAAGATCTCAGACATGGCCGACCTCCTTCAGAAAACCGGTCAGGACCTGTGCATAGTCTTTGGGCTGGTCAACGCAAGGCAGATGCCCCGCCTTGCGGATCAGGTGGAACCGTGCGCCGGGGATCAGGTTGACTGTCTCACGCACCAGATCGGGTGGGGTCGAGCCGTCTTCGGATCCGGCGATGCCCAGTGTGGGCAAGCGCAAGCCGCTTGTGGGGGTGTAGAAATCAGTTCCGGCGATGGCTGCCGCGCAACCGGCATAGCCCGCCGCAGGCGTGCGTTCCAACATATGTCGCCATGCGGTGATCTCGGGCGTGGCATGGAAGGCGCGGGAAAACCACCGCTCCAACGTGGCCTCGGAGAGTGCAGCGACACCCCCCTTTTCCACGGCGGCGATCCGCTCGGCCCACATCTCGGGCTGGCCGATCTTGGCGGCGGTGTTCGACAGCACCATGGCACGCATCAGTTCCAGCCGCTTGACGGCGAGGCCCTGCGCCACCATCCCGCCAATCGACAGCCCCACGAAAACGCAATCGCGGATACGCAGGTGATCCAACAACCGCTCGGCATCGCGCACCAGAGCCCCCATGGAATAGGGCCCCTTGGGGCAATCCGAAAGACCATGTCCGCGCATGTCATACCGGACGATCCGCAACCCATCCGGCAGATGCGGCAACACATCATCCCAAAGCCGCAGGTCGGTCCCAAGCGAATTTGCAAAAACCAAGGGCGCCCCTTCGGGCGGCCCATTCTCGCGGTAATGCAGGGCGATATCGCCTAGATCAGCCATTTGCATGTCAGCTCCTCCCTTTCGAGGCCAGATGCCCGGGGCAAACACCCGGGGTCAAGCGGTTTGACCAAAAGGCGCGGCTGCGCCGCAACAGTCTTGGTTTGAATGAGGGGCGCCGCCCCTCAAACTCCCCGGGGTACTTGTGCCAAGAAAAAACGCGGATGGCATGACTGGTTTTTTCTTGGCTCAAATACCCCCGCCGGAGGCAACCCGAGGGCTTTGCCGAAGGCGAAGACCGAGACATACTGTGCGCGCCGTAGGCGCGCTCTTTCAGGTCAGTCCAGCCGGATATGCGCCATGATCTGGCCGTGGTCGGAGGCAAGCTTGTTATAGGGGGCCTCGGCGTGTGAGCCATCGGTGATGTGATCGTTGAAGACGCTGAAATAGGTCATCTCGCCGATGCGCCCTGCGAAATCGGGGTGGAAATGGCGGCTGAGGTAAATCTGGTCGATGGATTCGAAGACCCCGCCGAAGGCCGTGGTATAGACCATGTCGCGCAGGGATTTGCGCACGAACAGCCGCTCGGCCGGGTGTAAGGCAAGGCGTTCGACATCCTCGGTGATCTGGCGGTTTTCCTCGTCCGAGTATCGGTCGGAGTGGGATTTGGCATCATGCCGCAACATCCATGCGTAGTTCTTGAAGGGGCGTTCACCGCTGATGATTTCCGAGCTGACGGCATGTTCGCCATCGTTGAAATCGCCCAGCACCATGACCGGATTGCCCGCCTCCAGTTCCGCCACGATCTCGCGCCGCAGAACCCAGGCCTCGGCCATGCGTCGTATGGCGGCGCGCAGGCTGCCCATGGCGCGGCCCACGGCGTCATATCGGGTAAGGTCCTCCTCGGGGGCGTATTCGGCCCCTTGCGGGGTGATGTACTCGCCCAGTTTCGATTTCAGGTGGCAGTTGAAGACCGTCAACACCCGATCCCCCACAGGCACCCGCGCCTTGAGGATGGGCCGCGACAGGCGGCGCAGGGTATAATACCCGGCCTCGGTTTCGTCCATGCCGCGCAGGGGGGCGAAGGGGATATGTAGCGGTTCGGCCAGATCCTGGATCACCTCGGGCTGCCCCTTGAAACCAAAGCGTGACAGGATGGCAAGGCCGGGCCGGCGTTTGCCCGGCACGCCCTCGTCGGCGGCATTTGGTGCGAAGGCGAGACTGGCCTCGGTATAGGGTTCCACCTTCAGCTTCTGGAAAATGACCTTGCGGTGATAGCGTTTCGAGCGGTCCGGGATCGTGGCGCTGTTGAGCTCCGTGGCGCGGGTGTTGGTCTCGTCGATCACGGCGCGCAGGGCCTCTTCCTCGAAGATTTCCTGAAAGCCGACGATATCGGCGTTCATCGACAGCAGTTGATCCGCCATCCAGTCCTCTTTCCACGCGTATTCCTCGGGCGTGTAGGATTGGAACTCGTAGTATTCCTTGTCGGGGCCGATCAGGTTCTTGACGTTGAAACTGGCAATCGTGAACTCGGTCATTGGGGTCTCCGTCTGGAAGGTGGGTCAGGGCAGGGTGACAAGCGTATGGTCCAACCCGTCAAGGGCCGTGTCGATCAACGGGGCGATCCTGGCCCAATCGCCGCCCGCCAGGCCTGCGCCAATCATCGGATAGGCGATGCGCGCCCCGGAATGGGCCTGTGCCACGGCACGAAAGGCGCGGGACAATGCATCGTAATCCACCAAGGGGCCTGGGCCCTGATAGTCGAACTGCGTGTAGGCATTGACCACGGTCAGGCGATGCGCCCCGCAGGCCACCGTGACCTGCGAAATCGTGCCCAGTTTCGCCGGGTCGCCCTTGGGTGTGGCCCGATCGGCGGTAAGGGCCTCGGGGAAGGTCTGGGCAATGATCCGGGCGATCCCGCCGCCCATGTTGTGAAAGCAATTGCAGCCGTGAACGATCACGTTGAACTGCCCGTCCCGGGCCAGTGCGATCAAATCGCCTTCAACCTGTTTCATGCCGGCTCCAGCGTATCGAGCGCGCGGGCAAACATGGCTTGGTCCACATTGCCGCCCGATATGGTGCAGATCACCGTATCGCCCTCGATTTCGTGGCCATGGAACAACGCAGCGGCAAGGGCCACGGCGCCGCCGGGTTCGGCCACCACCTTGAGCCGCTGCCAAGCCAGTGCCATGGCGCGCAAGGCTTCGGTTTCGCTGACGACAAGGCCGGGGCCGCACAGCCGCTTCATGATTGGAAAGGTGATTTGCCCCGGGGCGGGGGTCACGATGGCATCGCAAATCCCACCGGACCCTTGGGCGTTTGTCTCGATCCGACCTGAGAGGAGCGACCGCGCGGTATCGTCGAACCCTTCCGGTTCCACCGGGCGGGCGCGCATCCCCGGGGCCTCGGCCTCCAGCGCCAGGGCAATCCCGGACGTCAGCCCGCCACCGCCACAACAGACCAGAACATCGGCCTTGGTCACGCCCAGTTCAGCGGCCTGTTCGGCGATCTCAAGCCCACAGGTGCCTTGCCCCGCGATAACCTCCGGCTCATCATAGGGTTTGACCAGCGTCAGACCGCGCTCGGCCTGCAAGGTCTCGCCCACCTCTTCGCGGCTTTCTCCGCCGGGGCGGTCGTACAGCACCACCTCGGCCCCCAGGGCGCGGGTATTGGCGATTTTCAGGGCCGGGGCGTCATTGGGCATGATGATCACCGCGGGCACGCCGAATTCCCGTGCCGCCAAGGCCACCCCCTGCGCGTGGTTGCCCGAGGAAAACGCCAGGACGCCAGTCTTGCGCACCTCCGGGTCAAGCGCCGAGACCGCCGAGCGCCCGCCGCGATACTTGAAGCTGCCGGTATGTTGCAGGCACTCGGGCTTGACCAGCACGCGCCGCCCCGCGATCTCGTCCAGAAAGGGCGAGGACAAAAGCGGGGTGCGCCGCGCGTGGCCCTTGAGGCGCTGGGCCGCGGCCCGGATCATGGTGATATCGCTCATGCGCTTTTCTCCAGCAGGTGGTGGATGGCGCTCAGCGCCTCGCGTTCATCCAGGAATGGGACATGGCCCCGGTCCGGCACGGTGGCGGCGATCAGGCCGGGGTGACGCGCCTGCATCATCTCCAATGTCCCGGCGGTCAGCAGGTCCGAGTTGGCCCCGCGAATGGCGGCCAGCGGAATGTCTTTCAACCCGTCGAACATTTCCCAAAGGTCGGGGGCCTCGCCCACGCCCGCCTGACCGATCAGCGCATCGCGCAGCTTGGGGTCATAGCGCAGGACAAGCCCCGCGCCCGGCGCCTCCTCCCACATGAATTCCGCCTGCTCGCGCCAGCGCGAGACCGGCACACCCGGGAAATCATGCGCATGACCCGAGGCCAGCGCCTGCGCGGCGGCATCCAGATCGGGGAAGGGGGGCGTTTTGCCGACGTAATCCATGATCCGCTCAAGGCCCGCTGCATCGACCACCGGCCCGATGTCATTCAGCACCACCGCCTGTAAACGGTCCGGGTGCGTCACCGAAAGCGCCATGGAAATCAACCCGCCACGCGATGTGCCGATCACTGTGGCCTTTGCCAGTTCCAGATGATCCAGCAATTCAATGGCATCCTCGCCCTCGCGCAGGATGTTATAGGTCATCGGGTCGCTGGCATATTCCGACTGCCCGCGCCCCCGGTAATCCATGCGGATCAGGCGCACCCCTGGCAGATGTGGCGCGAGATAAGAAAAATCGGCACCATTGCGCGTCAGTCCTGCAAGGCACAGAACGGGGCGGCCTTCGCCCTCGTCGGTGTAATAAAGGCTCAACCCGTCCGAGGTGGTGAAACGCGGCATTACTGGACAAGCTCCGGGATGGTGGTGAGGTCGGGCAATACGTGATGCGGGGTGGCGGGCAGGCGGTCCACCGGCTCGCCCTTCCGGTTGACCCATGCGGTGGTAAAACCATAGCCGGCGGCGGCGCCTGCGTCCCAGCCGTTGGAGGACACGAACAACACCTCGTCGGGGGCACAGCCAAAGCGCGCGCCCACCATGTCATAGACCACGCGGGCGGGCTTGAAGACGCCGACGCTTTCCACCGACAACACATCGTCGAGCGTGGTGCCGATGCCCGCCGATTGCACGGCGGCATCCAGCATATCGGGACTGCCGTTCGACAGGATGGCGGTTTGCAAGCCCCGCGCCTTGAGGGTGGCCAGCATGTCGGGCACCTCGGGGTAGGCCGCCAGCTCTCGATAGAGGTGCAACAAACGGGTGCGCAGGTTCTCGTCCCCGTCCAGCCCCGCCGCCTCCAAAGCCCAATCCAGACCGTCCCTGGTCACCTCCCAGAAATCGCAATGCTGGTCCATCACGGCGCGCAGCCATGAATATTGCAACTGTTTCAGGCGCCAGTGCTCGGCGATTTGCGGCCAGTGTTCGGCGAAGTCTTCGCGTCCCGGCTCCTGCGCGGCCATGCGGGCGGCGGCGGCGACATCGAACAGCGTGCCATAGGCATCGAATATGCAGGTGGTGATCGGCATGGTCCCCCCTCGGGTTTTGACCAGAGACTTGCACGGATCGACAGGCTGGGAAAGGGGCCTTGATGCAGGCCGTGGATTTGTGCGGTCCGTTGTTTGCAATCCCTCGCCGCAATGCTTAGACTCATGTCAGACACACTCAAGCACCCGTGGATTTGCCACGGCCTTGCAAACCCATCCCCAAACTGATTGGACATCTCATGACGCAAGTCAAATCGGGCGATACCGTCCGCATTCACTATACCGGAACGCTGGCCGATGGTCAGACCTTCGACAGCTCCGAAGGCCGCGACCCGCTGGAGTTCACCGTCGGCTCGGGTCAGATCATCCCCGGCCTCGACGCCGCCATCCCCGGCATGACCGTCGGCGACAAGAAAACCGTCGAAGTCCCCGCCGATGACGCCTATGGTCAACCCGACCCGAACGCCCAACAGGCCGTGCCGCGCGCCGAAATCCCCGATGACATCCCGCTCGACCTCGGCACGCAGCTTCAGGTGCAAACCCCGCAGGGCCAAGTGATGCCGGTGACCGTGGTCGACGTGACCGAGGAACAGGTGACACTTGACGCCAACCACCCGCTGGCAGGCAAGGACCTGACCTTCAATATCGAACTGGTCGAAATCGCCTGAGGCATCACCGGTTAGAAAGTCTAGAGCGCGCGCAAGGCCGTCTTGCGCGCGCTTTTCTTTTGCACGCGACCCGCGCTAGTTTGGCCTTAGCAACCCGGAGGCCACCGCATGACCACCCCGACACCCAGCGAAAAACTCCTGATCCGCATCCGCGAATTGCAAGACGAGCTGGAGGCCGAGTTTCACCGCCGCCGCAAGGAGTTCCGCTATCAGTTGGATAACGGGCGCGTGGTGTTCGAGGCCGAAATACGCAAACAGCACCGCGCCCTGCGCGTGCGCCTGTCCACCTTCCTGCGTCATACCCGCCCCATGGTGGTGCTGACTGCCCCGGTGATCTATGCGCTGATCGTGCCTTTCGTTTTGCTGGACCTGTTCGTGACGCTCTATCAACGCATCTGTTTCCCGGTCTACGGGGGCGAGCGGGTCAAACGTGCCGATTTCATCCGCGTGGATCGCCACCACCTTGCCTATCTCAACGGGCTGCAAAAGCTGAACTGCATCTATTGCGGCTACTGCAACGGCCTCATCGGCTACGTGCAGGAAATCGCTGGCCGGACCGAGGCCTATTGGTGCCCCATCAAGCACGCCGCCCGCGTTGGCACACATCACGCCTATTACGCGCAGTTCGTCGATTACGGCGATGCCGAAGGGTTCGAGGCAGGGCTGCAAGCCTCGCGCAAGCGGATTACAAAGGCGGGGTTGTCAGGCCTCCAACCCGACGACCGTTTTCTTTAAAAGAAAACGGCCCGAAATCTTTTGAAGATTTCGGCACCGCGCCCCAGCCCAGTCAGGCAATCTCCAGCAACACCGCGCCGGCGCGGCCCGGCGTCATCACCGCCTCATGCGCCTTGGCGCAGTCCTCCAGCGTAAAGCGGGCGCCTATCTCGGGGCAAAGCGCGCCCGAAACCAGCGCCTCGTGCAGTCGCGTGATCATCGCCTGTCGCTGTGCCAGTGGCAGGATGTAGATCAACGTGATGTCGATTTTCAATGCCTTGAACAGGTAAGGGCCAAAGGGCAGTGTGGGGGCCATCTCCTTGCCCGATCCATAGGCGGCAATCGTGCCCAAGGGGGCCATCACCTCGGCCAGCAAATCCACATTTGCCCCAAACTCCACCTCCACCGCGCGGGCCACGCCATCAGGCGCCACGCCCATGATCTGCGCCGCCAGGTCCGGGTCCGCGTAGTCGAACACATGGTCGGCCCCGGCCTCTCGCACCCGGTCCATGGCCGTGCCCGAGCAGGTGGCGATCACCTGTGCGCCACCGGCCTTGGCCAGTTGCACCGCGTTATGCCCCACGGCCCCGGCGCCACCTGCGATCAAAAGGGTTTGCCCGGCCACGTCGCCACCGCCGAACACCACCTGCGTTGCTGTCAGTCCCGGAATGCCCAATGTCGCGCCCGCCTCAAGCGAAACGCCATCGGGCAAGGCCACCGCCTGCTCCGAGGGCAGGGCGATATACTCCGCCGCCGTGCCGAAGGCCCGCTGCCACTGGCCGTTCCAGATCCAGACACGCTCGCTCACGCGCGCGGCATCCACGCCCTCGCCTACGGCCTCGATCACACCCGCCCCATCGGAATGCGGCACGACCTGCGGAAAAGCAGGCTTGGTCACCCCGGGCCGCGCCCCCGCACGCGCCTTGGCATCCGATGGGTTCACCCCAGAATACGCCAGCCGCACCATAACCTCGCCCGCGCCGGGGGCAGGGGGCGCCATCTCGCCAAGCGTCAAAACCTCGCTGGCGGGGCCGAACCTGTCATAAGTGATTGCACGCATTCCGGGACCCTTCTTTCGATGTCAAATCAAACACCGGTCTAACCAAGGCCTACCAGAATTTCCACCAGGGCCGACGCGCGGCCTGATCTTGGGCATCGTCCGGCACCACTTCCCCGTCTTCTTGGTACTTCTCGTCCTCTTCGCCATGCACCTTGGCGTGCATGCTTTCGGCGATGCGCACCATTTTACCGACAATCTCGGCATCCGGGCCCTTGACGATCACATTGCCTTCGAACCAATGAAACCACGCCATATTGCCACCCTCCGGTTGATTGCCGGAATAGGTGGTCCATACGGCCAAAGTCGGGTCTTCTGCGATCAGGCTCCCCCCACTGGGAAGATCGGCACGTGCTTCACCGTCCAAGCGCATTTCTGGATCGTTTGCGACAAGCTGAAGCCACTCGGTCTCGGAAATCTCAGGACCTTCGGGGTCTGACCAAAACGCGCGCCGTGTAATGTAAAGGTTGTAACCCAAGAGCCGGGGATCACTCGGTCCGGCGCAGGCGGATCACCACATCGACGCTGGCAATCTCGGCCCCATCGGGGGCCTTGGGCAATTGCGCGATCTGCAACTCCTCGGCGGGGGCATCGGTCAGCCGATTCTCGCCTTCCCAGAAGAAATGCGGGTGATCGTGGGTGTTGGTGTCGAAATAGCTTTTCGAGCCATCCACGGTGACTTCCTGGATAAGCCCGGCATCGCAAAAGGCCTTCAGCGTGTTGTATACCGTGGCCAGCGAAACGCTTTCGCCCATCTCCTGCACATCCGAAAACAGGCTCTCGGCGGTGACGTGTCGGTGATGCCCGTCCCCCACCAATAGCGTGGCCAGCGCCACGCGCTGCCGCGTCGGTCGCAGGCCCGCGCCCGCCAACCAATCGGTGCTTCGTTTCACAGCCTCTGTCATCATGTCGCGCGTCATCCTTTGCCCTTGAGGCTAATATAGGCGTTCAAACCGGTAATTTTCAAACAATTTTCCGCCTTCCGACTCACAAGGCGACACTGTCGTGCCCAAAACGACCCGGGCCAAACCCGCAAACCCTCCCCCCTCTTCCGCCTCTTGATTTTTCCTTGCGTCAGGCGCAAAGCATGAAACGTCTCCGCATGGCTCGGGGACGCGCTATTTGAAAGTTCCGCAATGCAACAGATTGACGCCCCCCGTCTCTTCGACCCTGACAACATCAAGCGGGCCCTGTGGCTGTGCTGTGGCCCGGCCTTCGTATTCTTCGTCACCTCGCTCAGCATCCTGTCCCTTGCGGGTTTCGGACTCGTTGAAATCTTGCGCGATCCGGCACAACTGACCGAGCAATCCAGTTTCCTGGGGTTTTTGTCCAACGTGGGGTCTTGGTTGTGGGTCTCGGCGGCGGCGATCTGTTTTTCCGGATTTGGGTACATCCCCGCGGCACCTTGCCCGATCACCGCAACCTTGTGAAATTGGCGGGGCATTTCTCGTTGGTGCTGGCGGTCGATGACTTTTTCCTGATCCATGACCGCTACATCGCCGAAGGGATCATCATCCCGCTCTACGCGATCTTCGTGATCTACCTGCTCGTCCGGCATCGCGGCACGATCCTGTCGGTGGATGGGTTCGCCTTTTTTCTTGCCGGCGGGTTGCTGTTCATGTCGGTGCTGGTGGACGCGGTGCAGGAACTCATGCCGGTGTCCTACGGCCTGTCACAAACCTTCGAAGAGGGCTTCAAGTTCATGGACGGTGCGGCGTGGTTATATTTCTGCACCCGTATGGCGGCCTACCGCCTTCAGGTCGCCCCCGACCACGCGGATTGACCGATGCGCCGCAGGCCATCAGGCTTGCAAGGATCATTTTTCCGGTGATACAGGGGATCGCAACACCGCAACCGGACCAAAGAAAGGGCCGCCTGAATGGCCGATTACCCGAGCAGCTTCGACCGTGACGACCTCCTGAAATGCGCAAGGGGCGAACTCTTCGGCCCCGGCAACGCGCAACTGCCCGAGCCGCCGATGCTGATGATGGACCGGATTACCGATATCTCGGGCGATGGCGGCAAGCACGGCAAGGGCCATGTCGTGGCCGAATTCGACATCACCCCCGACCTGTGGTTTTTCGAATGCCACTTCCCCGGCAACCCGATCATGCCCGGCTGCCTCGGCCTCGATGGCCTGTGGCAACTGACCGGCTTCAACCTCGGCTGGCGCGGCTGGCAGGGGCGGGGCTACGCGCTGGGCGTGGGCGAGGTGAAACTCACCGGCATGGTGCGCCCCGACCGCAAGATGCTCACTTATTACGTCGATTTCACCAAGGCCGTGCAAACCCGCCGCCTGACCATGGGAGTCGCCGATGGCATCGTCGAGGCCGACGGTGAAGTCATCTACCAGGTCAAAGACATGAAAGTGGCGCTCAGCGAAAGCTGAGCGGGAATGCCCATGGAACTCCCCCCCTGTCCCGAGTGTGGCTCGACCTACACCTACGAAATGGATGCCTTGCTGGTCTGCCCGGAATGCGGCCATGAATGGTCCGCCGCTGCCGAAGATACAAAGGTCATCCGCGACAGCGTCGGCAACCCGCTGGCCGATGGCGATACCGTCACCGTGATCAAGGATCTCAAACTCGGCGGCACCTCGTCCTCGGTCAAGGTCGGTACCAAGGTCAAGAACATCCGCCTCGTGGATGGCGATCACGACATCGATTGCAAAATTCCCGGCGTCGGCCAGATCGGCCTGAAATCGCAGTTCGTGAAAAAAGTCACGAAATAACGCTCCCGCACCGCGACTTTCATCTTTCCCGAAATACTCCGGGGGGGGTTGAAAATCTGCGATTTTCAACCGGGGGCAGGGCCCCCAAGGCCTGCGTGGCCTGAACGCAATCAATCCGGCGTGGCATGGCCACTCCGCTGGATCATCGCCCCCTTACTGCTTGCACCAACGGGCCGCACTGTCATACACAGTTTCCAACAAACCGAAGGAGGCCACATGCGCCGCGTCGTCGTTACAGGGCTGGGGGTCGTCTCCAGCATCGGCAACAATGCCCAAGAGGTTCTCGCCTCACTGCAAGCCGGCAAATCCGGCATCACCTCGAATGCGGCGATGGCCGAGCACGGCTTTCGCAGCCAGATCGCCGGGGATGTAAAACTCGACATCACCGAGCATGTCGATAAACGCACCCTGCGCTTCATGGGGCCGGGCGCGGCCTATGCCCATATCGCCATGGGGCAGGCCATCGCCGACGCCGGGCTGGAGGAAAAGGACATCGTCAACCCGCGCACCGGGCTGGTCGCGGGCTCCGGCGGGCCCTCCACCTCGGCCATGCTGGCCGCGCATCAGACGGTGTTGGAAAAAGGCTCGCCCAAGCGGATCGGGCCGTTCGCCGTGCCGAAATGCATGTCTTCCACGGTCTCGGCCAACCTCTCCACGGCCTACCGGATCAAGGGCATCAACTATTCCATCACCTCGGCCTGTTCGACCTCGCTGCATTGCATCGGCAATGCCGCCGAACAGATCATGATGGGCAAGCAGGACGTGATGTTCGCCGGTGGCGGGGAAGAGCTTGATTGGACCCTGTCCTGCCTCTTCGACGCCATGGGCGCGATGTCCTCGAAATACAATGACACCCCCGAGAAAGCCTCGCGCGCCTTCGATGCCGACCGTGATGGTTTCGTCATCGGCGGCGGCGGCGGGATTCTGGTGCTGGAAGACCTCGATCACGCCAAGGCGCGCGGCGCCAAGATCTATGCCGAGGTGACCGGCTATGGCGCCACCTCGGATGGCCACGACATGGTCGCCCCCTCGGGCGAGGGCGGCGAGCGCGCCATGCGCATCGCGCTCTCCACGCTGCCCGAGGATCGCAAGGTGGGCTATATCAACGCCCATGGCACCTCCACCCCCGTCGGCGACGTGGGCGAGGTCGAGGCCGTGCGCCGCGTCTTTGGGACCGGCACGACACCGCCGATCAGTTCCACCAAATCCATGACCGGCCACAGCCAGGGCGCCACCGGCGCACAGGAGGCCGTCTATTGCCTGCTGGCGCTGGAGCACGATTTCATCATCCCGTCGATCAACGTCGAAAATCTCGACCCGGCGCTTTCGCCCGCCGAGGTTGCCACCGCGCGGGTCGATAACGCCGGGCTCGATAGCGTCATGACCAACAGCTTCGGCTTCGGCGGCACCAACGGGTCGATGATCCTCAGCAAATATCACGGATGATTTTCACATGAGCAATTCCATGCAGGGAAAACGCGGCCTCATCATGGGCGTGGCCAACGACCGCTCCATCGCCTGGGGCATCGCCAAGGCCATGGCCGGGGCCGGGGCCGAACTGGCCTTTACCTATCAGGGCGAGGCTTTCGGCAAGCGGGTCGAACCGCTGGCGGCTTCGGTGGGCAGCGATTTCCTTGTCGATGTGGATGTCACCGACGACGACTCGCTGGATGCGGCTTTTGCCTCTCTGGCGGATAAATGGCCGACGATCGATTTCCTGGTCCATGCCATCGCCTATTCGGACAAATCCGAACTGACGGGCCGGTTCATGAACACCAGCCGCCAGAACTTCAAGCACAGCCTCGAAATCTCGGCCTATTCCTTCATCGACGTGGCCCGCCGCGCCTACCCGATGATGAAGGAGAACGGCGGCACCCTGCTGACGCTGACCTATCAGGGCTCGAACAAGGTTGTGCCCAATTACAATGTCATGGGTGTGGCAAAGGCGGCGCTGGAATCCTCCACCCGGTACCTGGCCAATGACATGGGTCCAGACGGTATCCGCGTGAACGCCATCTCGCCCGGCCCGATGAAAACGCTGGCGGGTGCGGCCATTGGCGGGGCGCGCAAGACCTACAAGCATACCGATATGAACGCGCCCTTGCGGGCCAATGCCACGCTCGAGGCCGTGGGCGGCACCGCCGTCTGGCTGGCCTCCGATGCAGGCGCCTGCACCAGCGGTGAAATCGTCCACGTGGACGGCGGTTATCACGTCCTCGGGATGCCGCAGGCCGAAAACCTCTGACCATAAATGGCCCCGGGCCTGCCGCATTTTCGCCATCTGAGGCGGTCAAAACCGTGGCATGGAAAACAAACTCTCCCTCCAAGCCATCCGCAAGGGTGAGCTGGCCCGCCTTCGCCAGGAAGCTTACGCCCGCCGCGCCGGAATCGCCAAGCGATGGGGGCGTCGCTGCCTGTTCCTGACCGCCGTGGCGCTTCTCGTCGTCGCGTGGCAGGACCCGACCCTCGGCCCGGTGATGCAAACCGCCGCCGCCGACGCGGTCCATTCCGTCGATGTCCTCTTCGGCGGCGATGGCAACGCACGCGAACTTGTGGTCGCTGCAATGTCCGACATCCGCGGATAATCTTTCCCCGGTGCCATCCGGCACCGGATTGCCCCGCCCGGCGGGGCCGGGGCCGCAATACGCGGGCGTCCTGTTCAGTAAATCGTGACCACCGCCCCGGTTGATCGGGCGGTCTTCGATCCCCACCTCATACCCATGACATATCAGAACCGCATCCACCCAAATGTTCCGGGCGTGGATCAATCTGACCGCACCGTGCCCGTGAACCTGCGCCAGTCCGGGCCGACGCCCGTGCAACTGCTGATCTCGACCCGGGTGCGCAAATCCCCCTTCTGGCACCTGTCGATCGAGGCGGGCGCATGGCGTGCCACCGTCTATAACCGCATGTACCACCCGCGCGCCTATGCCCGCCCCGAAGATGGCGGCGCCATGGCCGAATACCGCGCGCTGGTGAATGGCGTGACCCTTTGGAATGTCGCCGTCGAACGGCAGATTTGCGTCAAGGGCCCCGACGCCGAGGATTTCGTCAACACCGTCATCACCCGCGACGCCACCAAGATCGCGCCAATGCACGGCAAATACTGCATCCTGTGCAACGACAAGGGCGGTATCCTCAACGATCCGGTTCTCCTGCGCCTCGCCGAGGATGAATTCTGGTTTTCCATTTCCGACAGCGACCTGATGCTTTGGCTGCAAGGGGTCAACACCCCCCGCCGCTGGGACGTGGAGATTAACGAACTCGATGTCGCCCCCCTGCAAGTTCAGGGGCCATTGTCCGAAGACCTCATGGCCGACCTGATCGGCGATGAGGTCCTTGACCTGCCGTATTACGGCATGATGGAAACCGAGATCGAAGGCTGCCCCGTGGTCATCAGCCAAACGGGCTTCAGCGGCGAAAAAGGGTACGAAGTCTATGTTCGCAATGCGACCGAAACGGCCGAACCCGTCTGGTACGCCGTCCGCGGCATCGGCGCGCGCTATGGCCTGCGGGTGATCGCCCCGGGCCACCACCGCCGGATCGCCGCCGGTATCCTGTCATGGGGGCAGGATATGGACTCCGAGACCTCGCCGTTTCAGGTGAACCTCGCCTACCAGGTGCCGCGCAAGAAAACCGCCGACTATATCGGCAAAGCGGCCCTGGAACGCCAGCGCACCCAGATCGAGGCGGGCCATTATCCCTTTGAGCTCAAGCTTGTCGGCCTGAAAATGGGCGGCCTGCCGATCACCGATTATGCCCCTGATTTCTGGCTGGTGTGCGACGAAGGTGAAACGCGCTGTGGTTATGTCACCTCGCCATGGTATTCGCCGGACCTCGGGCAGAATATCGCACTGGCCTATGTCCCGTGGGGCAAATCCACCATCGGCACCCGCCTCAAGGTGGAACTCCCTGAAATGTATCAGGAAACCTCCGGCAAATCGGTTGATGCCATCGTCAGCGAAGTTCCCTTCGTGCCCTCAGCCCATCCAAGCGCACGGGAGCAAAGAAAAGCCGGTTAAAACCACTGTCCCGGTTCCATCAGGCCCAGATCCAGCAATTGGCGCGAATGCCACTCGAAAGGTGTGGAATTATGCCACTTGAAGGTCTCGATATCGAAGGTGGAGCCGGGGTTCGACTTGAGCGCCTTTGCCGTGCGGAATGAAACAATCGCCGCCGTCAGGTTGTGATGCCACGGGCAGGCATAGGTGTTGTATTCCTCGTCCGAAAAGGTGTGATCGTCGCGCAGGGTCAGTTCCGGCTTGGCCCTGAACAGGGCGATCCGGTCGATCTTGCGCCGCTTGGCCGGGATATGCTCTTCATAGCGCCAGCGCAGCCCGCCGAAGAAATCCAACTGCCGTTCCTTGGGGTGATTGTGGTTCTCCGGGTCATTGCGCGCCAGCGCGTAATATCCCGACTTGTCCATATGCGCTTGTTCCAGCGACACCGCGAGGGGGTGCGCCTCCAGATCGCCGGCATAGAGATCCACCACGTAGCACAGCATCGCATCGCGCCGCTCTTCGGTGTGGAAGGTCAAAAGCTCTCCCACCGTGCGGGTCTCGCAGAAGGGATAGAACAGGTATTCGGCGTTGAAACAGTAATACAGCCACACGCCCGGTGCGGCGGCGATCACACGGTTGACCGCCGCCACGTAATCGCCCCCCTGCGTCACGTCGAAATTGATCCGCTCCACCTTGTCGGCCACGTCGGCTGGCAATGCGAAGGCCTCGGGCATGAAAACCAGCAAGCACTTGAAGCCACTGTCCAGATGGTGCCGTACCGTGCTTCCGATCTCGACGTCGTCCTCGACGAAGATCATGCCGACAGGCCCCTTGGCAAGGCGGGGGCTTTCAGACTTCAGAAAGGCTTCAAGGCTGTCGTGTGTCATCACCTGTCCCGGTTTTTTGCCGCTAAACTCGGCCAATTCGCGGTCCATTGCAAGGGACCCTTGCCTTGGTGTAGGGAAGCGCCCTGAACCCATGCAGGAGTCTGTCCAAAATGGCCGATCCGAAAAAACTTTTCATCAAGACCTACGGCTGCCAGATGAACGTTTACGACAGCGAACGCATGGCCGAGGCCATGGGCGGCGCGGGCTATGTTGAAACCCAAAGCCCCGACGACGCCGACATGATCCTGCTCAACACCTGCCACATCCGCGAAAAGGCCGCCGAAAAGGTCTATTCCGAACTGGGCCGTTTCCGCAGCCTCAAGGATGAAAAACCCGACCTGAAAATCGGCGTTGCGGGCTGCGTGGCGCAGGCCGAGGGCGAAGAAATCATGCGCCGCCAGCCGCTGGTCGATATGGTCGTCGGCCCGCAAAGCTATCACCGCCTGCCGCAGATGGAGGCCAAGGCGCGCGAGGGCAAGAAGGCGCTCGATACCGACTTTCCGCTGGATGACAAATTCGAGACCCTGAAAAACCGCCCCAAGGCGAAACGCGGCCCGACGGCGTTTTTGACCGTGCAGGAAGGCTGTGACAAATTCTGCGCCTTCTGTGTCGTGCCCTATACCCGTGGTGCCGAAGTCAGCCGCCCGGCGACGCGTATCCTCGACGAGGCTCGCGATCTTGTCGAACGCGGCGTGCGTGAAATCACCCTGCTGGGCCAGAACGTCAACGCCTACCACGGCGAAGGCCCCGACGGAAACGATTGGAGCCTCGCACGCCTGGTCTGGGCGCTCAACGACATCGACGGGCTTGAGCGTATCCGCTTCACCACCTCGCACCCCAACGACATGGACGATGAACTGATCGCGGCCCATGGGACATGTGAAAAACTCATGCCCTACCTGCACTTGCCGGTGCAATCGGGCAGTGACCGCATTCTGAAACGGATGAACCGCAAGCACACCGCCGAAGAGTATATCCGCCTCATCGAACGCATCCGCGAAGCGCGCCCCGATATCCTGATGTCGGGCGATTTCATCGTCGGCTTCCCCGAGGAAACCGAGGCCGATTTCCAGGCCACCATGGACCTGATCGAAGAGGTGAAATACGGCTATGCCTTCTCGTTCAAATACTCCACTCGCCCCGGCACGCCGGCGGCGGAACGCGCGCAACTGGACGAGGATGTGAAATCCGAGCGCCTCTACCGCCTGCAAGAGCGGATCACCCACCATCAACGCGCCATTCAGGACGCCATGGTCGGCCGCGAGGTCAGCGTGCTTTTTGAAAAACCCGGTCGGCTCGACGGTCAAATGGTCGGCAAATCCGAATACCTGCATGCCGTGCATGTCGCCGAATCCGGCCTCAACCCCGGCGATCTGGCCCGTGTACGCATCATCGAAAGCGGCTCGAATTCCCTCAGCGGTCAGGTGATCGGGCAGGGCGGGTCCTGACCCTAAGTGGATAGATTCGCATGGATTTATCCGGCTGTGTCCGATGTTCCCGTAGCGGTAGTTACTGTTTCCAGATATGACACAATATCTGGTGAATTCTCCTTCACATCGTCCCTAAACTTGTTAGAGTGAAGGAATAATTCGTTGGGGGGTGGCCATTTTGTCGCTCCCGTGGGGGAATAAAAAGGACAGTGGCTGTGGCGAAAGATATTTCCAAGACAGTTCGCAGCGTTCTGGGGGGGCTGGCTGCCGTCGCCCTCGGACTTGCAGTTTCGGCGGACGCCGGGCTGGCGCAGCAAACGCAGCGTACCGTGAAGGGTGAAATTTACACCCCTGGCATCTGGGTCGATCCCGATGGTTGTGAACACTGGGTGATGGACGATGGCGTCGAAGGCTACATGACGCCCCACGTCAACCGTCAGGGCATCCCGGTCTGCCGTCGCGGCAAGGTGTGCGGCGTCATGGACTCGGATCAATATTTCGCCACCGACAGCGCCCGGATCAGCCCCGCAGGCCAGCGGCGGCTTCAGGAGTTCTTCCAGCAAACCGGCGCCGTGTCCTACATCATCACCGGCCATACCGACAGCCGCGCCTCGGACAGCTACAACATGCGGCTGTCCTACCGCCGGGCAAACTCGGTCGCTCGCGTGGCGCAAGGCGTGGGCGCCCGTATCGCCGATGTCCGCGGCTACGGGGAACGTATGCCGAAGGCAACCAACAACACGGCAGCTGGCATGCAGCAAAACCGCCGCGTTGAAATCATCTGCATCAACTAGGGGGCGGTCCAATGAAATATGTGAAACTCATGCTAGCCGTGCCCGTTGCCGGGCTTCTGGCCGCCTGCGATGCAGGCCCCGACAAGGCCTATGATCGCCAGTTCTTCGATCGTGACCACCTGAGCAGCATGCGCGCCGGTATCTGGGTCGATCCCAACGGTTGCGATCACTGGATCATCGACGACGGGGTCGAGGGCTACCTTTCGCAACGTCTCGACAAATACGGCAAGCCGGTCTGCTCCGGCACGGCCCCGCCCACCGTCGCCACGGGCGACTTCAAGCAGGGCTCGACCGGCCTCATCGGGGATCCGCTCTGATCAATACGCCGAACATATGCCAGCAAAGACAGCCGCAGGGTCGCCCCCTGCGGCTGTTTTCGTCTCAAATGCGTGACAATTCATCCGCCGCCCTTGCGCCCGCCCGCGCAACTTGGCACCCTTTTCCCATAAGCTGCCAACCTTGGAGAGTTGATTGAACACCACCGTGCTGCCTCCGCCCGACGATGCCCTGCACGAAGAGGCGATAGAATTCCCCGACAACCGTTTGTTGATCGACCTGTGCGGCGAATTCGACCGCAACCTTGCAGACATCGAACAGAAAATGGGCGTGCAGATATTGCGCCGCGGAAATCAACTCGTCGTCATGGGCGACGAGGCGGCCGCCAAGGAAACCATCGAGGTTCTGACCGCCCTTTATCAGCGCTTGGAGACCGGCAAGCCGGTCGAGGCGGCGGATGTGGATCGCGAATTGCGCATGGACAGTGGAGACGATGGCACCGGCACCCGCGACGGCGATCAGCTTGAGATGTTCAAGGGCGGCACGGTCGAAATCAAGACCCGCAAGAAACTGGTCGAACCGCGCACCGATGCGCAGAAATCCTATGTCAAATCGCTCTTTGCCAATGAACTGGCCTTCGGCATCGGCCCGGCGGGCACCGGCAAGACCTACCTCGCCGTGGCCGTGGGCGTGTCGATGTTCATCGAAGGCCATGTCGATCGTATCATCCTGTCGCGCCCCGCGGTCGAGGCGGGCGAGAAACTGGGCTACCTGCCCGGGGACATGAAGGAAAAGGTCGATCCCTACATGCAGCCGCTCTATGACGCGCTGAACGATTTCCTGCCCGGCAAGCAACTCGCCAAACTGATCGAGGAAAAGCGCATTGAAATTGCGCCGCTGGCCTTCATGCGGGGCCGGACACTGGCCAATGCCTTCGTGGTGCTGGACGAGGCGCAAAATGCCTCCTCCATGCAGATGAAGATGTTCCTGACCCGGCTGGGGGAAGGCTCGCGCATGGTCATCACCGGCGACCGCAGCCAGATCGACTTGCCGCGCGGCGTCACCTCCGGGTTGCACGACGCCGAGCGCCTGCTGAAACACATCCCCAATATCGCCTTCAACTACTTCTCGGCCAAGGACGTGGTGCGCCACCCGCTGGTGGCCGCGATCATCGAGGCCTACGACAAGGATTCACAACCCGGTTAGGGCCGCCTATTGCGCCCACATCCTCAAAAGGTTCGACCGGGCCTTGGACAGCGTCTGAACCTGTGCCGCATCCCCGGCCGCCTCGGCGGCGCTCAATGCCTGCCACAGGTCGAACAGAACCTCACGCCGTGCCGCGTCCTGCACCCAACTGGTGATCCAGCCCACGACGACCAATCGCGCCCCGCGCGTCACCGGCTCCACCCGGTGCAGGGTCGTCGAGGGGTATAGCACCATCTCGCCCTGATCCAGCTTGAACTGCCGCTCCTCCACCCGGTCGGCCATCGTCAGGGCGCCGCCGTCATAGCTTTCGGGATCTGACAGGAACAGGGTAAAGGACACATCCGTGCGCCCCCCGGCCATAAGCGCGTTATCCACGTGATCGCCATATTGCCCGCCGCCCTGCGTGCGGCTGACCAGCATCCCGGCAAAACCGCGCGGATAGGCGGCGGCCTGCACCACCGGATGCGACAGCATCGCCGCCTTGACCTTGTCCAGTACCGCGTCGGTGTCGCGCCCCGGTGCCGCCTGTTGGTTGTCTTTCACGCCGCGCGCCGTGCGCCCCGCCGTCTTGCTGCCATCCTCGAAGGGCAGGGCCAAGGCCGCCTCGTGCAGAACCTGCACCGTCGCCGGGGTCAGAAGATCACTGATAACCAAGGGCATCCCGGCCTCACTTGTGCCGAAGCGCGATGATCTCGATCCACCCCGCCGCGGCACTCAGGGCCGAGGTGTCCTTGGCTGCCGTTTCGGCCGTCAGGCCGGGGTAAAGCGCCGCGATCCCCTGCAACCGGTCCAGCACGGCTTGCCCGGCCTCGGTCTCGTCGGTTGTGCCGCCCGCGATCATGGCCTGTGCCCGCTGCTCGGCGGTTTTGTAAAAGCCCCAGCTGTCGCGGTATTCCATCGCGACATCGACACGCCCCTCGGCATCGACCCCGCCGCCATATTCCGCGGCGGCCAGCGTCATGAGCTTGTGCATGGCCATCAACCGCTCATGCAGCGTGGCCCCCGAGGCGTCTGCCGTCTTCGATACGGCCTCCAGCAAGGCACTTAACGCCGCCTCGACATCGGCCTCCGGGGCATCCGCTGCGATTGCGTCGGTAAACTGTTTGGCCAAGCCATCGAATTCGGGCGCGTCATATTCCGCCAGCTCAGGTTCGATATCCTCGTAAAAGGCATGATGCGACAGCTCCAGGTGCTCGCGTGCCTTGTCATGGGCCCCGTGGCGGTAAAGCTGCGCCGCGATCCGATAGGTCCCCTCGAAATACCCAAGCTGTGTCAGGAATTTTGCAGGACCCTCAAGAACTTGGGTCACGCCCGCTTCGCCGGCCTCTCCCGATTCGCCTGCTTCCCCCGACTCGCTGGCCAATGCGGCCTGCGGCATCATCGCGGTCATGGTGGCGGGGGTGAGGGCGGCAAGCCCCGCTGCCGTCGCCGCTGCCCATTTGCGCGGGCTGACCCGGCGCGTGGTGGATGTCTTGCGTTCGGCCATGGGGACCTCCTTTAATCTTACTGTTGTAGTCAGGTATTCTGGGCGATGTCATACTGTCAAGCGTTTTCCCCTGTCCTCGCCCCCGCGAACAGGCTACATCCCGCGCATGACGACCGAGGTGATCATAGAAGACGACCGCTGGCACGCCTGCGGCTTCGAGGCATTGGCCCGCCGCGCCCTCGACGCGGTGTTGGACCACCTCGGCCTCGACCCCGAGGAGTGGGAGATCGCCGTGCTGGCCTGCGATGACGCGCGCATCGCCAGCCTCAACGCCGATTTCCGCGAAAAGCCCACCCCCACCAATGTCCTCAGCTGGCCCAGTGAAGAGCGGGGCGTCGAATCCCCCGGCGACACGCCCGCCTTGCCCGAACCGGGACCGGACCCCG
Source organism: Roseovarius bejariae (assembly GCF_009669325.1). Lineage (NCBI taxonomy): Bacteria > Pseudomonadati > Pseudomonadota > Alphaproteobacteria > Rhodobacterales > Roseobacteraceae > Roseovarius > Roseovarius bejariae. Next base: position 147,853 of record NZ_SZWE01000002.1, read on the forward strand.
AGCTTGGCGACATCGCCATCGCCTATGACACCTGCGCCCGCGAGGCTGCCGAACAGGGCAAGCCGCTGGCCGATCACGTCGCGCATCTCATGGTGCACGGGGGGCTGCACCTTCTGGGCTACGATCATATCCGTGACGAAGATGCCACTTTGATGGAAGCAACCGAAGTGGCGATACTTGGCAAACTGGGTCTTCCTGACCCATATTGAGCATATGACCGGGGGCCGCGCCCCCACCAACCGGACAAAGAGACCATGGGCGACAGTACCGAAGACTCCTCTAACGCAGCGCAACGCGCGCAGCCCGAAAACGGGCACGATCACAGTAACGAGGACCAAGGCGGGTTTTTCCGCCGCATCATCGGCGTCCTGACCCACGGCGAAGATGAGACCCCAAGCGACGAGACCGACGGCGACAGCCGCCCCCGGGACACAGGCCCCGGCATGGGCAACCTGCGCGACATGGCGGTCGAGGATGTCGCCATCCCCAAGGCCGAAATCCTCTCGGTGCCCTCCGACATCACCAAGGACGAACTGGTGCAGGTCTTCCGCGACAGCGGGTTGACCCGCCTGCCGGTCTACGAGGGCACGCTCGACACGCCCATCGGCATGGTGCACCTCAAGGATTTCGCGCTCAAGCACGGCTTCAACGGCAAGGGCGGGCGGTTCTCGCTCAAGAACACCCTGCGCCCGCTGCTCTACGTGCCCCCCTCCATGCCCATCGGCGTTCTGCTGCAAAAAATGCAGAGCGAGCGGCGCCACATGGCGCTGGTCATCGACGAATACGGCGGGGTGGACGGGCTGGTCACCATCGAGGACCTGATCGAACAAGTCGTGGGCGAGATCGAGGACGAACACGACCTCGACGACGATCAACTCTGGACACAGGAACGCCCCGGCGTCTACCTTGCCTTCGCCAAGACGCCGCTGGACGAATTCGAAGAGGAAATCGGCCAGTCCCTCACCGAGGCCGAGGAAATCGATGAAGAGGAAATCGACACGCTGGGCGGTCTGGTCTTCATGCTTCTGGGCCGGGTGCCGGTGCGCGGCGAGGTGGTCGAACACCCCGCCGGCGTCACCATCGAAGTGACCGAGGCCGACCCCCGCCGCATCAAGCGCCTGCGCGTCCGCATGCCCGAGGCACAGGAAGGCTAACCCATGCCGAACGCCGCCCCGCGCCCGAGGGACAGCGCCTTGCATCTGCGCCCCCGCTGGCGTTTGGCACTGCTCTTCGCGCTTGGGGCGATGGCGGCCACGGGGCAGGCGCCGCTTGGCCTCTGGTGGCTTTCCATCCCGGCCTTCGCGGCCTGCTTTGCCGTCCTGTCCGCGCGGCCCACGTGGCGCGCGGCGGCTTGGGGCGGCTGGGCCATGGGCGCGGGCTATTTCGCCCTGTCGCTCAGCTGGATCATCGAGCCGTTTCTCGTCGATATCGCCCGCCACGGATGGATGGCGCCCTTCGCGCTGTTCGGCATGGCGGGGGGGCTGGCGCTGTTCTGGGCGCTGGCCGCCGGGGTGGCCCATGCCCTGCGCGGCAGGGCCTTGGGGCTGGCCGCGGCTCTCACCCTTGCCGAGGCCCTGCGCGGCACGCTTTTCACCGGCTTTCCATGGGCGCAACCGGGCCACGCCCTGATCGACACCGCGCTTCTGCCGCTGGCCTCCCTCACGGGGTCCCTCGGCCTCACCTTCGCCGTCCTCGCCGCCGCCACGGCGCTGGCCGCACTCCTGACCGGCCCGCGCCTGCCCGGCGCGCTGGGCCTCGCCGCCTTCGCCGCCCTTTTCGGCATCGTACCGCAACTGCCGCCCGCGCCGCCGATACCGCAAGACGCCCCCACCGTCCGCCTGATCCAGCCCAACGCACCCCAGCACCAGAAATGGGACCCGGCCCATATCCAGACCTTCTTCGACCGCCAGATCGCCTATACGTCTGAGGTGGGGCAGGGCAGCAACACGCGCCCTGACCTTATCGTCTGGCCGGAAACAGCCATCCCCGTGCTTCTGAACAACGCCCAACCCACGTTGGACACGATCGCGCGCGCCGCGCAGGGTGCGCCCGTGGTCCTTGGCCTGCAACGCCGTGACGGGCTGCGGCTTTTCAACTCTCTCGTGGCGCTCGATCCTGCGGGCAAGGTCACCGCGCTTTACGACAAGCACCACCTCGTGCCCTTCGGCGAGTACATCCCATACGGCGATTACGCCCAGAAACTCGGGATCACAGCCTTCGCCGCGCAACGTGGCAATGGCTACACCGCAGGCCCCGGCGCACAGGTGATCGACCTCGGGCCGCTGGGCCGCGCCCTGCCGCTCATCTGCTACGAAGGGGTGTTTCCGCAGGATGTGCGTGCCGCGCCCGCGCGCGCCGATGTCATGCTGCTCGTCACCAACGACGCGTGGTTCGGCCGCCTCTCCGGCCCCTACCAACACTTGGCCCAGGCCCGCCTGCGCAGCGTCGAACAAGGGCTGCCGATGATCCGCGTGGCCAATACCGGCGTTTCGGCCATGATCGACGCGCGGGGCCGGGTCACGGCGCGCATCCCCTTGGGGCAGGCCGCATGGCGCGACGCGCCCCTGCCTCCGCCCATGGCCCCCACGCCCTATGCCCGCATGGGCGATTGGCCCATCCTCGCGGCGCTTCTTGCCGTGCTGGCCCTGTCGTGCCTCTACAACAGGCGCCCCCGCCCCGGGACTTAGCGATTGACGCCACCCGCCCTTGGGCGTAACCACCTCTGGACCCCCGTCACAACGGCTTCCTGGCGTGACGGCAGACATTCAATGGAGCACCTTACATGTCCCGACATAACTATATCTTCACCTCCGAATCCGTCTCGGAGGGCCACCCCGACAAGGTCTGCGACCGCATTTCCGATGCTATCCTCGATGCGCTGATCGCCGAAGAGGCCAATGCGCGCGTGGCCGCCGAAACCTTCGCGACCTCCGGCATGGTCGTCATCGGGGGCGAGGTCGGGCTGTCCGATCAGGAAATCCTGCGCAACTACATGGGCCGCATTCAGCAGATCGCCCGCGATTGCATCCGCGACATCGGCTATGAGCAGGAAAAATTCCACTGGAACACCTGCCATGTCCTGAACTTCCTGCACGAACAATCCGCCCATATCGCCCAGGGCGTCGATCGCGACGGGGCAGGGGATCAGGGCATCATGTTCGGCTATGCCACCAACGAGACCGATGCACTCATGCCCGCGCCGATCCAGTTTTCCCACGCCATCCTGCGCCGTCTGGCCGAGGTGCGCAAATCCGGCGCCGAACCCACCCTGCGCCCCGATGCCAAAAGCCAGGTTTCCCTGCGCTACGAAGACGGCAAGCCGGTCGAGGTGATGCAGATCGTCCTCTCCACCCAGCACGAAAGCGAAGATCAAAGCAGCGATGACATCCGCGCCATCGTCGAGCCCTATATTCGCGAGGTCCTGCCCGCCGACTGGATCACCGATAAAACCGAATGGTGGGTCAACCCCACCGGCACCTTCGTCATCGGCGGCCCCGATGGCGACGCGGGCCTGACGGGCCGCAAGATCATCGTCGATACCTACGGCGGCGCGGCTCCCCACGGCGGCGGGGCGTTTTCCGGCAAGGACCCCACGAAGGTCGACCGCTCGGCTGCCTATGCCGCGCGCTATCTCGCCAAGAACGTCGTCGCCGCCGGCATGGCCGAACGCTGCACCCTGCAACTCTCCTACGCCATCGGGGTCGCCAAGCCACTGTCGATCTATGTCGACACCCACGGCACCGGCGAGGTCGGCGAGGAAGCCATCGAAAAGGCCATCCGCCAGTCGATGGACCTCACCCCGCGCGGCATCCGCGAGGCACTGGATCTTAACAAACCGATATATCAGCGGACGGCGGCCTATGGCCACTTCGGCCGCGAGCCCGAGGCCGATGGCGGCTTCAGCTGGGAACGCACCGATCTGGTCGAGACCCTCAAGAAAGCCGTATGATTTTCGCCCGCCCCGAGGGTGTTTCGTACGACTCGTACGGTTCACCTTCGGCGCGGTTCGATTTTCGTACGAAACTCACGTACAAAACGTACGAGTCGTACAAAAGTCATGACCTCAGATAAGCATCCCTCCGGCGCCCCGTGGCGCAACTTCTATGGCCGCTTCAAAGGCAAGGGCCTGCGCAAATCGCAGGAGGCCTACCTTGACGAAGACCTCGCCAAACTGTCCCCCGGGGCGGTCGGTTGGGACGTGAACCCCGATCGGGAACCCATTGATTTAAAATCTCTTTTTGGGGATAAGGATGTTTGGCTTGAGGTCGGGTTCGGCGGCGGAGAGCACATGGTTCATCAGGCCGTGCAGAACCCCGATGTGGGCTTCATCGGCTGTGAGCCGTATATCAACGGCGTCGCTATGCTCCTGGGCAAGATACGCGACTCCGGGGCACAAAATATAGCGGTTCATCCCGGTGATGCCCGCGATATGTTCGATGTTCTGCCCGAGGAGAGCATCACCCGCGCCTTCCTGCTTTATCCCGATCCATGGCCCAAGAAACGCCACCACCGCCGCCGTTTCGTCACGCCGGAACATCTGGAACCACTCTCTAAGGTGCTGAAAAAAGGCGCAATTTTTCGTGTGGCAACGGATATTCCCGACTATGTCCGCCAAACGCTGGAGCAAGTGCCCCGCCACGGTTTCGAATGGCTTGCCGAAAGCCCAGCGGATTGGCGAACCCCTTGGAATGATTGGATTTCTACCCGGTATGAGCAAAAGGCCCTGCGCGAAGGCCGGGTGCCGCATTACCTGACATTTCGCAAGACCGGCTGATAACCCTTTGATATGGATGAATTTATATCCCCATCTCATCCAGAAACGCGGGGATATTGTCCTTGAACCGGAAAAAGCCGTGGGTTGCACGGGGCCAAGTCATTGAATCGTAAGGGTTAACTACCCTTACAAGGGATATGTTCAAGGGCAATAACCGCGTTTCCAGGTCATCCAGAACCTCCTTGGCAGGACCGGTTGAGCCATAGGAGGTAACCACTTGATCTAATTCGTAGTTTTTGGCCCAAGATAAAATGGGATCAAGGGTTGTATGCAGCCCCCCATCCTCACCAATACGCTCCGCCCAACGGTTGGCGGTATCCTCAAGGGCGTTTTTGGCAAAACCGATCACGTCTTCCGAGATCGCCAAGGGTGACCGTTGTTCACAGGTCAATAAACGCGTGAACGAGACTGGGCAAGCTCCTGATTTGAAAAGAGGTTTCAGGTTCAAGTCGTCATCATGCACCAGAACGCCCACGCGCCCTGAGGGCCTCCAATCGATGTTTTGGGGCGCTTGGCCTCTGGGCGGGTGTCCGTCACTGTAAAGTGGCTGAGCCGTGCCCGCCAACCCTTTGGGATAAAACCTGTTTTTCGTGTATTGGCGAATGTTCTCAGGCCGTGCCAAATAGGTCTTGCCGATGGTCTGCAATCCACCCACCCAACGCCAGCCAAGCGTGTTCGAGGCCGGATCGCCATCCAGAAGGTGCCGCAAGAAGAAATCCGCGCCCAGCTCCCAAGGCAGATTTAATGTGTGAATCCAAATAGATGCAAACCACATCCGCGCATGGTTGTGCAGGTATCCAGTGGCGCGCAATTCCTTGGCCCAGTGGTCGAAACAGTCGATCCCCGTCTCACCCCTACAGGCATCTTCCCATTGTCGCCGCACCCCACTTTCGGTTTTGGTCCGGTTCAAGGCCCGCGCAAGCCCGGCACGGTACTGCGCCCATACCTTCGGGCGCAATTCCAACCAACCTTTCCAATAACTTCTCCAGAAAACTTCATGTACGAATTTTTCCGCGGAACTGCGAGAATGGTGGCTCAAAACTGTGCGCAAAACCTCCTCTTCCGATATCAAACGATGCCGGAGATAGGGCGACAGGCCCGAGACATGCGCATGCCGCCCTTGTCCAAGATCATAGTTGCGCAGCCGGGCGTATTCCCGACCGCTATGAGGTGCAAATGCTTTGAGGCGTTCCAAGCCTTTGTTTCTACTTGGGAAAAACATGGCGCAGGCTCCGCATTCCATATCGACGTGTGGGACATAGCCCGGTGCGCTGCGGGATCAATATGGCATATAAAACACAGGCTGCGCCCCTTGCAGCTACCCCTGTGCGCCACTAAGACTCCGTTAGTATTTGATCTTTAAGATCCCTCCACACTTACAGGCAGGCGGACTATGACAGACCCATTCGAGACTTACATGAATACCCTCGTCCCCATGGTGGTTGAACAAACCAGCCGCGGCGAGCGCGCCTATGACATCTTCTCGCGCTTGCTCAAGGAGCGGATCATTTTCGTCAACGGCCCCGTTCACGACGGCATGTCGAGTTTGATTGTGGCGCAGCTACTACATCTTGAGGCGGAGAACCCGAAGAAGGAAATCTCCATGTACATCAACAGCCCCGGTGGCGTGGTCACCTCGGGCCTGTCAATCTACGACACGATGCAATACATCAAACCCAAGGTCAGCACGCTGGTCATTGGGCAGGCGGCCTCGATGGGGTCGCTGTTGCTGACCGCCGGGGCCGAGGGGATGCGCTTTTCCCTGCCCAACAGTCGAATCATGGTGCACCAGCCCTCGGGCGGCTACCAGGGGCAGGCGACGGATATCATGATTCACGCCGAAGAGACGCTCAAGCTCAAGAAGCGGCTCAATGAAATCTACGTGAAGCATACCGGCCAGACCCTCAAGAAGGTGGAAGACGCGCTGGAGCGTGACAACTTCATGTCGCCCGAAGAGGCCAAGAAATGGGGTCTTATCGACGAAATCGTCGAAAACCGCGCCAAGGGCGATGGTGACGACGAAGACAAGTAACCAGGCCATCGCGCCCTGCAGGGCGCGATGATTTTTGACATTGTGGTGGTGTTTCACCTGTCTTAAGCTGGTCGGAACAGGACGAAGACTAGGCGGCGCGTGAGCGGCCGCAAAACCGGGGCGCAAGGCCTGAAAGGTACGTTATGGCGAACAACTCTGGCGGTGACAGCAAGAACACGCTTTATTGCAGCTTTTGCGGGAAAAGCCAGCATGAGGTGCGCAAACTGATTGCCGGACCGACAGTGTTCATCTGTGATGAATGTGTCGAACTGTGCATGGATATCATCCGCGAGGAAACCAAGAGCGCGGGCCTGAAATCCAGCGAAGGCGTGCCCACACCGCAGGAAATCTGCCAGGTGCTTGACGACTACGTGATCGGTCAGGCCATGGCCAAGCGTGTCCTCTCGGTGGCGGTGCACAACCATTACAAACGCCTCAACCACTCCGGCAAAAGCGATATTGAACTGCAAAAGTCCAATATCCTCCTGATCGGGCCGACGGGCTGCGGCAAGACGCTTCTGGCGCAGACGCTGGCGCGCATTCTGGATGTGCCCTTTACCATGGCCGATGCCACGACGCTGACCGAGGCGGGCTATGTCGGCGAGGACGTGGAAAACATCATCCTCAAACTCTTGCAGGCCAGCGAATACAACGTCGAACGTGCGCAGCGCGGCATCGTCTATATCGACGAGGTCGACAAGATCACGCGCAAATCCGAGAACCCCTCGATCACCCGTGATGTCTCGGGCGAGGGGGTGCAGCAGGCCCTTCTGAAACTGATGGAAGGCACCGTTGCGGCCGTACCCCCGCAGGGCGGGCGCAAGCATCCGCAGCAGGAATTCCTGCAAGTGGACACCACCAACATTCTGTTCATTTGTGGCGGGGCCTTTGCCGGGCTCGACAAGATCATCGCGCAACGCGGCAAGGGCAGCGCCATGGGCTTTGGTGCCGATGTGCGCGACGTGGACGAACGCGGCGTCGGCGAGATCTTTACCGATCTGGAGCCCGAAGACCTGCTCAAGTTCGGCCTGATCCCGGAATTCGTGGGGCGTCTGCCCGTCATCGCGACGCTGGAAGATCTGGATGATGACGCGCTTGTCACCATCCTGACCGAGCCGAAGAACGCTTTGGTCAAGCAGTATCAGCGCCTGTTCGAGCTGGAAGACGCGCAACTGACCTTTACCGACGATGCGCTCAAGGCCATTGCCAAGCGGGCGATCGAACGCAAGACCGGCGCACGCGGGTTGCGCTCGATCCTCGAAGATATCCTCTTGAATACCATGTTCGACCTGCCGGGCATGGAGGGTGTCGAAGAGGTGGTGGTGAACGAAGAGGCGGTGACCTCGGACGCGGCGCCCCTGATGATCTATGCCGACCAGAAAAAGGAAGGCGCAAGCGCCGGGTGAGGCCCGCTTGCAGCAAGGATCAGAAAGCCCTGCGCAGACCGGCGCGGGGCTTTTTCTTTTGCAGGGTCACAGCCGTCGACCACTGGACTTTGCCCCGGCAATTCGCCATACAGGCATCACGTTATCAGGAGATACTCATGGGCATTCTCAACACTCTTCTGCGGTCCGTAACTTGGTGGAACGGGCAGACGCTCAACACGCAGTTCTACACTTGGCGCAAGGGCGTCAAGGTGGGTGAGGACGAGCAGGGCAACGTGTTTTACCGTGACCGCGAGGACAAGCGCCGTTGGGTGATCTTCAACGGTGAGGCCGAGGCCAGCCGGGTCAGCCCCGATTGGCACGGATGGCTGCACCATACCTTCCAAGAGCCGCCCACTGACCGCCCGCTTGTACACAGGTCATGGGAAAAACCGCATGAGGAAAACCTGACCGGGACAGCGCTTGCCTATGCGCCCGCCGGATCGATCCGCCGTCCGGCCCCGGTCGAACGTCGGGATTACGAGGCCTGGACCCCGGAATAAGGCCACACGCCCATGTCTGAAAACACCACCGAAGTGATCGTAGGCGGCGCTGTTCTGGCCGTTGCCCTTGGGTTCCTTGTCTATGCCGGGCAAGCCACCGGCCTGTCCAGCGCGCAGGGCGAATACGAACTCGCCGCCAGTTTCCGTAGCGCCGATGGCGTCGACGTGGGCACCGATGTGCGCATGGCCGGCGTCAAGGTTGGTCGCGTGACTGGCATTGAACTTGACCCGACCACCTATCGCGCCAGCACCGTCTTTACCGTGCAGGAGGGCATCGAAGTGCCCGACGACAGTGCGGTCTCGATCAGTTCCGAGGGCCTCTTGGGCGGCAACTATGTTGAAATCCTGCCCGGCGGCTCACCATTCTATTTCGAAGCCGGAGATGAAATCGAGTTCACCCAAGGCTCCGTCAGCCTTGTGTCCCTCCTGATGAAATTCGTGGCAGGGGATGAGGGTAACGGCGAATGATGCGTCTGGCCTTTGCCTTGACGATGCTTCTCTGTGGCAGTGCCGCAGCCCAACAGGCCGTGGACAAGGGCACAGGGGCAGTCCTGCGGGGGCTCGACAAGGTTGGTGGTCATGTCGTGGACATGACCCTTCGCAACGGGGAAAGCTCCAGCCTTGGCCGTTTGACCGTTCGCCTGGGGGAATGCCGCTATCCCGAGGGCGACCCGGCCGCCGATGCCTATGCCTTCCTCACAGTTGAGGAAGAGGGCCATGAGGCCCCGGTCTTCCAAGGTTGGATGATTGCGTCATCTCCCGCCCTGAACGCCATGGAGCATGCCCGTTACGACGTTTGGGTCATGCGCTGCAAGACGGACTGAGGGTCATTGCAAAGTGCAACGGCGTGGATGTCAGCCTGCACCTGGAGCGCCTCGTGTAATCGCCTGTGATATTCGGCCCGCGAAACCTCGATCGCGCCTAATGTGGTGAGATGCGGTGTGATGAACTGCGTGTCGAACAGGATGAACCCGCAGCGGATCAGGTGATCGGTCAGATGCGCCAAGGCAAGCTTGGACCCATCCCTGCGGGGGGACACCATGCTTTCCCCGAAAAAAGCGCCAGCAAGACTGACGCCATAGACCCCACCGGCCAGCTCGGACCCTTCCCAAATCTCAAGCGAATGCGCGTGGTCCAATTCGTGCAAGGCCCTGTAGAGCCTGTGAATTTCCGCATTGATCCACGTCTCCTCGCGATCGGCACAGGCCGTTACCACCGCGTCGAAATCGTGGTTCAGGGTGACTTGATAGTCACCTTTGCGCATTCGTCGCCGTAGCGACCGCGAGATATGAAAAGATTCAAGCGGCAGGATACCGCGCCGACGCGGATCGACCCAGAACACCTCGGGGTCGTCGCGATGCTCGGACATGGGAAAAATGCCCGCGGCATAAGCGCGAAGCAAAAGCTGGGGTGTCAGGGTCGCGTCTTGGTCATTCATCGCAATTCTAGGGATTTTCCCGTGGCGGATTAACCTTTCAGTATCCGCACATCGCGTAGCCCTGCAAGGGTGGGGCGTGAAAGGAGAGTTCAATGTCGTTTCATCAGCATGTACCGGGCGGGTTTCTGGACAGCGAAGTGAACTTGATGGCCAACCGGGTTCAGGCGCGGCACGCGATGCTGGTGGATGTATTCCGCCATATCATCGCGGATTCCACTGTGATGCTACTTGGTGCGGAAGATGGGCGATGGTGCTATACCTTTGCCGCTGCCGGGGCTCTTCAGGTTGTCGGGGTCGAATCCAGCTTCGATTTGGTCGAGCGTTTCTCGCGCCTGCCCGACGTGGGGATGCGCGAACGTATCGAGATGCGGTATGCCACGCCAGTCGAGGAACTCTACAAGGATGCCGAGGCCGGGCGCACCTATGACGTGGTCGTCTTGTTCGATGTCCTCGAAAACGTCAGTGATCTATACGAGCTTTTGCATCACATCGCGGCGGTCAGTCCGCGCTTGGTTGTGATCGACGGGCTGTTCGCGGTCACTGAAGAGGCCGTTTTGATGATCGAGCGTCACCGCGGCCCTGTGCATGATGGGGTCAAGCAGCAACGTTTGATCCCCAGCCGTGGGGCCATCACACTTGCTGCCGAAGACACCGGTTTCGCTGTGGATTGGGTCGATTGGCGGCAGATACCGGAAGATTCCCGTCTGGGGTTGTCGGATTACTACCAATCCGGCGCTCAAAGACGCTTCAGCCTGATCCTGACGCCAAATGAAGACGACTAGACCGGGCTTGCGAACGTTCCAAAGACCCATGCAGCGCGAGACGGTTTTTGAAACGCCAACAGGTCCTGAATCAACAGGCCCCCAATGCGGGGGCCTGTCCTTAATCTTGAAGGTTGGTTTCCAACCAGTGCTCCAGCCAGTGAATGTTGTAGTCACCGGCGAGGATGTCTTCCTCCTGTAGCAGGGCATGGAAAAGCGGCACAGTGGTATCGACCCCGTCCACGATCAACTCCCCAAGGGCACGGTTCAATCTGGTCAGGGCGCCGCGGCGGTCCTGCCCATGGACGATCAACTTGCCGATAAGCGAGTCATAGTACGGCGGGATGCTGTACCCGTCGTACAGTGCAGAATCCATGCGCACGCCAAGGCCCCCGGGGGCGTGAAACTGGGTGATCTTGCCGGGGCGGGGCGAAAACTCGGGCAGTTTCTCCGCGTTGATGCGTACTTCGATGGCATGGCCGTTGATCTTGAGGTCGTCTTGCGTGAACGACATCGGGTGGCCTTCGGCCACGCGGATTTGCTCCTGCACCAGATCGACACCGAAAATCGCCTCGGTCACCGGGTGTTCCACCTGCAAACGGGTGTTCATTTCGATGAAGTAGAACTCGCCGTTTTCATAAAGGAACTCGATGGTGCCCGCGCCGGTATAATTGATCTTGGCCACGGCATCTGCGCAAATCTTGCCGATGCGCGCGCGCTCTTCCTCGGTGATGCAGGGGCCGGGGGCCTCCTCGAACACCTTCTGGTGGCGCCGCTGAAGCGAACAGTCGCGTTCGCCCAAATGCACGGCATTTCCCTTCCCGTCGCCAAAAACCTGAATCTCGATATGGCGCGGCGTGGTGAGGTATTTCTCGATATAAACCTCATCGTTGCCAAAGGCGGCCTTGCCCTCGGAGCGGGCCGTCATGAAAGCATGTTCCATCTCGGTGGCGTTTTGCGCCACCTTCATGCCGCGCCCGCCACCACCGGCAGTCGCCTTGATGATCACCGGATAGCCGATGTCCTCGCCCAGTTTCTTGGCCTCGTCGAGTGAGGCCACACCACCATCCGAACCGGGCACACAGGGCACGCCCAGGTTTTTCATGGTGTCCTTGGCGGTGATCTTGTCGCCCATCACCCGGATATGCTCGGCCGTGGGACCGATGAAGGTCAGGTCATGATCCTCGACGATCTGCACGAAATTCGCGTTTTCCGACAAAAAGCCATAGCCGGGATGAATGGCCTGCGCCCCAGTCACCTCACAGGCGGCGATGATCGCGGGGATCGACAGGTAGCTGTCGGTGCCCGGCGGCGGGCCGATACAGACCGATTCATCGGCCATGCGCACGTGCATGGCGTCGGCATCTGCGGTGGAATGCACCGCGACGCTCTGAATACCCATCTCTCGGGCCGCGCGAATGACGCGCAGGGCAATCTCACCACGGTTGGCGATAAGGATCTTGTCGAACATGAGGTGATCCTTATTCGATGATCATCAGTGGCGCGCCATATTCCACGGCGGCGCCGTCTTCGACGAGGATACGTTTCACGGTGCCGCCGCGTGGGGCGGGGATGTGGTTCATGGTTTTCATGGCCTCGACGATCAACAGGGTATCACCTTCGGCCACCTTGTCGCCTACGCTGACGAAGGACGGCGCGCCCGGTTCGGCCTGCATATAGACCGTGCCCACCATCGGCGAGGTCACCGCACCGGGATGGCTGGCCGGGTCTTCGACCGGGGCGCTTTCGGCAGGCGCTGCTGCGGGGGCGGCGGGTGCAGCGGCAGGGGCCGCTTGCGTGACAGCCGGGGCAGGGGCGCTGACCTGTGCCACGGTTTCCTGGCGGCGGCTGACCTTGACGTTGAGCGAGTCGTTTTCGCCGTAGTCCCTTTTGACCGCAAGCTCGGTCAATTCGTTGTCGTTGAGCACTTCGGCAAGAGCCTTGATGAAGGCGACATCGGAGTCATGGGTTTTGTTCGGCATCGGGTTCCTCGACCGTTGCGGCAGTTTTGACAGGTCTACCGCGTTCATGATTTTGGCCGCTTATAGGGCAAGCGTTTGCCTGAGAAAAGTAGGCAATCGTCCTGCAAAATGGGCTAATCCACATCGGATTGCGAGGGGGAAAATTAAAAAAGCTGACCCAACGTCGCCTTTCACAGCGGCATGCCGGACAATTTGGCCACCAACTCGGCCAGTTTCCGCGCGCCGAACTTCTCCAGCAGGCGCGCGCGATAGACTTCGACGGTGCGGTAACTCAAGCCCAGTTCAAGGCCGATTTCCTTGGAGGTCAGCCCCCGGCAGGTCAGGATCGCCACCTCGCGCTCGCGCTGTGTCAACTCCACCAACGGGCGTTCCTCAGACAGGTCGGCAAATGACCAGATGCCACGCTGGAACGGATCGTCGGGGGTAAGCGATTGCCCGCGCACCCGGCACCAGAACAGCGTGCCGTCGCGACGCTTCATCACCCGCTCGTCAGAATAGCGCCCGGTCTCGCGCATTGCGGCAAGCGCGCGCTCGCCAATTCGGCTGTAATCCTCGATCGACGGATAATAGCGCGCCAAGGGGACACCGGCATAATCCGCCGGGCTGTCGCCAAAGATTGCCGCGAATTGCAGGTTCACATGCCGAATGATCCGGTTTTCCAGCACGGCAAGGCCCACCGGGGCGTGATCGAAGGCAAGCTGTGTGTTTTCCATATCCGCTTTATGCCCGGGAAATGCTGCATATGCAAAGGTCCGGCGCTTGCCAAAACCCGCCAAACCCCTTAGATGCGCCCCATGCGGTCGCAGCCTACCCGCTCAAAACAAGGACTAAATAATGAAAACTCTTGTCATCTGCTCGGGCGGGCTGGATTCCGTCACGCTTGCCCACAAGGTCGCCGCCGAACGCGAATTGGCGGGGCTGGTGTCGTTCGACTATGGCCAACGCCACGCCAAGGAACTCGACTCCGCCGCCGCCTGCGCCGCGCGCTTGGGCGTACCGCATCACGTGATCGATATTCGCGGCGTCGGCGCGGCGCTCTCCGGCTCGGCGCTCACCGATGATCTGGACGTGCCCGATGGCCATTACGCCGAAGACACCATGAAGGTCACCGTCGTGCCCAACCGCAATGCCATCATGCTGGCCATCGCCTTCGGCATGGCCGCGGCGCAAAAGGCCGGGGCCGTCGCGGCGGCTGTCCACGGCGGCGATCACTTCATTTATCCCGATTGCCGCCCCGGCTTCATAGACGCCTTCCAAACCATGGAAAACAAGGCGCTTGAGGGGATGGGCGAGGTTGAACTTTACACCCCATTCGTCACCATCTCGAAGGCCGAGATCGTCACCGAAGGGGCCAGGCACGCGACCCCCTTTGCCGAAACATGGTCCTGCTACAAGGGCGGCGATCTGCACTGCGGGCGCTGCGGAACCTGCGTGGAACGGCGCGAGGCCTTCCACCTTGCCGGCATCGAAGACCCCACAGACTACGCCGACCCCGATTATTGGCGGCAAGCCACCGGAACGGAGGGCGCGTGATGTACACGATCACCAAGGAATTTCACTTTTCCGCCTCGCATCAACTTTTCGGCCTGCCCGAAGGCCACCAATGCGCGCGCCTGCACGGCCATAACTATATCGTGGTGGTGGAACTGAAGGCCGAGGACCTGAACGCCCACGGTTTCGTGCGTGACTACCTCGATCTGGCACCGCTCAAACGCTATATCGACGACGAGTTGGACCACCGCCACCTCAATGACGTGCTGGGCGATGACATGGTCACCGCCGAACGTATGGCCAAGCATTTCTACGACTGGTGCCGTGCCAAATGGCCCGAGGTCAGCGCCGTCAAGGTCAGCGAAACCCCCAAGACATGGGCGGAATACCGGCCGTGAGCGACGACACCACCATCCGCGTCTCCGAGATTTTCGGGCCGACCATTCAGGGCGAAGGCGCCCTGATTGGCGTGCCCACGGTTTTCGTGCGCACCGGCGGCTGCGATTACCGTTGTAGCTGGTGCGACAGCATGCATGCCGTCGACAGCGCCTATCGCGACACGTGGAAACCGATGGCGGCCGAGGATGTGATGGCCGAGGTGGAGGCGCTCTCGGGCGGCACGCCCCTGACGGTGACGCTTTCGGGGGGCAATCCGGCGATCCAACCTTTCGGCCCGCTGATCGAGATGGGCCATGCGCGCGGCTACCGCTTTGGCCTCGAAACCCAAGGCAGCGTCGCGCGCGATTGGTTTGCCGACCTCGATATGCTGGTGCTCAGCCCCAAACCGCCCTCCAGCGACATGCAGGTGGATTGGGAGATTTTCCAAGCCTGCGTTGAGGCCGGGCAGGGGGCCGACACGGTCCTGAAAATCGTGGTCTTTGACGAGGCGGATTACCTCTGGGCGCGCGATGTGGCCGCGCGCTACCCTGATCTGCCCGTCTACCTGCAACCCGGCAACCACACGCCCCCGCCGCCCGAGGATGACAGCGCACTGGTGGACCAAGAAGGTGTGGATGCGCGCATGCGCTGGCTGGTGGACCGGGTAATTGCCGACAATTGGTACGAGGCGCGCGTCCTGCCGCAGTTGCATGTCATGCTCTGGGGCAACAAACGCGGCGTTTGAGGAGAGAGACAATGAGCGACGATATTTACCAGAACCTCACCCAATTGGGCAGCGACACGGTACAGCCGCAAAGCCCCGACGAGGCCGAGCTTGAACGCGTCCAGAACCCGCAGGCCGATGTGGCCTATAACGTGCGCTTCGTGGCGCCTGAGTTCACCTCGCTCTGCCCGATGACAGGGCAACCCGATTTCGCGCATCTTGTGATTGATTACGTCCCCGGCGAATGGCTGGTGGAAAGCAAATCGCTCAAGCTGTTCTTGGGCAGCTTCCGAAATCACGGGGCTTTCCACGAAGATTGTACCGTGACCATCGCCCGCCGTCTGGCCGATTTCCTTGAGCCGCAGTGGCTCCGTATCGGGGGCTATTGGTATCCACGCGGCGGCATCCCGATTGATGTGTTCTATCAGACCGGGCCACAGCCCGAGGGCGTCTGGATTCCCGATCAGGGCGTACCGCCCTATCGTGGGCGGGGCTGAGAGGCCCCACCCGAATGCGCGCTATGCGCGATCAGCGGCAGGGCGCGCGATAATAGGTGCCGTCGCCATTTGCGTAGGCGCAGGTGTTGTTGGTGCGGTTCCGCGCCACCAGAGCACCCGCCGCAGCCCCGGCAAGGGTTGAGACCACGACCCACTCATTGTCCGCGCCAAGAACCTTGGCGCTGACAAGGCCAAGACCGCCCCCGACAAGCGCGCCGGTCATTTCGCGTTCCTGTTCGACCGTCATGCAACCGGCAAGGCCGGTCAGGGCCACGAGGCCAAGTACTTTGATGCTGATCTTCATAATGTCTCCTTCATCTTTTGAAGTGCCCGCCAATCCTAGCATGGAGGCATGGGACATCGTGGCGGAAATCATGGTTGATCAATGCTCATGCGCGAATATTTGCTGACGTGTTTAATGGGGGTGCCCCGTTGTTTGTCCTTACTCGGGCGAAACGTACGAAACGCGCGTACGTTTCGTACAACTTTCCCCGTACGCCCTGTTAATCCGCCGGGGTGCAGTGAAAAATACCGACGCCATACCGACGTTATGCCGACGCGATGCCGCTGGAGATTTTTGTTGTTAACCAATGGCTTGTGGGTGATTCGCACGAATCTGACCTTCGGGCCGGGGAGAGCCGAAAAAAATCCCCGCACGACGGATCGCGCGGGGACTTTCATCAGCGATGTCCGCCAACTCAGTCGCGGTTCATCCGGTTTTCGATCAACTCGTCCACAACGCTGGGGTCGGCCAGTGTCGAGGTGTCGCCAAGACTGCCATAGTCGTTCTCGGCGATCTTGCGCAGGATGCGGCGCATGATCTTGCCCGACCGGGTCTTGGGCAGGCCCGGGGCCCACTGGATGAGGTCCGGCGCGGCAATCGGGCCAATCTCTTGGCGGACCCAGGTACGCAGCTCCTTGCGCAGGTCGTCGCTAGGCTCCTCGCCCGACATCAAGGTGACGTAGCAATAGATGCCTTGTCCTTTAATATCATGGGGGTAGCCGACCACGGCGGCCTCGGCCACCTTCGAATGGGCGACCAATGCGCTTTCCACTTCCGCGGTGCCCATGCGGTGGCCCGAGACGTTGATCACATCGTCGACTCGGCCCGTGATCCAGTAATCGCCATCCTCATCCCGACGGCAGCCGTCCCCGGCAAAGTAGTAGCCTTTGTAATCCGAGAAATAGGTTTTCTGGAACCGCTCATGATCGCCCCAGACGGTGCGCATCTGCCCCGGCCAGCTGTCTTTCATGCACAGCACGCCTTCGGTTGGGTACTCGTGGATTTCCTCACCGCTGGTGGGTTCAAGCACCACGGGCTCTACCCCGAAGAAGGGCTTCATGGCCGAGCCGGGCTTGGTCGCATGGGCGCCGGGCAGGGGGGTCATCATGTGGCCACCTGTCTCGGTCTGCCACCATGTATCGACGATCGGGCAATTCCCTTTGCCAACAACCTCGTTGTACCAGTTCCAGGCTTCGGGGTTGATCGGCTCACCCACGGTGCCCAGAACCTTCAGGTCGCTGAGGTCATATTTTTCAACGAATTCAGTGCCTTGCCCCATCAGTGCGCGGATGGCGGTCGGGGCGGTGTAGAACTGATTGACCTTGTGCTTTTCGCACACGGCCCAGAACCGGCCGGCATCCGGGTAGGTGGGGACGCCTTCGAACATCAGCGTGGTCGCGCCATTGGCCAGCGGGCCATAGACGATATAACTGTGCCCGGTGACCCAGCCCACATCGGCAGTACACCAGAAGATATCGCCATCGTGGTAATCGAAGGTGATTTCATGCGTCATCGAGGCCCAAACCAGATAGCCGCCGGTCGTGTGGACCACGCCCTTGGGCTGCCCGGTCGACCCGGAGGTGTAAAGGATGAACAGCGGATCTTCGGCGTTCATTTCCGCGGGCGGGCAATCGGCGTCGACCTTTTCCAGCTCTTCGTGCAGCCAGTAATCATCGTTCGAGCGCCAAGCGATCTGATCGCCGGTGCGCTTGACAACAAGGCATTTCACGTCGTCGGTGTCGTGCAGCAGGGCCTGGTTAACGTTGTCTTTCAGCTTGGTGCGGCGGCCACCGCGCGGTGCGGTATCGGCGGTGATGACCAGCTTGGCATCACAACCGTTGATCCGTGCGCCAAGGGCGTCAGGCGAAAAGCCCGCGAAGACGATGGAGTGAATGGCCCCGATCCGGGCGCAGGCCAGCATGGCATAAGCCGCTTCCGGGATCATCGGCAGGTAGATCACCACGCGGTCCCCCTTGCCAATGCCGAGGTTCTTGAAAACATTGGCCATTTTGCAGACGTTCTCGTGCAGCTCATTATAGGTGATGTGCTGCGCTTCGTCCGTGGGGTCATCGGGCTCCCAGATGATCGCGGTCTGGTCGCCTCGTGTGGCAAGGTGACGATCGATACAGTTGGCCGCGACGTTCAGGCTGCCGTCTTCGAACCATTTGATCGAGACGTTGCCGAAGTCGTAGTTGACGTTCTTGACCTTGGTGAAAGGCTTGATCCAGTCCACACGCTTGCCATGTTCGTTCCAGAAACCTTCGGGGTCCTTGATCGAGGCGGCGTACATTTCCTCGTACTTCGCGGCGTCTACGTGAGCATTCGCAACCAATTCGGAGGAGGGGGGATAAGTTTTGTCAGACATGTCAGACCTTTTTGTCATAATACGGTCAATGGTTAGGGACCTGCCCGGTAGGATGCAACCCTAGGTCCGGGCAGGGGCGCGCGCATTAGATCGCCAGATACTCAGCGCGCAGTTCTTCATTTTCAAGGACTTCTGCAGCCGATCCATCGAAAACGATGGAGCCGGTATCAAGGATCACCGCGCGGTCCGCCAGTTCCAGGGCGCGGACGGCATTCTGTTCCACCAGAACCGTGGTGATACCCTGTTCCTTGATGATACGCAGCGTTTTCTCGATTTCGTCCACGATCACCGGCGCGAGGCCCTCATAGGGTTCGTCCAGCAGGAGAACCTTGATATCGCGCGCAAGGGCGCGGGCAATAGCCAGCATCTGCTGCTCGCCCCCCGAAAGGGTTATGCCCTCTTGCTTGCGGCGCTCGCCGAGGCGGGGAAACAGCTCGTACAGGCGTTCGATCGACCAACCGATGGGCGGTGCGATCTGGGCCAGTTCAAGGTTTTCTTCGACCGTCAGACCGGGAATGATGCAGCGATCCTCGGGCACAAGGCCGATCCCCGCCGCGGCGGCCTGATGGCTTTTCATATTGTGAAGCGGCTGGTGATCCAGCCAGACTTCACCATGGTTGACCTGCGGGCTGTCCATGCGCGCAATCGAGCGCAGCGTGGTGGTCTTTCCGGCCCCGTTCCGGCCCAGAAGGGCAAGGATTTCGCCCTCGTGGACGTTGAAGCTGATGCCTTGGACGATGTAACTTTCGCCGTAGTAGGATTGCATATCCCAGACCGACAGGAAGGCCGGAGCGGTTTCGGCGTAGTTCTTGCCCTTGGAGAAATCGGGTTTGACGTTCATCTCGTGATCTCCTTCTTACGCCGTTTCGCCAAGATAGGCTTCGCGGACCTTCGGGTGGCCCTTGATCTTGTCCGGCGTGTCCTCGACCAGCGGTGTGCCCTGCGCCAGAACGGTGATCCTTTCCGCAAGACTGAACACAACATGCATGTCATGCTCAATGATCGCGATCGTGATGTCACGTTCGTCCTTGATCTGCTTGAGCAGGTCGATGGTGTTGTTGGTGTCCGCCCGGGCCATGCCCGCCGTCGGCTCATCCAGAAGCAACAGACGTGGCTCCTGCGCAAGACACATGCCGATCTCAAGCCGCCGCTTGTCGCCGCGGCTCATCGAGGCGGAATGCATATGCCGCTTGTCTGCCATGTTGAGGCTTTCCAGCATATGTTCGGCGTGCTCCACGATCCCTTTCTCGTTGGCGGTGCCTTCCAGGGCATGCATGCGGAAGGCTCCGTCGCGCTTGGCAAAGATCGGGATCATCATGTTTTCCAAAACAGTCAGGTCGCCGAAGATTTCTGGCGTCTGAAACACCCGCGAGATGCCCATCTGGTTGATCTCGTAAGGCTTGCGCCCCAGTACGCTTTGGCCGTCGAACATGACGCTGCCAGTGTCCGGGATCAGCTTGCCCACCAGACAGTTGAGCAGGGTGGACTTGCCAGCCCCGTTGGGGCCGATGATCGCGTGGCAGGAGTTCTCTGCCACGCTGAGGTTGACGTCGCCAAGGGCCTGAAGGCCACCGAAGCGTTTGTTGACGTCCTTGACTTCAAGAATGCCCATCGTTGGCCCTCCTTATTCCGCGGGTTCGGTGCTGGTGGATTTATCGGACTTGTCATCGTTTCTCTTGCGGCGGAAGGCGCGCGCGATACGTTGACCGCCCTCCACAAGCCCGCCAGGCAGGAAGATGACGACCAGCATGAACAACAGGCCCAGTGTCAGGTGCCAGCCCTTGCCGATGAAGGGGTGGATCAAGGCCACGACCACATCTTCAAGACCGTCTGGCATGAAGCTGACCCAGTTGTGCAGAACGTTGTCGTTGATCTTCGAGAAGATGTTCTCGAAGTACTTGATGAAACCTGCGCCCAAGACCGGGCCGATCAGGGTGCCGGCGCCGCCCAGGATGGTCATCAAAACCACCTCGCCCGAAGCCGTCCACTGCATCCGCTCGGCCCCGGCCAGAGGGTCCATCGAGGCCATCAGGCCGCCCGCCAGACCGGCATACATGCCCGAAATCACGAAGGCCGCAAGTGCGTAGGGCCGTGCGTTCAGGCCGGTGTAGTTCATCCGGGTGTTGTTGGACTTGATCGCGCGCAGCATCATCCCGAAGGGCGAACGGAAAATCCGGATCGCGAGGTAGAAACTAAGCAGCATGATGATTGCGCACAGGTAGTACCCGGCGTTGAATTGAAAAGACCAGGGTCCAAGCGCCATTTCGTAGGTCGACCGCATCTCAAGGCCAAACAGGTTGGTCACCGGAATGCCGCCATCTACCGAGGCACTGGCGCCCAGAATACGCGGGTCGTCCAACGTCAACTGCAGGCCGGTTTCGCCGTTGGTGATCGGCGTCAGGACCGAATAGGCGAGGTTAAAGCTCATCTGTGCGAAGGCCAGTGTCAGGATCGAGAAGTAGATGCCCGACCGGCGAAGAGACACGAAGCCGATCAGCAGAGAGAACAGTCCCGCCACGATAACCGACAGGATGATCGCCGGCAGCACGTTCATGCTGAGCAGTTTGAACATCCAGACGGCCGAGTAGGAGCCGACCCCCAGAAAGGCCGCGTGACCGAAGGACAGGTAGCCGGTCAGACCGAACAGGATGTTGAACCCGATGGCGAATATCCCGAAGATGACGAAGCGTTGCATCAGGTCCGGGTAGCCAGCGTTGAACTGCGCCATTGCGCTGTCCGCCGGGAAGGGGTTGAGGATAAACGGCGCGCCCAAGGCGAGGACCGCAGCGATGATCAGGAGAGACGCGTCTTTTTTGTTCAATCCCAGCATGGTTTAGTCCTCCATCACGCCTTTGCGGCCCATCAGGCCACGGGGGCGCGTCAGCAGAATGATGATTGCGACGAGATAGATGATGATCTGGTCGATGCCGGGCAGGATGGCCTTGACCTCGTTCATGGACGCAAAACTCTCCAGAACACCGAGCAGGAAACCGGCGGAAACGGCACCGGGTAGGCTGCCCATGCCGCCGACCACGACCACAACGAAGCTGAGGACAAGGAAATCCATGCCCATGTGATAGTTGGGCGAGTTGATCGGGGCATACATCACCCCGGCAAGGCCCGCGACTGCGGCGGCGATACCGAACATGATGGTAAAGCGCTTGTCGATATTGATCCCCAGAAGGCCCACGGTTTCGCGGTCGGCCATCCCGGCCCGCACGACCATCCCGAAGGTGGTGAATTGCAGGAAGGCAAAGACCGCACCGATGATCACCGCGGCGAAGGCAAAGTAGACCAGTCGCCAGTAGGGGTAGATGATAGCATTGGGATCAAAGCCCAGCAGAACGCCAAAGTCGAACGATCCTCGGAACACCTCGGGGGCCCCGGTCGGGATCGGGTTGGCGCCGTAGAAATACTTGATGATTTCCTGAAGCACGATCGCGAGGCCGAAGGTCACCAAGATCTGGTCGGCATGTGGACGCTTGTAAAAATGCTTGATCAGGCCACGCTCCATGATGAAGCCGATGCCGATCATGATCGGGATAGAAAACAGGATCGCAAGCGGAACGGCCCAGTCGATGATGCTGGCTCCGATGTCGGGGCCGAACCAAGCTTCGACATAGGGCGTTTTGACTTTCAGGGGGTTCCCGAGAAAGTCAGTCTTTGTTTCGTCGATGGTCTCATAGCTGAGGTTCAGGATTTTCGACAGTGTGACGGCGCAAAATGCACCGATCATGAACAGCGCCCCGTGGGCAAAGTTCACAACGCCGAGCGTACCGAAGATCAGCGTCAGGCCAAGGGCGATCAGCGCATAGGCCGAGCCTTTATCGAGGCCGTTTAGAATTTGTAGGATGATTGCGTCCATTGTTCCCACCCATGGGTTAAGAAGTGCGGTGGTGAATCCGAAGCTGCCGGATTGGACCCGGCCGCGTCACATGCGCGGCCGGGAACCGTAACGGGTTTAGGAGCCCGGGTTGCAGCTGCCCAAGGCGCCGCCTGCGAACATCGGGTGATCCGGTTCGTAGGTGACCTGAGCGGCAGGCGTGACTTCAACGACTTCGAGAAGGTCGAATTCGCTGGTCGGGTTCTCTTTCCCGCGCACAACCAGAACGTCCTTGAAGCACTGGTGGTCGTCGGCGCGGTAAAGCGTCTTGCCGTTGCCAAGGCCGTCGAACTCGAAACCTTCGAGGGCTTCGGCCACGGCACAGGGGTTGAACGACCCGGCACGCTGACAGGCGTCTGCATAAAGCAGGGTCTGGCAGTACACGGTATGCGCGGCCTGGCTCGGCGGGAAGCCGTATTTCTCGCCGAAGGATTTGACGAACGCCTTGGAGCCTTCATCGGTCAGCGACCAGTGCCAGTTTGTCGAACCGTGGATGCCTTTCACGTTCTCACCGGCACCCTTGGCCATGAGGCGCGAGTAGAGCGGCACGACGATTTCGAAGTTCTTGCCGTTCACCTGCTTTTCACGCAGGCCGAACTGCACGGCGTTGGTCAGCGAGTTGACCATGTTGCCGCCGTAGTGGTTGAGCACCAGAACGTCGGCACCCGAGTTCAGAACCGGCGCGATGTAGGACGAGAAGTCGGTCGCGGCCAGCGGGGTTTTCACCGTGTTCACGGTTTCCCAGCCAAGCGCCTCGGTCGAGGCAACGATCGATTCTTCCTGCGTCCAGCCCCAGGTGTAGTCGGCGGTCAGGTGATAGGCCTTGCGGTCCGAGCCGTAGAGCTTCTCCAGAACCGGGGCGAGTGCGGCACCCGACATGTAGGCGTTGAAGAAGTGACGGAAACCGTTGGCTTTCTTGTCCTTGCCGGTGGTGTCGTTCGAGTGGGTCAGGCCCGCCATGAAGATCACGCCGGCCTCCTGGCACAGGCCCTGCACAGCGATGGCCACACCCGAGGACGAGCCGCCGGTGATCATGATCGCACCGTCTTTTTCGATCATCGACTTGGCCGAAGCACGGGCAGCGTCCGATTTGGTTTGCGTGTCGCCGGTGACGAACTCGACCTTCTTGCCCAAGATGCCGTTCCCTTGCAGCGCCTTGGAAGTGAAGGTGTTCATCATGCCACCATCACCGCCACCGTTCAGGTGTTCGACCGCCAGTTCGTAAGCGCGCAGTTCGTCGGCGCCCTCATCGGCGTAAGGGCCGGTTTGCGGCACGTTGAAGCCGAGGGTAACGGTGCCGCCTGTCGGCTCATTGGTATATGCCGCGGCGCTCGAGGCCGTGAAGATCGTCGGAAGTGCGACGCCGGCACCAGCGACTGCGCTGGTCTTCAGCAGACCACGACGAGTCAGGTTCGAATTGGACATTGATATCCTCCCTTTGAATAAAGTCGATCAGGGAGGGCCTCCTCTGCGCCTCCCCAAACGGCACACGTGTGCAAAAGGATTATCGCAAGGAGAAAGAAAATTACGCAACAACTGCTTCCACAAGAACATTTTTTTTGTAAAAAAATAGACAGGGCGGGCTTTCAATTTGTAAATAAATATGCATTCCCTAACGGAACCCCGTTGAAACGCTAGGAATTTCCGAATGCCTGCCAGCTCGATGATCGGAACGCGTATCCGTGAAAAACGCATGGCGCTTGGCTTGCGTCAGACCGAGTTGGCCAAGGCGGCAGAAATATCACCGTCGTACCTCAACCTGATCGAGCACAATCGACGCAGAATCGGGGGGCGGACCCTTCTGAGATTGGCCGAGGCGTTGGAGGTGGAGCCGACGCTTCTTTCCGAGGGGGCCGAGGCCACATTGATTGCTGCATTGCACGAAGCTGCGGGATCTCAGGAGGAACGCGAGGCTGAAGTCGATCGGGCACAGGAATTCGCGGGCCGCTTTCCGGGCTGGGCGCAGTTGGTGGCGGCACAGCATCAAAGGGTCGAGACATTGGAGCGAACAGTGCAAAGTTTGACGGATCGTATGGCACATGATCCGCATCTTGCGGCGTCACTTCATGAAGTGATCTCCACGGTCACGGCCATTCGCTCGACAGCCTCCATCCTTGAGGAGACGCGCGAGATCGAACCGGAGTGGCAGCATCGGTTTCACCGAAACATCGGGGAAGACAGCCGGAGGCTGGCGGAGGGGGCGCAGGCCCTTGTGAGCTATCTTGAGGCCGGACCGGAAAGCGAGGCCGAGGCGCTTTCGCCGCAGGATACCGTTCATGCATTGTTGAGCGATCGCAATTTTCATTTTGGTGAAATCGAAGATGCCGCAGACCCGATGGCCGCGGTTGCCGCAGTGGTCGAAGGTTTGGCAGACAAACTTGATAGTGATGCGGC
This sequence comes from Roseovarius bejariae, assembly GCF_009669325.1. NCBI lineage: Bacteria > Pseudomonadati > Pseudomonadota > Alphaproteobacteria > Rhodobacterales > Roseobacteraceae > Roseovarius > Roseovarius bejariae. The sequence goes on from NZ_SZWE01000002.1 coordinate 172,782, forward strand.
CCGAAGGATTCTGGAGGAATATTTGCAAGCCTACGCCAAGGACGTTTCGGCGTTGCCAAGGTATGACCTTCACGCCGCGATTTCCGCCTTGGGTATTTCTCCCGATGCATTGGCCCGGCGTCTGAATGTGGGGTTGCCCTTGGTCTTCCGGCGTCTTGCGTCGTTGCCGGATAACGAGGTCGGGCCGGTCGGTCTGATCGTGTGTGACAATGCCGGTAGTCTGCTTTTGCGCAAGGAAATAGAAGGCTTCGGAACGCCCCGTGTTGCCGGCGCCTGTGCGCTTTGGCCCATATTCCAGGTGCTGCGGCATCCCGGCTCACCGATGTGTGTACACCTGCGCCAGACAGGAAGAGACAATGTCAGATTGTTGGCCATGGCTGCCGCCGAGGAGGTGACGCCCCCCACCTTCGAGCACCCGGCCTTGATGAAGGGGTATATGCTGCTTCTGCCCGAACGTGACGAGGGGCAATGGCCGTCAATTGATGTCGGAATTTCCTGCCGTGTTTGCCCGCGTAAGGATTGCGCGGCAAGGCGCGAGCCATCCATCATGTGAGAGGGCTTTTGACTTGTGGTTCGAGTTTCATGATAAATGAGGGAACGCATAACGCGATGACATCGGAGGGGAGGCCGATGGCATGAACAAAAAAGTGCTTCTTATCGAAGATGAGCCAAATATCATTGAAGCGATCAGCTTTATCCTGATGCGCGACGGATGGGAGGTGAAAACCCACTCCAATGGGCATGATGCCATGGAGGCTGTGCGCAGTCGCGAGGCGGACCTCATCATCCTTGACGTGATGCTTCCCGGGCGGAGTGGTTTTGATATTCTCAAGGATATCAGGGCAGACGCTGACCTCGCAGGTACACCGGTTCTCATGCTCACGGCCAGAGGGCAGGATAAGGACCGGGAAATGGCTGAACGTGTCGGCGTCAACCGCTTCATGACCAAGCCGTTTTCGAACGCCGATGTTCTTGATGCCGTCCGCTCATTGGTGGCGACGACATGAGTGATGAGGGCCGTATTCCGGTTTTTGTCGAGCGCAGGACATACCGGCGCCGCCGCATGGCGGATGCGGCCCGCATGTTGCCCTTGCTGGGAGGGCTGTTGTTTTGTTTGCCGCTTCTCTGGTCTGTTGATGGGCCACCAAGTACGACGGCGTCGATGTTTTATCTCTTCTCGATTTGGGTTTTGCTGTGTTTGGTCTCGGCCATGATCTCGCGTAGGCTGCCTGTGGACGCTGCTAGCTCGGAGCCGGACATCCAAAACGAGGGTCGGTGAATGGCGTCTCTGAACGTTCTCGTTCTTGTCTGTGTTCTTTACGTCATTTTCTTGTTCGCAGTGGCATTTGCGGCAGATCGTGCTGCCCTGCATGGGCGGGGGGCATGGCTTCGGTCTCCGATCGTCTATACGCTGTCACTTTCGATCTATTGTACCGCTTGGACATTTTACGGCGCCGTGGGCTTCGCGGCTCGTTCAGGGTTGGAATACGTGACGATCTACCTAGGGCCGACATTGATCATGATCGGGTGGTGGTGGACCCTGCGTAAGATGGTCCGCGTGGGACGCAGTCAGCGGATCACGTCAATCGCTGACCTAATCTCATCGCGCTATGGCAAGTCGAACACCCTCGCGGTTTTCGTAACGATACTGGCCGTGATCGGGACCACCCCCTATATCGCCTTGCAACTCCAGTCAGTCACCTTGTCATTCCAGACCTTCGCCGAGACGGATGTGACGCAGGTCAGCCCGATCAGCCAGCAATCCACCGCTCTTTGGGTCGCTGCGGGTCTTGCCGTGTTCACGATCCTGTTCGGGACAAGGAATCTGGATGCCAATGAACGCCATCATGGGGTTGTCATGGCGATTGCGCTTGAGGCGGTCGTCAAGCTTCTTGCGCTTGTCGCGGTCGGTGTCTTCGTAGTTTGGGGGCTGTCCGGGGGGGTCGGCGAAACCTTGGCGCATATCGATGCCTCGTCGATTTCATCCTTTGAAGTCACCGGAAGTCGTTGGGTCGGGCTGACCATGCTATCGGCGGCGGCCTTTATATGCTTGCCGCGTATGTTCCAGGTCATGGTTGTCGAGAACGAAGATGAGGGCCATTTGCGCACGGCATCCTGGGCGTTTCCGACGTATCTCATGGCCATGAGCCTTTTCGTGATCCCGATTGCTGCGATCGGGCTTGAAAGAATGCCGGAAGATGCCAACCCGGACCTCTTCGTTCTGACCTTGCCTTTGCAAGAGGGCCGGGATGGTTTGGCCATCATGTCTTTCCTTGGCGGCTTCAGTTCGGCGACCTCCATGGTGATCGTGGCCGCCATTGCCTTGTCCACGATGGTGTCTAACCATATCGTCATGCCAATCTGGCTTTGGATGTCGGGTGGTAGCGCCATGGTTTCGGGCGATGTGCGAAGTGTGGCTCTTTTGGCGCGCCGCTTGTCGATCGCCGGGATCGTGTTCCTTGGTTACCTCTATTTCCGTTTGTCCGGCGGCGGGGCCGCGCTTGCGGCTATCGGGTTGATTTCCTTCGCCGGTGTGGCGCAATTCCTGCCTGCATTGATGGGCGGCTTGTTCTGGCGCGGGGCAAATCGGGTTGGCGCCCTTGCGGGTCTGAGCGTGGGGGCCATGGTTTGGCTATACAGCCTTTTTCTCCCGAGTTTCGGCGATACGGTCCTGTTGCCACAGGCCGTTATCGACCATGGGCTATTTGGTTTGGCATGGCTGCGGCCGCAGGCCCTGTTCGGGGCAGAGGGTCTGGATCCGATCGTACATGCGGTGATGTGGTCTTTGTTTTTAAACACACTGGTCTTTGTCGTGGTGTCCCTGCTGAGCTTTCCGCGCCCGATCGAGCGTTTGCAGGGCGCGCAGTTCGTCAATGTCTTCCAGCATTCGGGAACGGCTGGCACATGGGCCGGGGGGCTGGCGCAGAGCGAGGACCTGCTGATTATGACTCAACGGATCATGGGCTCATCAGAGGCACAGGCCCTGTTTGCCGGGGCCGCGCGCCGACAGGGGATTGCTGGCTTCCTGCCCGAGCCGACACCGGATTTCCTTCAGGAACTGGAACGCGCTCTATCGGGGTCGGTCGGGGCGGCCACAGCACATGCCATGATCAGCCAGATCGTCGGCGGGGCGACCGTTTCCGTCGAAGACCTGATGGCCGTGGCCGATGAAACCGCGCAGATCATGGAGTATTCCAACCGCTTGGAGGCCAAGACCGAGGAACAGGCCAGAACGGCAAGACAACTGCGTGAGGCGAATGAAAAGCTGACCCAGCTTTCCGTTCAAAAAGATGCCTTTTTAAGTCAGATCAGTCATGAACTTCGCACACCGATGACCTCGATCCGGGCGTTTTCAGAGATCATGCGAGATACGGCTGGCCTGACGGCAGATGAACAAAACAAGTATTCATCTATCATCCATGACGAGGCTGTCAGGTTGACGCGGTTGCTGGATGATCTGCTTGATCTGAGTGTTCTGGAGAACGCGCAGGTCGTGCTGAACTGGCAAACCGGGACCTTGTCCGATGTGCTTGACCGTGCCGTTTCGGCCGCGGGGGGCAGCGGGCCGGAGTTCAAAGTTGACCGGGTTCGTCAGCAAGAGCAATTCGAACTGACGTCCGACCTCGACAGGTTGGCACAGGTTTTCATCAACCTGATCTCGAACGCACGAAAATATTGTGACTCCGAGACCCCGACGTTGCGAATTCGGGTCAAACGTAGCGGAAGCAACCTTGTTCTTGATTTTATTGATAACGGATCGGGAATCCCGACGGAGAAGCAAACGCTCATTTTCGAGAAATTCTCTCGTATCGGCGAGACGAAAGCAGGGGGGGCTGGCCTTGGGTTAGCCATCTGCCGGGAAGTTATGGCACGACTTTCTGGGGCGATTACCTATTTGCCCGGTCAAAAAGGCGCGGCGTTCAGGGTGACCGTTCCTGTTGACGTGACGGCGGCGGAAGCGGCGGAATAATCCCTTTTGTGGTAAGCGCTTGGTAACCACAGCGCCATTACCTTGCCTGAGATCGGCCATATGGGTAGTTGCGGACATTTGATATGCAGGGCAAAAATTCGGTCATACATCGTAAGGCGCAGGCCGCGCGCGAGGAATTCGACGCGCGTGGAATGTCGACCGCCAAGGCGCTGCGCGTCGCATTGGCGCGCGTTGCAGACCGTTGTTACGGTCTGCCTCTTGTTGTCACTACCGTCGAGCAGGTCACGATATCGCAAGCGAGCGTGCAAGACGCCGTTGCAGATGGCGGGCTGCTTGCCCTTCTGGATGGGGAAGACCGGCACCCCGGTGCTCTTTGCCTGGATCCGCAGTTCGTGATGGGGCTGATCGAAGTGCAGACAACTGGCGCCGTGAAAAACACACAAGCTGCGGCGCGCCCAGTTACGCGTACTGACGCCGCGATATGCGCGCCTTTCATCGACAGGTTTTTCGAATCCGCCAGTTCCCAGCTTGAGGAAAACTCTCCAAAGATCGAGATGGAGAACTATCAATTTGGGGATATGGTCGAGGATGCGCGTACGCTGGCACTTGCGCTTGATAACCCGGATTATGATGTGTTTCGCCTCTCTGTCGATCTCGGCGATGGTGCAAAAACCGGTTTGATGACGGTATTTATTCCAATCGCTCAGCACACTGAGAGGGCAATGCGCAAGGGCGTCTTCGCACAGAGCTCGTCGGGACCGCCGGGATTGGGTGATATCGTTCGAAATGCCCCCGTGACACTCACTGCGGTTCTTGATCGTTTGGAGATGCCCTTAAAGGATGCCTGCAAGCTGGAGGTAGGAATGTGTTTTCCCATATCTCCGGGTGCGCTGGCGGATGCGCAATTGACATCGACAGGTGGGCATGTTGCCGCTCGTGTCATGTTAGGGCAAGTGAATGGCTTTCGGGCAGCTCGCCTGATAGCGGGGCGAAATGGGCCGCTTTTGCAGGATGGGGGCGCTCAGGCGCCGGGATTGCGGAGTGATGACCGTCAAACTGGAGAGACCCCAGAGCCTCCGGCCGACAGCCACCTTTCATTGCAACCATCCGGCCATCTTGGCGGGGAGGCACATGAGTCGCGTACTACCTCCGAGGCAGGTGATAGTGTTCAGTCCGAAGCTCTCCGTGCAGGGGCGGACAATGGCCTCGCCGAAGTTTAGGCTCAGGTTGGAATTGGGCGGGTAGGGATTGATGTGGGTCAAGGCAGGTGGGTTTGGGCCATGCGAATTTGTCATAATTCAGGAGGAAATCGATGAAAACATCTGCGCATTATCGTAAGATATTGATGGACCGACTGGCCGAATTGGATGGCCGGTTGCACCAGATCGAGGGGGAGCTGGATGAACCTCACTCGAAAGACTGGGATGACAACGCCATAGAGCGTGAAGGAGACGAGGTTCTCGAACAGTTGGGCCAAAGTGGGCAAGAAGAAATCGCGCGTATCCGGGCTGCTTTGCAACGCATTCGGGATGGATCATATGGTGAATGTGTCCGCTGCGGTGAGGCGATTGCGCCTGAACGGCTTGAGACATTGCCTGACACACCGTTATGTCGTGATTGTGCCGCCTCGATTTGATGCCGAGTAGCCTGGGGTGAGGCGCTCATTGCTCGTTTCGGAAGTTCAGTAAACTTATGAACGGGAGAGAGGAATGTCACAAAATGCCAAAATTCTTGACGCGCTCGTCAAAGAGATCGAGACGGCGCAAGCCGATGCACGATTGGATTTCGAAGCAAGGCTTGCGCGTTTGATAGAAGATATGGAGGCAAATGGCGAAATTGTTCCCGCCACGGCAAAGGGCCTTCACGAGGAGCTTGTCAACGAGAAGATCGAAGCCCAGTTTGACAATTTGCCGGTCTGACCCTGATGCACGTCACGCGCTAAGCCTTGCGTGATGGCGTAATCTTCGTACTAATTACCTCATTCGGATTATGCGCCTGAGGTGGGGACAGTGTGGTTTCTGAGGTAGACGTAGAACATCGCGACGGGATCGCCGTTCTGGGATTGAACCGGCCGGTGGCCAACGCGCTTGCGCCATCTGTGCGCCGGGCGCTTCACCACGAGGTGAAGGCCGCTTTGGAAGATGCTGATATCCGGGCGATTGTGCTTAAGGGGATGGGGCAGGGGTTCTCATCCGGTGTGGACCTTGCCGAATACGAAGGTCCGCTGGAGGACCCATGGGTTGGTGACCTTTGTGGGCTGATCGAAGAGGCCCCTAAACCGATCGTGGCGTCGCTGCATGGTGCGGCATTGGGGGCAGGGTTCGAATTGGCGCTCGCGGCGCATGGACGAGTGGCCGATCGTGCCACACGGATTGCGCTTCCCGAAGTGACATTGGGGCTTGTCCCCGGCGCGGGCGGCACACAGCGCCTTGCCCGGATTACCGGGGCGCAGGTGGCGCTTGAATTCCTGTTATCTGGCCGCGCCACGGTGGCTGGCGATGCGAAACTGCGCAGGGTTTTCGATAGGCTTCTCGACGGTGATCCTTTGGAGGAGGCGATCTCTCTGGCCTCGGATATGGCCGCAGCGGGCACATGGACCCGAAGCAGGGACCGCGAGCCAGGATTGACGGACCCTGACGGCTATCAGCGCGCGGTGCAGGCCGTCGCCGCACGGGTCGGAGATGCCGATAGCGCCGAGCGGGATATCGTCAGGTGCGTCGAGGCAGCGCAGCTTTTGCCGTTTGATCAGGGTATACTGTTTGAGCGCACTCAATTTGAGGACCGTTTGGTGTCGAAAGCGGCGCGGGCGTCTCGTCATCTCTTCGCTGCCGAACGCCGGGCAGGCGCGATGCCTGAACTCTCGAAGGGGCGCGCGCATCCTGTGAACATTGTGGCCGTGTTGGCCAATGGCCAGATGGCGGTCGAGGTGGCAATTCAGTGTCTGGATGCCGGGCATGTGGTCATGCTGACGGATGGGGATAGGCAGCAGGCACATGCGATCAAGGCCCGTGTTTCGGCCATTTACGACGCGGCGATCACGCGGAAACGATTGGACAGCAAGGCCCGTGATGAGAGGCTTTCACGCTTGAAAATCGCGCCTGTCTCCGAGGGGCTCAAGCAGGCGGATCTCGTCTTGGATGATGGAACACAGGCAATGCCTGAGGGTGCCGCAGCGATCAAATCGAATGCAGTGTGGGCAAGCCTGCAAGGCGAAATGCCTGAGGCCGATCGCCTCAAGGCCGTAGGTGCGCAGGGGCAGCATGTTGTCCTGAAATACAGCCGCCCTGCGCACAGCACCTCCTTGGTCGAGCTTGCCGTTCCCGCGGATACAGGTCCTGATGCGGTTTCCAGCATCGTGCAGAACTATGCCAAAGCGGGGCGAACGGTGGTGCGAAGCGCGCTGTTTCCCGGCCTGCTGCGTGAAAACCTGTTCTTCTCCTTGTTCGGAGCCGCCTTGGCCTTGTGCCGTGCGGGTGTATCGCCCCAAAAAATTGATGAGGCCGCAAGTGAACTCGGGTTTCTCAAGGGGCCATTTGCCATGGCGGACGCCGAGGGATTGCCGCAGGTTCAGAACCGTCACAAGTCGCTTTGCGAGGCGCGCTCCCAAAACGTGCCCGAAGCCTTGTCGTTACTGTCGGCACGGATCGCGTCGGGGGCCAAAGGGCGTGCGGCGGGCAAAGGGATATTTCTCTATGAAGACGGAGGGGCGCACCCTGACCCGGAGCTTGCAGACTGGTTGACGGAATGGCGCAGGAATGCGCCCTTGGAGTTACCTGCGAACACAGATGTCATGCGAGCCCTGCATGCAGCATATATCAACGAAGCTGCCTGCTTGATTGAGGATAAAAGGGTTTTGCGCGCCTCGGATCTCGATGTCGTTGCCGTGAAAGGCATGGGCTATGATCGACGGCGTGGCGGGCCGCTCTTGCAGGCGGATTTCGCCGGGTTGCTCGCGATCATGCAGGATATGAAAAAACTGGCTCCACTTGATGAAGCCATCTGGAGGCCCCACCCGAGACTGGTCGAGATGGTCAAATACGGTGAAGGTTTCTTTGGCCGGGCTGTCTAGGCGCGTATCTCACCCCAGCATGATGCCTACAATCACCATCATCAGGCCGATCACCGAAACGAACAGGGCACCGGTATTCAGGGGGACGATTTTGCGCACCGCATCTCGCAGGGCCTCGTCGGACAGGCCGGATTTTCTTGCTTGCCAAACCTTGTAGATACACCAAAGCAGGCCGACCAGCCCCAGCAACGATATAAACGCGCCTGTCCAAATCAGAATGTCCATGCGCATCCCTCCAACTTCGCAATCCTCAAATCGCCTATCGGATGGCGTCGGTAATCGCAAGCCAACGCCACAATATGCACCTTGCAGCACCCATGCGAGACGGGTAGTCAGAAAACTCACTTAAAACCATGAGGCGTGCCATGAATGATCTGAATCCCGATGCCAGCTATCGCGTCACCGCAGATGAACTTCGTCAGTTCATCGAACGTTTCGAGCGCCTCGAAATGGAAAAGAAAGACATTGCCGACCAGCAAAAAGAGATCATGGCCGAAGCCAAGTCTCGCGGCTACGACACCAAGGTGATGCGCAAGGTGATCGCGTTACGCAAACGCGACAAGGACGATATTGCCGAGGAAGAGGCCGTTCTGGAGATGTACAAGGAGGCCTTGGGCATGAGTTGAGCCCGGGCCTCATGGCGAGATCAAGTTGATCCCTGGAATTCGCTCGATCTCGTAGATGTCCTCGTCATAGAGGTCTGTCAGGCGGTTGATCATCTCTTCCGTCCATCCGGGAACATCCAGTTCTTCTTCGATGGCGGTTTCTTCTGCGAATTTATCGAGAAACGCCACGATCACGCGACGTTTTTGGGCTTCGGTCATCCCGGGATGATCACTCATGTACGTCCTGAAGCGCGACCGGCCCGGTTTGCTCATGATTTCGAAAAGTAGCGAGAATTCGCCCTCGAACTCCGTGTTCGGGTCAAGCCCGGCGATTTCCCGTACAACCTGTCCCCATATGAGAGGGGTATCTTCATTGCACCAAACGGTGATTGGCATGTCCGGGAAGGCTTGCCGCAAGCGGGCAATCAACTCGGACCATCGAATGACCGTGGGTGCCACACCGTTCAGATAATCCGCCATGCTGGTTTGCGGGGCCTCGTTGAACATGGCCGGAAGGAAACTCGCCGGGTTTCGGATGGCGAGGCACAATTCGATCTGATCGCCTGCGAAAATCTGGTGGAATGCGGCCATGCGAGCATCGGCCGCTGAATAGAGGACACCACCGGACGCTGCCATTCGGGGCGTTCCGAAAAAGCCATGGTTCGACAAAATGAGCCTGTCGGCGGTGTCGTCTTCCACAATCGCGTCATGTGCTACGCCGCGCGCATCCGGTGACAGGCCTGTATTCGCCGCCGCATGCAGCATGTCGCGCAGCAGTTTACGGTAGCGCGTGACGCTAGGCACGTGCGTTCCGCGTTCCGCTAGAAGGTCTCGGTTCGCAGCGAGGCATTTGATCAACCGATCCTCATCGGTCATATGCGCGCCTGCGTGAATAACGACCTGCATTCGCAATCCGTTCATGAAAGTTCAGAGAAGCGCCGCCAATATAGTCGCTTTCACAGACAGTTAAACCGCTTTTCCAAAGGTGCGATTCTGTCTTGCATCAAGGTCACGTTCTGCGTATCCACGGCGCCGTGCCCCTATAGCTCAGCTGGTAGAGCAACTGATTTGTAATCAGTAGGTCGGGAGTTCGAGTCTCTCTGGGGGCACCACTGAAGTCACTCCTGTATTATCAATGCGGCCTGCACTTTTTATTATCCAGCCTCCGCAGGGTGTGGAGCTGGGGCAGAGAGGCGCAACTCAGGTAAATGTTGTATCTATGCGGGGTTGATCGGCTTTGGCATACTGTCGTGTGTCAGACAAATTCATTATTGCGATACGTAATTCAGAAGCCCTCGCCCTCCATCTTCAATATCATGGTATATCGCATCACTTGCACTTGCAGGGTCATTATTGCGAAGCGCGTCGAGAATACGCTGGTGTGGGTGTGACGCCCAGTTCGTGGGCAAGCCGGAGTCATACAGATGGGTCAGGATAGGACCACATCGTACCCAAAGCCCCTCAATGATTTCATAGGTCAGGGGAAGTTTGGCCATTTTGGCAAGCTGCAAGTGAAACTGGGTGTTCAGATCAACGGCCTCCCTGTAATTTCCGTGCTTCAGGGACTGCATGAATTGACGATTCAGATCATCAAGCGCCTGTTTTTCATCTTCATGGGCGATCTGGGCGGCCTGGGCTGCGCAGCGGCCTTCAAGATCCTTCCGGATGTCGCGTATTTCCAGCAACTCTGCTTTCGTCAGATCTGGAACGATCACCGTTCCTCGGTCGTTGAGAGTTAAGGCGCGCTCTACGACAAGGCGGGTCAAGGCTTCGCGCATAGGCGTGGGACTAATGCCGAACCGTGCCGACGTGGGGCGAAGGGGAAGCTGGTTGCCGGGCTCCAGATGGCCTCGCATCAATGCATCCCGTAAGGCGTTATAGGCCCTGTCACTGAGGTTTTTCTTAACGTTTGGTCGTTCCCGAGGTTCGGGTTCTTGTCGACTACCCGAGTCTTTAACCATGATTTCTACCTTTTTACCTAACTTGCGGGAGGGGCCTTTGGATATGATAGTCCGAGAAGTCTTTGCAGTCGCAATGGGTTATGGGGTTATGGTACGATACACGCTGTTGCGCCCGAAGTGGAGTGCTTCGATCCGGTGAGACGATCTGACCCGACCTCGGCAACTCTTGGGCCGAAGTGGCCAGACGAATTGACACAAGCTATCGTTGGGAACACACCCTCTCAATCTGTCACCGCCCGATCTGTGACAGCGGCGGTGCAAGCCTCATATCGAGTGTCTATTGAGGGGGAAACGCCCAGCACAATAATAACTGGCGCGGACACTCACATTGGCGCAGCAAGAAGTTCAAGCGTACGCTGAATGTCCTCTGCCGTGGTGAGCGGATTGATCGTGCACAGCCTGAGCGCAGTTCGGCCATGCAAACTGGTTGTCGATACCGTGGCGAATCCGCTTTCGGACAATCGGTTGGCGCGTTTGGCGTGATCCTCCGAATCCGCGCCATTCCGTGCAAAGCACACAATGCCAAGCTGGGCGTGGGAGAGAACGTCCCATGTCTCCGGAGCGGCTCGAAGTTGCCTCTCGGCTTCCTCGGCAAGAGCGATCCCATGCGCAACGCCCTCTCGGAAAGATTGAGCGCCATATGTTCTAAGAGACATCCAAAGCTTCAAGGCCCGCGAACGCCGGGTCAATTCCAGCGACCGGTTGCCGTAGTTCACTTCGTTATCGGCTTGAACATCCTTGAGGTATTCCGGGTTCATCGAAAAGCACCGATCAAGGGCCCCGGGCCGTGTCACAAAGCACATTCCCAGATCATAGGGCTGGAAGAACCACTTATGAGGGTCCAGAACGACAGAGTCAGCGCGCTCAAGCCCCTTCAAGACCTCACGTCCGTCTTGCGTTATGGCGGCAGGGGCACCATAGGCCCCGTCAACGTGCAGCCAAATATTGTGCTGCTCACAGATATCCGCAATGGCCTCAAGTGGGTCTGCCGCACCGGTATTCGTTGTGCCCGCGGTCGCGACGACCATCATGGGCTTCAACCCTTTGCCGATATCCTCTTCGATCGATGCGGCAAGGACATCGGGGCACATCCGCAGGGTCTCGTCCGACGGCAGAATACGGATTTCCTCATCATTCAATCCCATCTGCCGCAGGTTGCGCGGCAGGGACGCGTGAGTTTGATCCATGAGATAAGCCACACCACGCCCCACCTCGGACCGTGCGACGCAGAAACCGGTAAAGTTCGCCAACGACCCGCCCGAAAGCAAAACACCCTCGGTCTGTGACGGCAGCCCCAGCATTTCGGCAACCCAGGACACGACGGTGTTCTCCACAATAGCAGTCCCCGAGCCGCCACCCCAACTGGCGCAAATGCTGTTGAAGCCGGTTCCCATCCAGTCCCCGAGTATCGCAGCAAACGACGCCGGCCCGGGCACACGGGCGAAATACCTGGGGTGGTCTCCATGTTGCATATGCCCAAGCGCAACCTCTGCCATCAGATCCAGAGAGGCGTCGGGGTCCATCGGCATGTTGGGAAGGGCGCCTCCCAACTGGTTTGTCAGGTCCGCCGCATCGCCCGTCGTTACCACGGGCTCTGCATTGCGTCTTTCGAAACGATCCACCACCATATCAACCACCTTGTGCCCAAGGCGTCGCATCTCTTCTGCGCTCAGGCCAAGGGTGTCGGGGGGAACCTGAAACGGGTCCTCTGAAAAGGGTGGCTTACGTGCCATGGTCGGTCTCTCGTGTTGTTCGGCCAAGGCTTGGACCGACTGAGGGCGATTTGCAATGCCTTACTCCGGATTGCCCGGATTAGGGCCAATCGCCCTCCCACACATTCTGGGGGCCTGACCCTAGTTCAATACCCTGCGCCCGACACATTTACGCGCTAAGGGCTGTACCTGACATCCATTGGTGCTTTCACCCAAGTGATAGCTTTCCGACCATGCATTATCCGACAGGATCAATTCATGCTGATCGAAAAGAAGGTGGATATATGTAATCGTTTTTGCGGGGGCTTTATCGATGCCCGGTTTGCCAAGAAGGTCGCATGCTTGGATGAGACATTCGGATTCCCCTATCGAATCCACCAAGGTCTTCTCGGTTGTCAAAAAGCGGTGTCCGGGAGACACGACAAGATCGCGATCCGGAAGGGACGGGCCCAGGGTGCCTGCCTTGATCCTTACCGGGCAGAGCCCCTCGTCATGAACCACAGACGCCACTGAAAGTTCGCGTCGTCCGGCCCAAAGCAAGGGCTGAAATCCCCGGTCCCGCGTCAATATGCGGTCGCCCTGTTTGAGGTCCTCGACCAAACGTTTGCCAGACAATGTGGTGATCGCCGTACCCGGGGTAAAGCAAGTGACCGCCCGCCCACGCCCCCTTGGGGGATTTTTGCGCCATTGGTTGCGATCATTGGTGTTTTCAACTGGGGGGTCGTATTTTGATACTGTGGTAATCATATTCAACCAACACTCGTAACTATTTATTGAGCTTTTCAAATCAAAGCGTCACAAGAACAATTCGTTCACTTTATCATGAGTTTTAATATGGACTTGGTTTGTGGCTGAATTTGGGGCATCTCGGGTAGAGGCTTTGGATTTTGCGGAGGATCCTCAACTATCGGGCGATACTGCGTGACAGGAAACCGGATCACTCCGCGCATCAACATGACAATTGAAAGGATCAGGCAGCATGGATTTTGGAATGCGTCCGGAAAACAAGGCATTGCTGGATCGTGTCCGCGCGATGGTGCGCGATGACATCATGCCCAAAGAAGCCGCCTACGCCGCCGAAATCGGTAAAGGCGATCGTTGGCAGTATACACAAACGCAGGCCGAAATCCTCGAAGGACTGAAGGCAAAGGCAAAGGCGGCGGGTCTTTGGAACTTCTGGCTGACTGACAGTGACAAGGGCTTCGGCCTGACGACAGTCGAATATGCCTGTTTTGCCGAGGAAATGGGAAAAACGCCGATGGGCGCAGAGGTGTTCAATTGCAATGCCCCCGACACCGGCAACATGGAAGTCTTCGAAAAATACGGCACCGACGCGATGAAACAGCAATGGTTCGCCCCACTGCTGGAAGGCCAGATTCGCAGTGCCTACCTCATGACAGAACCAGATGTCGCCAGTTCGGATGCCACCAATATCTCCATGTCCTGTGTGCGTGATGGGGATGATTATGTTCTGAATGGCGAGAAATGGTGGGCCACCGGCGCGGGCGATCCGCGGTGTTCGGTCTATATCGTGATGGTGAAAACGGGTGGCGATGATCTTCCAAAACACCAGCGTCATTCGATGATCGTGGTCCCCGCCGACACCCCGGGTATCGAAAAACTGCGCCCGATGGAGGTATATGGCCATGATGATGCGCCGCACGGCCATATGCATTTCCGATTCACAGATGTGCGAGTGCCAGCCGAGAACCTGCTGTTGGGCGAGGGGCGTGGCTTCGAAATCGCGCAGGGCCGTCTTGGGCCGGGGCGTATTCACCACTGTATGCGCGCCATCGGGCAGGCCGAGGCGGCACTTGAGATGATGTGCCGCCGCGCGTTGGAGCGGGAAGCCTTTGGAAAACCTCTACATCAGCTTGGGGCAAACTATGACATCATCGCCGAATGCCGGATGGAGATCGAGCAGGCCCGCCTGCTATGCCTCAAGGCCGCCTGGATGATGGACCAGGGCGATCCGCGCGCCGCCGCGCCCTGGATACACCAGATCAAGGTGGTCGCGCCGCGCGCCGCACTCAAGGTCGTGGATGAAGCAGTTCAAATGTTCGGCGCGCAAGGCATCAGTCAGGACGTGCCACTATCCGCCATGTGGACACATCTGCGGACACTGCGCCTCGCCGATGGCCCCGATGCCGTCCACCGCCGTCAGGTCGCGCGCGCTGAACTACGGAAACACACACAGCAAAAGGTGTAAGGGCGCGATACTGGAATGTCCCGTCTTCATCTTTCTCGAAATACTCCCGCCGGAGGCACCCGAGCCGATCACCAGAGGTGATCGGCGAGATACAAAGCGTGCGCCTTGGCGCGCACCGCTTGATCTGCTGCTCGCGGGTTACAGCCCGATGGAACGGCCCACGCCTTCGGGGCGGGGCAGATGCGACTGTGCCTCGGCCATGGCCGTGACGCGCGACAGGATCCGGGACGGCATAGGGGCCACACGCGGGCCGGACAAATCCACGTGCAGGGTCATGCCCTCGCCGGTGGCGGCCAGCCAGCCATCCTCGTGATACATTTCCTGAAAGCTGTGAAACCGTTTTTCATCATGTGCAATCAGCCAGAAGGAGCAGCGCACCCTGTCGCCCAGTTTCACCTCGCGCAGGTAACGCACATGAAATTCCGCAGAAAAGGTCGTGTGATTGGCTGATGCCACGTAATCCGGGCCGAAACCGAACTTGGCAAAGGCCTCATCGGCGGCGCGATCGAACAAAACCGTGTAATACCCCATGTTGAGGTGATTATTGTAATCGATCCAGCCGGGCTCGATTTCAAGGAAACTGGACATGAAAGGCTGTTGTTCGGTCATGTCATGTCCTTATTCTTCGCGCCCGGAGCGCCGTTCTCAAAGGCCCAGCTTGGCTTGCACGATCTCGTTCACGGCTTTGGGGTTGGCTTTGCCGCCGGTGGCTTTCATCACCTGCCCCACGAACCAGCCCGCCAGTTTCGGGTTGCTTTGCGCCTTTTCCACCTGTGCGGGGTTGTCGGCGATAATCTGGTCCACGGCGGCCTCGATGGCGCCGGTATCGCTCACTTGCTTCATGCCACGGTCTTCGACGATCTTTTCTGGCGCCTCGCCGGTCTCGATGTGGATTTCCAGAACGTCCTTGGCGATCTTGGTCGAAATCTCGTCCTTGGCGACCATCGCAAGGATCGCGGCATTGGCCTCGGGCGCTGCAATCTCGCGCGGGCTGACCTCGGCCTTGTTGGCGCGGCCCAGAACCTCGTTTATGACCCAGTTGGCGGTTTTCTTGCCGTCGCCCGCGCCGACAGATTCCTCGAAATAGGCGGCCAGATCGACATCGGCGGTCAGGACGCTGGCGTCATACTCTGTGACCCCGTAGTCGGTAACGAAGCGCGCTTTTTTCTCATCGGGCAGTTCGGGCAGGGTGGCCGCGATCCCATCGACCCACTCCTGTTCGATCTCCAAAGGCAGCAGGTCGGGGTCAGGGAAATAGCGGTAGTCATGCGCCTCTTCCTTGGAGCGCATGGAGCGGGTCTCGTTCTTGTCCGGGTCATAGAGGCGGGTTTCCTGCACCACCTCGCCACCACCTTCGACGATGCCGATCTGGCGGCGTGCCTCGTATTCGATGGCGGCCTGGATGAAACGCATGGAGTTCATGTTCTTGATCTCGCAGCGGGTGCCGAGATGGCTGAAATCCTGCGTTTCCATGTATTTTTCATAGGCCCCGGGGCGACAGATCGAAACATTCACATCGGCCCGCAGGTTGCCGTTTTGCATGTTGCCGTCGCAGGTGCCCAGATAGCGCAGGATCTGGCGCAGCTTGGTAACATAGGCGGCGGCCTCTTCAGGGCCGCGAATGTCAGGGCGGCTGACGATTTCCATCAGGGCAACGCCGGTGCGGTTCAGGTCGACGAAGGACATCGCCGGGTCCATGTCATGGATGGATTTGCCCGCGTCCTGTTCGACGTGAATCCGCTCGACCCGCACCTTGCGGGCGATGCCGGGCTCCATGTCCACAAGGATTTCACCCTCGCCGACGAGCGGATGATAAAGCTGGCTGATCTGGTAGCCCTGCGGCAGGTCGGGGTAGAAATAATTCTTGCGGTCGAAGGCCGACCAAAGGTTGATCTGTGCCTTCAGGCCAAGGCCCGTGCGCACCGCCTGTTCAATGCAGAACTCGTTGATCACCGGCAGCATGCCGGGCATGGCCGCATCCACGAAGGAGACATTCGAGTTGGGCTCGGCCCCGAACTTGGTGGAGGCCCCGGAAAACAGCTTGGCTTTTGACGCCACCTGCGCGTGAACCTCCATCCCGATGACAAGTTCCCAATCGTGCTTCGCGCCTGCGATCACCTTGGGTTTGGGGGCTTCATAGGTCAGGTCCAACATGCCGATCGTCTCCATCGCTCGTGACTTGGGCGTTCTAGGCCAGAGCCGCGCGACGGGCAAGGGCGGCGTGTGGTTTTAAAGACCCGGCAAGCGATACATTCCGGCGGGGGAAAAGGCGATGGAGCTGCCATCGGCCAGATCATCGGCAAAGCGTGTCGCGATAATCCGCAAGGCCGTTTGCCGTCCCTTGCTGATCAGGGCCCGTCGTGAGGGCAGGGCAGGGGTCAGTCCCGGCGACAACAGTGCCTGAGACCAGACCAAGGGATGCAATTCCTGTAAATAATCGCTCAGGATCCAGTCCAGACAGTTATGCAAATGCCTGCGCGTGGCATCCGCATGCGTGGAGAGATGCCCATCCGTTTCCGCTGCCATGTTGACCGCGCAAAAGGCCGCCCAAAGGTTTGTTATGTGCTGGTCCTTCTTGGCCTCAAGAATATGGCGGATGCCATCCGCGAAAAACTCCGCATCCAGAAGGTCAAGTGCCCCGCGATCCATTGCAAGGGCATCGAAATAAACCCATGCATAGCCCCCATCCCCCCAGACCTCTGCGGTACGTACCGCCGTGCGGCGCGCTTCGACTTCGAGCGTCTCGTAACTTCCGAAGTAGGCTGGAAGCAGGTGCTGACCGAGGGCGCGCATATGACGGTGCCCGTCGGGGTCAAGATCAATCAACTTTGCATAGTCGTCCGCCACGCGGTGCCCTTTCTGACGGAACGCCGCCGTCAAGGCGCATTGCGCCGCGGCCAGTGATGGCGCATCCAAATCAATCCCGTCATATGGTGCAAGGATGTCCCGGGCCCGGTTGAAATGGTTCAGCCAGTGCTTCTGGCACACCTTTTCCTCGTGGAGACCGTCGCGCGCCGCATTCCGCCAGGCCCAGCCAATATCGATATGGGCCATCGCCACGACGAGGGCGCAACAATGGTCGCCATAAAACTCGGTCTGGACCTCCTCCAAGGCCTCGATGCCGACGGGGTCAGGAACGGCGCCATCGGCGATTGCGTCCTCGGCGGCGGCCACGACGTCGGACCGCGCCCCGAAGGCCAGCAGCATCGAGGCAATCTCCCCCCCCGGGGTCGAGAGGCGGCAATCGTCGGCATATTGGATTTGCTTTGACAATTCCTCCCACATCTCTTGCCGGGCCAGTTTCTGGCCCCTGTCCTGATGAGTGGCGCGGGCCATCTCTTCGTCGGACACCGGGAGCGAGGGGAGAAGGATGCGTTTGCTTAGAGCCTCGATATCGCTTTCAGACCGCGTTCTGCGCCCGAACAGCCGTGGGGAGTTGCGTTCCCCTCCGTCACGTTTCCGGCGAAAGCGCAAGATATTTTCGCCGCGGGCGGTCTTGGACGAGAATGGCATACGATCTCCCGGCTGAAGTCTGGATTGTCTTTTGCTGATCCTTTCAGTGCAATTCGGCCAAATCTTGGCAAGGCTGAGGAGATGGCAGGGAATTCCACAGGTGCCAGAGAGTTGATTTACAGGCAAATTCGTTTCAATATCTCGGGATGAAGCTGCTAACCATTTGTTGTGTAACGATATTTATATTGCTTGGGGCGATATCATATGCCGAGTCCCCGCAAAACGTGCGCCCGCCCGAGGCACGCGACGGCAATATTCCGCGCGCCCGCTGGGGATCTTTGCCAGATGGCCAGTTGTGGACACGCGCCGCGCTTTCGGCCCTGCGCGGGCATGGGCAGGCCCTGACGCGTAGTGTTCCAAAGGACATTCGTGACTGGTGTCCGGCCTATCCCGAGGCTGGCCAAAAGGGGCGCCAGGCCTTCTGGATCGGCCTACTATCGGCGCTTTCGAAACATGAAAGCACCTATCGCGCTGCTGCCGTGGGCGGGGGCGGGCAATGGTATGGTCTGCTTCAAATCCTACCCTCCACAGCGCGCGGCTATGGTTGCCGGGCACGCAGCGGGGCCGCCTTGAAAAATGGGCCGGACAACCTGAGTTGTGCCATCCGGATCATGTCGGTGACGGTCCCGCGCGACGGGGTCGTGTCACGCGGGATGCGCGGTGTTGCCGCCGATTGGGGACCATTCCATAACCGGCGCAAGCGCGGGGACATGATGGCGTGGCTTAAACGGCAAAGCTATTGCAAGCCCATGTCATCGGTCCGTCCGCGACTCCGCCCTGAGCGCTTCACGCAACTCAACAGTTCCGACTGAGGGCTAGCCGTTGCGAATGCGGCTCACCATTTCCGTCGTGTCCGGGCTCAGGTCCTTCGTGGCAAGGATGCGGTCCAACTGGTCGGCAATCATGGCTTGCCGCTCGCGGTCATAGCGTTTCCATGTCTCGAAGGCCGAGCACATGCGCGCCGCCGTTTGCGGGTTCAGCGGATCAAGCGCGATCAGCCAATCGGCCAGAACCCGATACCCTTCGCCGCCAGCGTGATGGAACCCGGCCGGGTTCATCGCCAAGGCTCCCAATACGGATCGGAATCGGTTGGGGTTGCGGATCGTGAAATCGGGATGCTGCGTCAGGGCTTCGGTCGTCTTTGCGGCGTCTTCCGGGGCGGCATGGACGATTTGCAGCATGAACCACTTGTCGATGACCAAGCGGTCCTCTTTCCACTGGTCGTAGAATCGCGTGACCGCATCCTGCCCCTGACCGGCCTGCAATAGGTTCGAAAAGGCGGCCAATTGCTGGGTCATGTTGTCGGCGCTGTCGTATTGGCGTCCGGCCTGTGCGCCACCATCCAGACGGGTGATCATACCAAGGGCCGCATTGGCCAAGGCCCGCGCCCCGGATTGTTCGGCGTCCGGCGCATAGGGCTTGGCAACCTGATACTGCGCGTAAAGGCGCGGTGCGAGGTCCTGAAAATGCTCGGCGCGGGCGTGCCGCAGGGTTTCAAGGGCATCCCAGATGGCTTGCGGATCGGGTGTGTGCCCACGCTCATGCAGGGTTTGTGCCAACTCGTCCTGACTGGGCAGGCCGAGCGCCAAGGCGCGGAACGCAGGGTCAAGCGTGTCGTCCCGTGCCATGGTAAGCGCTGCATCCAGATAGGCGTCGTCCGGCGCCGCCCCGTTCACGATCATCTCGATCAGGCCGTCGCGGGCAAGGTCACGGCCCGCTTCCCACTTGTTGAACGGGTCGGTGTCATGCGCCAGAAGGAAGGCGCGTTCGGCATTGTCGGTCTCACGCTCAAGGATCACGGGGGCCGAGAAATCCCGCAGGATCGAGGGGACGGGGCGTGCGCCCAAACCTTCGAAGGTGAAACTCTGCTTGGCTTCTGTCATCTCCAGAAAGCGGGTTTCCACCACCTCGTCGCCATTCGGCCCCAACAGGCCCACGGCAATCGGAATGACCTGCGGGGCCTTTTCATCCTGCCCCGGCGTTGGCGGCGTTTCCTGTT
The DNA here is from genome assembly GCF_009669325.1 of Roseovarius bejariae. Taxonomy (NCBI): domain Bacteria; kingdom Pseudomonadati; phylum Pseudomonadota; class Alphaproteobacteria; order Rhodobacterales; family Roseobacteraceae; genus Roseovarius; species Roseovarius bejariae. The sequence goes on from NZ_SZWE01000002.1 coordinate 192,781, forward strand.
CGAAATGAAGGGTATAGGTGCCGTCCTTGAAGTCATCGGTGACACGCAGACGCGGTGTGCCTGCCTGCGAATACCACCGCTTGAACTGGCTCAGGTCACGCCCCGTGGCATCTTCGAACACCTTCAGCCAATCCTCGATCGTGCAGGCCTGCCCGTCGTGACGCTCGAAATACAGATCGACCGCCTTGGCATACGCCGCATCGCCTACCAACCGCTTGAGCATCCCGATCACCTCGGCGCCTTTCTCGTAGACCGTGGCGGTATAGAAGTTGTTGATCTCCACGAAACTCTCGGGGCGCACGGGATGGGCCAGAGGGCCGTTGTCCTCGCGGAACTGACGGGCGCGCAGGGCGATCACATCGGAAATCCGCTTGACCGGCGCGCTGCGCATATCGGCGGTGAATTCCGAGTCGCGAAACACCGTCAGCCCTTCCTTCAGGCACAGTTGGAACCAATCCCGGCAGGTGATGCGATTCCCGGTCCAATTATGGAAGTATTCATGGGCGATAATCGCCTCGATCCTTTCAAAATTCGCATCTGTACTTGTCTCTTGGCTGGCTAAGACGCAGGAAGAGTTGAAGATATTCAACCCTTTGTTCTCCATGGCCCCCATGTTGAAATCATCCACGGCAACCACGTTGAAGACATCCAGATCGTATTCCCGGCCATAGGTTTTTTCGTCCCAGGCCATGGATTTCTTGAGCGCCTCCATGCCAAAGGCGCATTTGCCCTCATCCCCCGGACGCACCCAGATATTCAACTCCACCTCACGGCCCGACCGGGTGGTAAAGCGATCTGGGTGATTGACCAGATCACCGGCCACGAGGGCGAAAAGATAGGCGGGCTTGGGCCATGGGTCATGCCATTCGGCGAACCCGTCCCCTTTGGCCACAAGATTCCCGTTCGACAAAAGGACCTTTTCATCGCCCTCGATGCGCACGGTGAAAACGCCCATCACATCCGGGCGGTCCGGGTAATAGGTGATCTTGCGAAAGCCTTCGGCCTCGCATTGTGTGCAATACATGCCATTCGACATGTAAAGCCCTTCCAGCGCAGTATTGCCCTGCGGGTCGATCTCGACCTCGGCCTCCCAGACAAAGGGGGCATCCGGGACCGCGCAAGTCAGCCCCTCATCGGTCAGCTCTGGCTCCACGGCCTGCCCATCAACCCGTGCCGAGACAAGCCGCAGGCCCTCTCCATGCAAAAAGAAGTCACGGCTTTTTGAAGCGGGGTTAGGTTTGAATCTTATCTTGCTGATAACGCGTGTTTTTTTCGGATTCAGCCGAAACGTGAGATGCACCTCCTCAACAAGGAAGGCTGGCGGCGTGTAGTCGGACAAATAGATCGTCTGAGGCGAGGCGTCTTTCATCGCGGGCGTCTCCATCGGCAATGCGTTTGCCCGGGACGTTAGGGCGATGCGGGCGGGTCTGCAATGCGATCCCGGGGTTGATCGTTGAGACTGACAGGTGAAGGGCCGCGATATGGGCAACCTGCGCCTTCAATCCGGGCGCTATCGCGAAAATCGCACGTCATATCGGCACTGACCCCTGCGCAGGCGCGCGGTGACTTGTGCGGACATTCGCGTTTTCTTATCGTTTTTGAACACTTAATCAGGATTTAATGGTAACGCGAAGGACCCCCATGGCACGCCCAGTTATTGGTATTATCGGAAACCACTACCTGATCGACGACAGTTACCCGGTGCATGCGGGCGGAACGATGAATTCCGAGGCGATTGCACAGGTGGCCGGATGTATGCCGCTATTGGTGCCCAGTGACCCGCGGTTTGTCTCGGTTCCAGAATTGCTTGAGGCCTGCGATGGGTTCCTGCTCACCGGCGGGCGGCCCAATGTCCATCCCGAGGAATACGGTGAAAACCCGACCGAGGCGCATGGCGCCTTCGACCGCAACCGCGATGCCATCAGCCTGCCTTTGGTCCGGGCCTGTGTGGAGCGTGGGCAGCCGATCCTGGGCATCTGCCGCGGGTTTCAAGAGGTCAACGTCGCCATGGGCGGGACCCTGCACCCGGAAATCCGCGAATTGCCGGGGCGCGACAATCACCGGATGCCGCCCGATGGCACCATCGAAGAGAAATTTGCGCTACGCCACAGCGTCCGGTTCACCACCGGCGGGGTCTTCCATCATCTCATGGGGGCCGAGGAGGTGATGACCAACACCTTGCATGGGCAGGGGGTGGTCAAACCCGGCAACCGCGTGGTGATCGACGGCTATGCCCCGGATGGCACGCCCGAGGCGATTTATGTCGACGGCGCGCCCGGTTTCGCCCTGTCGGTGCAATGGCATCCCGAATACAATGCCGCGAACGACCCGGTCAGCCGCCCGTTGTTCACAGCCTTCGGAGATGCAGCACGGCAATGGGCGCAAGGGCAGGGGCCCCAGGCGCTCAAATCGGCCTGAGGTCCTCAGGGGCGCTTGTTGTGCATCAAGGACAGTGTCCTGCCATGGCGTAAACTCTTCCTCGCTTACCGTGTAAGGGGGAACTCATGAACATTCTCATCGCCTATGCCACGACCGAGGGGCAAACCCGCAAGATTTGCCGGTTTTGCGCGGATGTCCTGATTGACGAGGGGCACTCCGTTGAACTGCTTGACGTGGGCGATGACGACGGGCTCGACCTCGGGCGGTTCGACGCGGCGATCCTTGCCGCGTCCCTGCATCTTGGCACCTTCCAGAAAGACATGGGGGAGTTCGCCAAGACGCATGGCAACGGCTTGGCCGGGTTACGTACCATGTTCCTGTCTGTTTCTCTGGCCGTGGCGAGTGGCGAGGCCAAGGATCTGGCCGAGTTGGACAGGATTTGTGGCCGGTTTTTCGACGAAACCGGCTGGCGCCCGGATCAGTTGATCCATGTCGCCGGGGCCTTCCGGTTCACGCAATATGACTTTTTCAAATCACTGGCCATGCGTTGGATTGCCCATCAGCAGGGGCAGGATGTCGACCCGACGAAAGATCGCGAATACACCGATTGGCAGGCCCTGCGCCGTGCCGTTCTGACACTCGCAGGGCCTGCCGGTTCCAGTTAGGAATGGATCAGAATCCGAGACCTTGAATTAACCGCGCTTCATGCGCTTTCAGACAGGTTCTGGCGGTTTTGCCATGGCGATACGGGGCGGACCGCAGTTCGGGGAAGATCGCGAACAATTCCTCGCGCGCGGCCGCGTCCACGGCACCCAGCCCCACGTCGCCCGCGTGGAAGCTTTCGGTGGCGATGCCTTCGGCATAGATCACCTCGTGGCGGTCGAACATTACGTGGATATAGGTCACCTCATCCACATCCTGTTGCACCACGTCGCGCCCGTCGATCAGGTGCTTGGCCGGAACCAGAACCTCCGGCTCTCCGAACAGAAGCTCGGCCCGGTACCCGGTGAACAGGATGCGGTGCTGTGGCGATACTACAAGCCCCTCGCGCGCCCCGCTCAGGGCATTGGCCCCGACGTGCACCGGTGCAAATCGGCCTTTGCCCGGGACACTCCGCTTGCCGATCCAGCGGATCGGGCGCAGGCCGTGATCGCGGGTCACCACCATGTCGCCTTCGCGCAGGTCTTCAATCGGACGCTCGCCATGGCCGGTCAAAATCCGGGTGCCCGGGGTGAAGCAGATGATGTTCTCGATCTCTGCAAAGTTCACCACCGTGCCGTCGGCCATGGTGAAATTGCCCGAGAGACCGCCGGCACTATCGTCCGTATTGGTGAAGGTCAGATCGTTCAGGCTGTAATCGGCCCCGAGGAAAAGCGTGTCGCCCGCCGTCTCGTCGCCCTCGCCACCGGTGATCGAGATGCTGTCGCTTCCAAACTCGCCGAAATCGGCAATGGTGAAGTAATCGTCGCCATCCCCGCCGGTGACGGTATCCCCCTGCGCGGCCACGATGGTATCGTCACCCGCGCCGCCGGTCAGGATGTCCGACCCGGTGCCGCCGTCAAGGCTGTCGTTGTCGATCCCACCATCAAGCAGGTCATCGCCGCTGCCCCCCAGAAGGGTGTCGTCGTCGTCCTGACCATAGATGGTGTCGTTGCCGTCACCGCCCAGAAGGCTATCCGCGTTGTTGGTCGGGGCCGCATCCGTGCCGTCATTCGCCAATTCGTATAGTGAATACGATGCATAATCCGGGTTCGACGGGGACAACTCGCCATAGATCAGGTCGTCATCGCTGCCGCCGTCGATGGTGTCGTTGCCCTCGTTACCTTCAAGGGTATCGTTCCCGGCATCGCCCGTGACACTGTCGTCGTCAAACCCGGCATCCACCGAATCCGCCCCAAGGCCGCCCGAAACCGTATCGTTGTCGTCGCCCGACAGAACGGTGTCATTCCCGTCGCCGCCGATAACGCTGTCGCGATCGTAGGTCGGATCGGTATCCGCGGGGTAATCCAAAGCCCCACCGCTGTTGTATTCCTCGTCGGGCAGGCCCGTGCCCGGCGAAGTACGGGTGTTGATGAAATCGTCGCCCGCGCCGCCATCGACGGTATCGCTGCCCTCGAAGCCATAGATCTCGTCGTTGCCAGCGCCGCCCGAGACCGAGTCGTCACCCTCACCGGCCTCGACGGTATCGTTGCCATCGCCTGCAAGAATCGTATCGTCACCGGCACCTGCAACGATGCTGTCATCGTTGCCGTTGGTCCGGCTGTCGAGGTTGTCGACGAAATCGCCATCCGGGTCGCCCGTATAGCTGCCGTCGATCAGATCGCCCCCGGCGGTTCCGTCCACGATATAATCGCTCTGCGCGATTCCCATGGCGGCCAAGGCATCGTGATCCGTGACCGATGCCGGATCGACCCCAAGCAACGTGAGCGACTCGCCATTGGGGAAGGTCAGAAGCGCGTTGCCGCTGCCATCGTCGGTGACGGTCACATCCGAAACCAGAACCGGGTTGCCATCCGCATCGGTCAGGGCCGAAGTGTCGATCTGGTCCTGTCCGGTGTAGGTCCCGTCGCCATTGTCGATGGGGCCTTCGAAGCCCGAAATCGTGTCATTGCCGTCGCCATCGTCCAGCACCACGGTATCAACCGCACCATCGGCTGCCCCGACATCGAAGGTGTCGTTGCCCGCGCCGCCATCGACCGTATCTGCCCCCGCCCCGGTGCTGACCGAGTCGTCACCGGACGAGCCGATAACGCTGTCGTCGCCCGAACCCAGCGTGATGTTCTCGATCTCGCTGAAACCAGCGGTCGACGTGCCATCGCTGAGCGTCCCGCTTTCGGGGTCCGAAGCGATGCCCGCCGTCAGGTCCAGCGTGGTGTTCGCCGTGACCGAGCTGGCATCAAGGCTGTCGCCCGTGGTTTCGTCGGTCTCGCCGCCGGTGATCGTGTCGTTGCCAAAGCTGTCGTAGAGGGTGAAAGTGTCATCCCCATCCGAGCCAAGCAGCGTGTCATCGCCGATGCCACCATCAATCAGGTCATCTCCGGCTTGCCCGTCGATGCTGTCGTCTCCGGCCTCACCGTAAAGGGTGTCGCTTTCAACGCTGTATCCACCCATGATGGTGTCATTGCCATCGCCGCCGCTGGCAATGTCGGTGCCGAGGTCGGCGTCGATATAGTCGTTTCCGGCTCCGCCATCGATCGTGTCATTGCCATACCAGCCGTGCAGAGTGTCATTGCCCTCTCCGCCCGACATGCTGTCGTCGCCTGTACCGCCATGGGCCGAGTCGTCCCCGATGCCACCGATGATCGTATCGTTCCCGGCATCACCGCGCAGCGTGTCGTTCCCCACTTCGCCGAGCAGGACATCGTTGTCGTCGCCCCCCAGCAAGCTGTCAAAGCCCTCGCCACCGACAAGGGAATCGTCTCCGGCTTCGCCGGAAACGGTATCGGCCCCATCGCCTGCAAGCACGGTGTCATTGCCGGTTCCGCTGTAAACCAGGTCATCTCCGATGCCTGCGTCGATGCTGTCGGCACCGGCACCGGCGCTGATGGTGTCATTGCCCGCACCGGCAAGGATGCTGTCGTCATCGGTGCCCGCTAGGTTATCTCCTGCGTCCACCTGGTCGCCTTCGGGATCTCCCGTATAGCCCGAGTCGATCACGTCGCCCGAGGTCGTGCCCTCGACGATGTAGTTGGGGATGGGAATGCCCATGGCCCCGAGTGCCGCAGGGTCATTCACCTCCGAGGGCGCAACCCCGGTCAGGGTGATCGATTCGCCATTGGGGAACAGCAGGATCGCATCGCCCGTGCCGTCGCCATTGGTATCGGTCACCGTCACATCATCGGTGTTGACCGGCGCGCCACCCGCATCGTTCAGGCCGCTGACATCAAGCAGGTCATTGCCGGTGAAACTGCCGTCACCGTTATCGGTCGGGGCTTCGAAGCCTCCGATCGTGTCGTTGCCGCCGCCATCCGCCAGAACGACAGTGTCCTTCGCTCCGTCTGCCGCGCCGATGTCAAAAACATCGTTGCCCGCGCCACCGTCAACGGTGTCGGCCCCGGCGCCGGTGCTGATCGCGATACTGTCATCCCCGTCCGAGCCGATCACGCTATCGTCGCCCGCGCCCAGATCGATATTCTCGATATCCGCGAAATTCGCGGTCGAGGTGCCGTCGCTTATGGTGCCGCTTTCGGGGTCTGCCGGGCTGCCATTCGCCGTCAGGTCAACCGTGACATTATCGGTGACCGCCGTCGCATCAAGCGTATCGCCGCTGGTTTCCTCGGTGCCCCAGCCGTCGATGCTGTCGTTGCCAAAGGAGTTTTCCAGCACGAACAGGTCGTCGCCGCCGTCCCCGAGCATGGAATCGTCGCCCAGACCACCGATCAAGGTGTCATCGCCGGTTCCACCGAAAAGCGAGTCGGATTCGGTGCCGCCATCAAGAAGGTCGTCACCCGCGTTGCCGTAAATCTCGTCTATCCCGGCCCCGCCCGAAACCGTGTCGGCGTCATCTCCGCCAATCAGGGAGTCGTTGCCAAGCCCCCCGTCGATCGAGTCATCGCCCCCCTCACCATAGATCGTGTCGGCATCGTCGCCGCCCGAGATGGTGTCATTGCCAAGGCCACCCAGCAGGCTGTCGAAACCGGTGCCGCCGTCGATACTGTCGTTGCCGCTTTCGCCCAGCAGGGTATCGTTGCCGGCATTGCCCAGCAGGGTGTCGTCGCCATCGCCGCCACGCGCACTGTCGTTGCCGGTGCCCGCGTCGACGCTGTCAGTGCCCAGCCCGGCAATGATCGTATCATCGCCGCCTTCGGCGCGGATGCTGTCGTCATTGGTGCCCGCGGCGTTGTCGTTGTTGTCGACAAGATCGCCTTCCGGGTCGCCGAGATAGCCGTCACTGATGTAATCGCCCCCGGCTGTGCCTTCGACGATATAGTCGGGTGTCAAATCCGACGTCGGTAGCAAAAGCGTCTCGATTTCGTTGAAGTTGACCGAAATCCAGTTGCCACTTGCGTCCATGACCTCGACAGAGCCGCTGGTGCTGTCACCGTCGGTATCGGCGGCTTCGCTCAGGTTGCGGAAAGCATCCCATGCCGAGAGGTTGAGCGTATCGGAATCATTCCCGGTCGTACCGCCGTCCACGTCCAGAACAGCACCATCCGCATAGCCCCCCGGTACAACCACTATGTTGTCGTCGTCGGCCCCGGCAAACACAGTGTCATTGCCGCCCGTCAGCGAGATGAAATCCGTGCCCGTTCCAGCATCGATCTGGTCGTCGCCGGTTCCGCCATACATGGCGTCGTTTCCATCGCCACCAATAAGCGTGTCATTGTCGGCACCGCCCCAGAGACTGTCGTCGCCGATGTCACCTGTCAGGCTGTCATTGCCGGTTCCGCCATCCAGACCGTCATTGCCATCACCACCAATCAGCGTGTCGTTACCGGCATCACCGTCAAGGTCATCGCCACCGATTCCGCCGTCGATCAGATCATCGCCAACGCCACCAGCCAGGTAATCGTCACCGCCTTCACCATAGATCGTATCATTGCCATCGACACCATAAGCCGAGTCGTTCCCGTCTCCTGCGGTGATCAGATCATCGTTGGTGCCCGTGGCGTTATCCGTGGCATCGACCATGTCGCCTTCCGGGTCGTCGACATAGTCCACATTGATCAGATCGCTACCCGTGGTGCCTTCGACGATATAGTCGCGACCATCCGGGATGCCGATCGCAATCAATTCTTCAACCGAATCCACTTGCGCGGGGGCCACACCGACAAGCGTGATGCTTTCACCACCCGGGAAAGTCACAACCGCATTGCCCGATCCATCGTCGGTCACGGTCACATCCGCCGTTGTCACCGGCGTTGTGCCACCGTCCGAGGTCAGTCCAGAGACATCCAGTTGATCCTGCCCGGTGAACGTGCCGTCGCCATTGTCAATCGGCGCTTCGAAGGCCTGAACGGTGTCGCTGCCCGAGCCATCGGCCAGAACAATCGTGTCGGTGCCGCCGCCCAGCGTGATGTTCTCGATTTCCGAGAAGGTTGCGCTGTCGGTCCCGTTCGAGACACTGCCCGCCTCCGGATCGGCGCTTGTCAGGTCAATGGTGGTGTCTTGCGTCAGATTGCTCAGATCGAGCGTATCGCCAGCCGTTTCCCCGGTTTCACTGCCAAGGATCGTATCGTTGCCGAAATCGTCGGACAGGGCAAAGGTGTCGTCTCCGGCCCCACCGTCCAGCGTGTCCTGACCGGTGCCGCCATCCAGAACATCGTTGCCGACATCCCCGACAATGCTGTCATTGCCCGCACCGCCTTCCAATGTGTCATCGCCATCGCTGGCGCCAACGGCGGTAAAATGAATATCGGTCACCCAAAGCGCCTGGCCAGCGGTCCCGCCTTGGTCATAGTCGATTTCGAAATAGCTGACCGGTCCGGTGATTTCGACAAGGGCGGAGCCATCGGCGTTCGACTGTGACCAGCTTCCTTCGCCATCCTCGGTCGGCGTGGTGCCAGTCGTGGTCGCGCCTTGGTAGGTGATCGTGCTTTCGATCAGGGAGCCGTTCGCGTCGTATGCGCGGATCGTGACCAAGTCTTCCCAGCTGTTTTGGTCCAGATCGTTGATCCGAAAACTGACATTGGTGACCTCGTCACCATATGCCGCGCCATCCACCGCCGAGAAGGAAACAGTGGTGGTCGATGTGTCACCGGTCGTCGATCCGCCCCCCATGGCGGCCGAGGACGTCGGATCGAAAGGCTCTCCCGAGCCAACGTATTGCGTGTCCGTGGTTTCGGCGCTGATCGATCCCGCGTTCCCATCGTCGGTGAAGCTGACTGCAACGTTAATGCCGCCAGTGTCCTGAACGAACCCGGCAGAGAGGTCTTGTTCATCGGCCCCCGCCGCGGCCCAGCTCAGGTTCAGGTCCGCATCGGGCACTTGCGTGCCGCCGATGATCGTATCGTTTCCATCGCCGCCCTGAATGCTGTCGGCGCCTTCGCCGCCATCCAGGTAATCGTTGCCCCCGCCGCCCAAAAGCGTGTCGTCGCCTTCGTCACCAAAGACCGTGTCATCCGCGCCGCGGGCATCGATGCTGTCATCGCCCCCGCCGCCCGAGAAAACATTCGTGTAATCTGCACCAGCCGTGTCATATCCGATGATCGTGTCGTTGAAGTCGGATCCGATAACCCCGTCGATGCCGAAGTATTGATCACCGGCGGCATCGCCACCTGACCCCGTGTTGCTCGTAAGGTTCACGTTCACCGCGTACGCCGAGTCCGAATAATCGACGTAATCCAGGCCCGCCCCGCCGTTGATCGTATCGGCGCCACCACTGCCGGCGATCGTGTCGTCGCCGTCTCCGCCCAAGACGGACTCTGCCTGATCGCTGATCTGGTCGCCTTGCGCATCGACATAGCCCGCATCGATCAGATCATCGCCAGCCGTCCCGTCAACCGTGTCCGGGCCAGAGGTGTATGCCGGTGCAGAAGTGACCGAGGCATCGCCACTTGTCGTGTTCCATGTGTCAGGAATGAAATAGACATTTCCGTCGCTGCCGACGTAATAAGTCCCGGTGTCCGTTATGTTGGAATAGTACTGGCCATCACTGTCCCAGACGCCGGACCATGTCCATTCTCCGGTGCCGATCGTCTGATCAATGGTAAAAGTGGATTGTGCGCCCGAAACATAATCGCCAGCGTCAAGGGATCCATCGCCAAGCGTTACAAGATAACCAGTAGCCAATACTCACACTCCATTTTAAGCCCCGTGGTCCATGTCCGGCCCGAGGGGATGTAACGTCGTTCGGATTTTCAGGATGGCTTTGGCGTAGTGCTCACCGCGACCCTAAAGGGTGTATAGTCAGCCTATGCGGCGGCAATTCGGAGCAAACCTGACAATGCTGTGTCCGACTACCCGCCTGACGGGTAACAATCAGGCCGCAAGGGCGAAATTGTCCTCGGGTTCAAGCAAAAGCCGTGCTTCATGCGCCTTCAGGCACATGCGGGCCGTATCGCCATGGGCGCCCGGATTGCTGCGCAATTCGGGGAAGACGGCAAACATTTCCTCACGCGCCCGATTCGAAATTGCCGCGATCCCGGTGTCGCCGGCGTGAAAGCTTTCGGTCGCCGCGCCCTCGGCATAGATCACCTCGTGGCGGTCGAACATCATGTGGAAATAGGTGACCAGTTTGCGCTCGACCACGCGCACGTCACGGCCATCCACCAGGTGCTTGGCGGCAACCAGAACCTCGTCGTGACCGAACAGCAGCTCGGCCTTGTAGCCGGTGAACAAGACCCGGTGCTGCGGCGAGACCAGAAGCGGCCGCCGCGCGCCGTCCAGTACGGTCGAGTTGATCGCGATGGGCGCGAACTTCCCGTGCCCCTCGACGGTGCTGTGCCCGAGCCAGCGGATCGGCTGAAACCCGTTGTCACGGGTCAGAACCATATCCCCAACCCGCAGTTCCTCAATGCGTCGCTCGCCTTGTGCGGTCTGGATGCGCGTGCCGGGGGTGAAACAGATGATGTTCTCGATTTCCGAGAAATTCACCACCGTCCCGTCGGCCATGGTGAAATTGCCCGAAAGCCCGCCCGCGGCATCATCGGTATTGGTGAAGGTGATGTCGTCCTGTGTCAGGTCCGCGGTCAGTTGCAGGGTGTCGCCGCCGGTCTCACCGCCTTCGCCGCCGGTGATGTCGATGGTGCTGCTGCCCACTTCGCCCAGATCGCCCAGTACGAACAGGTCATCGCCATCGCCGCCATAGGCCGTGTCGCCCTCGGCCAGGTACATCTCGTCGTCATCGAGCCCGCCAAAGAACTCGTCGGCCCCGGTCCCGCCGATCAGGGTATCGTTGCCCCGGTCCCCGACCAGGGTGTCGTCGCCCGCACCACCGACAAGGCTGTCGCCGGACGCATCGGCGCTCATTGCGGGAACCTGGTAATCCGCATCCAGACGATACGCGTAAAGCCCGGTATCGTCGGTGTTGATCGCATCAAGCGAGATCGACTCGATGGGTTGCGAGGTCAACAAGGTATTGTCGGCGTTGGTGGAATACTCCGGCATCATGAAGGTTTCGCCGGTCGTTGTCTGCGAAACCACGGCGGTGAAGCTGCCAACAGAACCGTCAATGAAGGTTACCGTCGCGTCGTAAACCTGCGTGCTGTCAAGCTGGTAGGTGACGCCGTCCACCGTGATCGTTTCGGGTGCCGCGCCATTGTCGTTGTCGGCCAGAATATTGTCGCCATCGCTGTCCGAGGTCGTGGCGGTTTGAAAATTGTTGTACAGTTCGGCGCCCGGGCCGCCGTAGCTTCCGATCAGGTCGGCGGCGTTCTCTGACTGGCCATTGGTTTCGGTCGGGTCGATATCGGCGTAGGTGCCAAGGTTGATGACGGTAAAGGTGTCACCCGTCGTCGAGGACCCGCCTATGCCCGTATTGCCGGGGTCCTGCTCGCTGCCTTTGAGGTAATCGTTTCCACTGCCACCGATCAGGGTGTCCGACCCCAGATCGCCATAGACGGTATCGTCGCCATCGCCGCTTTCGACACTGTCGTTGCCCGAGCCGGCAAAAACCGTATCATCTCCGCCCCCCACGCTATCGCCATCGGCATCGGTGTAGGCCGCGTCGATGGTGTCGTCGCCTCCGGTTCCGTCGACCTCGGCGCCCGGTTCTTCGTAATCATCAATGCTGAAGGCCGGATCGCCCGCGGTCACGTCCGGATCGGTATCATAGTCCAGCGTGTCATAGTTGCGCCCGGCAACAAGCGGCATTTCCGACAGCGTGTAATAGCCGGTGGCCCCGCCGCTATCGACGCGGAAGGTGATAACCTGGAAGGTGTCGCCGGTCACCGTATCGCGCAGGGTCCAGCTTTCTTCGGCATAGACAGGGGCGCCGCTCGATGTGCTGCCGCTCACCGAGACATCCGCCGTCGCGCTTTCCCCGCCAGAAAAATTGCTGTCGATGGTTTGACCTTCGACACCGGATTCGGGGTCGGTGATGGTGGCCGTCCCCGAAGGGCTGGCCTCGCCAGTCCATGTCCCCGTGCCCCCGATCGTCCGGGACAGGATGAACAGGGGGTCCGTGTTATAGATACTGACCGTATAGGTGGGCATGGCCCTGCTCCTCACTCGAAATGGGCCGCCGATCTTGTGTCAGCATGCCCACGAGGACGCATCCTTGCCTGTTGTGCCCTCGCTGTTCTCGAATTGGATACAGACTGTGCATGGCCGGAAAGCGGAGCTTTTCTGGCGAATTTAAGATAAATTCGGGCCGGATTGAGGCGGGCCGTCAGGTCACGGCAGACCTGTGCCGATAGGTGTCATCGTCCCAAAGCTCTTGGACCATGACCTTCGTGACCACCTCGATGGCCCGATCAATGTCCCCCTCGTCCAGATAAAGCGGCGTGATGCCGAAGCGCATGATATCGGGCGCGCGGAAATCGCCGATGACCCCATGGGCGATACAGGCCTGCATGGCCTCGTAGCCATGCGCGAAGCGGAACGATACCTGACTGCCGCGCTGATCGGGATCACGGGGCGAGGCGAGGGTGAGCATCGGGCAGGTGGCCTCGATGCCTTGGATGAAGCGCTCTGAAAGCGTCTGCGCGCGGGCATAGACCTGTGCCATTTCGACCCCGTCCCAGATGTCCAAGGCCGCCTCAAGGCTCGCCATGGCCAGAACAGGGGGCGTGCCCACCCGCATCCGCGCGACCCCCGGCGCGGCGCGGTAGGTTTGTTCGAACTCGAAAGGCGCGGCATGACCCAGCCATCCCGAAAGCGCCGGGGCCGTGGCTTCGGCATGGCGCGGGGCGACATAGATGAAGGCCGGGGCGCCGGGGCCGCCATTGAGGAACTTATAGGTGCAGCCCACCGCGAAATCGGCCTTGCCCCCGGCCACATCCACCGGCACCGCACCCGCGCTATGGGCCAGATCCCAGATGGCCAAGGCCCCGACCGCATGGGCCTTTTGCGTAAGATGCGGCATGTCGTGTCGGCGGCCGGTGCGGTAATCCACTTCCGTCAGCATCAGGGCGGCGACCTCCTCGGTGATCGCGTCCTCGACCTCCTCGGGGGCCACGCAGCGCAGTTCATGGCCCTGTCCCAGCATCTTGATCAGCCCCTCGGCCATGTAAAGATCGGTGGGGAAATTGCCGGTATCCGACAGGATGACCCGGCGCCCGGGGCGCAGGGAAAGGGCGGCGGCCAGCGCCTGGTAGACCTTGATCGACAGGGTGTCGCCCAGCATGACATGCCCCGGCTCGGCCCCGATGAGCCGCCCGATCCGGTCGCCCAAGACCCCCGGTTGCGCCATCCACCCGGCCTTGTTCCAGCCGGTGATCAGCATCTCGCCCCATTCATCCTGCATGACCCGGCCCATGCGATCCGCAGCGGCACGGGGCAGGGGGCCAAGCGAATTGCCGTCCAGATAGGTCACCCCCTGCGGCAGGTGGAAGCGGGATTTGGTGGCGGTGAAATCAGGCATCGTTAACCTTTCGTGTCGAATCGGGGGCAAGCCCTTGGGTCATATCAGAATCCCCCGGGCTTTATAGCGTCGGCAAGACGTCGGTATCGCGGCGGTCTTGGGGGTGGCCTTGGTACTGGTAAACAGGCCGTGCGCCCGGTGGCCATTGTGCGCCTCCGGCGGGAGTATTTGGGGAAAGATGAAGCGGGGATCACAGGCCAAGGGCGGCGCGGGTCTTGCGCGGCAGGTTTTCGGCGATCATGTCGTAAGAGGCCTTGATATGGGCCTTAAGCTCATCATCGTTCAGCCCGGGGTCGGCATGGACTTGCAGCCATTTGAGGCCGCGTGAGGCCATGTAGGGCGCGGGCCGGATTCCGGGTTGGTCTTGCAGCACCTCGAAGGCCATCTCGGAGGCCTTGAAGGTATAGGCATCCTTGCCGTCGTTCCAACCGGCGATGGCAAAGACCTTGCCGCCCAGTTTCCAGACATCCGCGCCGCCCCATTGCACAACATGGGTGGTCTGGGGCAGGGCGGCGCAAAAGGTGTTGAAATCCGCGCGCGCCAGCATCAGACCTGCCCTCCCGCGATCTCGATGCACTGGCCGTTGACGCTTTCGGATCCCGGCCCGCAAAGCCAAAGCGCGGCCTGCGCCACCTCCTCGGGGGCGATCAGGCGCTGATGGCGGTTCTGGCTGACCATCATCTCGCGCGCCTTGTCCTCGGAGACCCCCGCGCGGCTGCTGATGGCCTCGACATTGCGGGTGACGATGGGGGTGTCCACGTAGCCGGGGCAGAGCGCGTTGAAGGTGAAGGGCTTGCCCATGTAATCCTCGCTCAGGCCGCGGATCAGGCCAATCAACCCGTGTTTCGAGGCGGTATAGGCCGAGGCCCCCTTGAGGCCGCGCAGCCCGGCGATGGAAGAGACGGCCACCACGCGGCCCCAATCGGTGCCCAGCATGGAGGACAGGCTTTCGCGGATCGTCCAGAAGGCGCCATCGAGGTTGGTGGCCATGACCCTGCGCCAGAACTCGGTATCGGATTTCGGCACGCTGCGGCCTTCGGCAATCCCGGCGTTGGGCACACAGATTTGCACGGGGCCACGGGCCTCGACGGCTTGGGCGATCCCCTCGGTTACCTGGGCTTCCTCGGTCACGTCCATGGCCAGCGGGTGCAGGCCCGGGGTGGCGACCTCCTGCAAGACCTCAAGCCGCCGCCCGGTGATGGTGACCTGCGCGCCCTGATTGGCCAAGGCCCGCGCGATGGCAAGGCCGATCCCGGTCCCGCCACCCGTGACAATGGCGTGTGTTCCGCTGAGCATATCCGTCTCCCTGTTCGTTCCGGTCAAGCGTATCGGCTTTGCACGGCGAGGCAAGGGCAAGGGCCGGGAATCCGCCCGCAGCCCCTAGACATTCACGAAGGTGAATGCGTATCCTGCGCCGGACAGATTTTAGGGAGAGGACCATGACCAAGTTTTTCGCGGCCGCCATCGCGGCGGTGCTGGCGATGCCGGCACAGGCATCAGAAGATATTGCCGACCAATACCCGCAATCCGAACTTTACGAAAAGCCGGTCGAGGTGATTCCGCACGTGTTTTCCGCCATCGGCGCCACCGCGCCGCCGACCTATGAGAATTCTGGCCATAACAACAACCTGAGCTTCGTTGTCACTGGCGACGGGGTGGTGGTGATCAACGGCGGCGCGTCCTATCGCCTGGCCAAGGCCCTGCATGACGAGATCAAGGCCCTGACAGATCAGCCGGTGAAACTGGTGATCAATGAGAACGGCCAGGGCCATGCCATGCTGGGCAATTCCTACTGGGCCGAGCAGGGGGTGGACATCCTTGCCCATGAAGAGGCGATTCACGAGATCGAGGAAGAGGGCGATTTCATCCTGCAAGGGATGCAGCGCTACAACAAGGACAAGGCCGAGGGCACCAGCGTCGTGGTGCCGAACCTGAGCTTCGAGGACAAGACAACGGTCGAGATGGGGGATGTGACCTTCGAGGTGCTGCACCTCGGCCCGGCCCATGGCCCCGGCGATACGCAGGTCTGGATTCCGCAGTGGGAAATCGTGATCGCAGGCGACATCGCCTTTCACGAACGTATGCCGCCGATCTTTCCGGGCGCCGATACCGATGCCTGGATCGAAACCTTCGACGGGCCGTTCACCGATCTGGGGGCGACCTACGTGATCCCCGGCCATGGGCACCCGACCAACATGGCGCAGGTCACGCGCTATACCTCGGAGTATCTCAAGGACCTGCGCGCCAAGATCGGTGAGCATCTGGATAACGGCGGTGAACTGGCCGATGCCTATTACGTCGATCAATCCGAGTGGTCGCATCTGGACACCTTCGAGGAACTGGCCACCAAGAACGCCGGCCGCGTCTTCGAGGAGATGGAATGGGAGTGATCGCCTGTCCGCGCCCTCGGGCGCGGCAATCGCTCCGGGGGAGCGATTGTGGCGATCACGGGCGGAGCCCAGCCTGTCCGCGCCCTCGGGCGCGGCAATCGCTCCGGGGGAGCGATTGTGGCGATCACGGGCAGGGTACAGCCTGCCTTGCCGCATGGGGGCAATACAAAAAGCGGGCTTGACGAATGGCGCCCGGATAGGACCTATGAACCACGATGATGAAATGGTTGGATATGCCGCCCGTTTGGCTTCTGGGCTTTCTTGCATTGGCTTGGGTGCAGGTCACGCGGTTTGACGCGGGGCTGACGCTGGGCGGGGCATGGGCCGATTTCCTTGGCGGGCTTCTGGTGGGCGGTGGCCTGGTGCTGATGGCGCTGGCCCTGATGGAGTTCCGCAAACATCGCACCACCATAATCCCGCACGAGACGCCCGAGAGGATGATCCAGAGCGGGATATTCAAGCGCACGCGCAACCCCATCTACCTTGGCGACGTGATGCTTCTGGCGGGATTCATCCTGTCATGGGATGCGGTTTTGTCG
Organism: Roseovarius bejariae; assembly: GCF_009669325.1. Taxonomy (NCBI): domain Bacteria; kingdom Pseudomonadati; phylum Pseudomonadota; class Alphaproteobacteria; order Rhodobacterales; family Roseobacteraceae; genus Roseovarius; species Roseovarius bejariae. The sequence continues at coordinate 209,553 of NZ_SZWE01000002.1, forward strand.
CTGCCGCTGATTCCCATTTTCATGTGGGTGCTGGAAAAGCGCTTCATCGAACCCGAGGAAGACCGCCTGCGGCGGACCTTCCGGATGGATTTTGCCCGCTACGAACGCAAGACCCGGCGCTGGATTTGAGCAAATGCGACATTCCTTGCATCGAAACCGGTGGAAAAATGTGAAATAAACCGGCAAAGCATTGGGTAACGCCGATTGGTGGGCCACTCTTGGCCCGACGCAACAAGAACAGGAAACGGGGGAAACGACCTTGAAGATCGGAACACCGAAGGAAGTGATGGAGGGCGAAGCGCGTGTCGCGATGACGCCCGACTCTGCGCTTCAGCTTCAGAAACTGGGATATGACTGCGCCATCGAGGCCGGGGCCGGCAAGGCCGCCGGATTCTCGGATGCCGCCTACAAGGAGGCAGGCGTCGAAGTCATCAAGACACCGGCGGCGCTCTACAAGGCCTGCGATATCGTGGCAAAGGTGCGCCCGCCGACGGAAACCGAGGCCAAGCGCCTGCGCGCCGATCAACTGCTGATCTCCTTCTTCTGGCCTGCCCAGAACGAAGAGCAGATGGAACAATTGGCCAAGAAGGGCACTTCCGTCATCGCGATGGATATGGTGCCGCGGATTTCGCGTGCCCAGAAGATGGATGCGCTGTCGTCCATGGCCAATATCGCCGGTTATCGTGCGGTGATCGAGGCGGGCAACAACTTTGGCCGCTTCTTTACCGGGCAGATCACCGCCGCCGGTAAGGTTCCACCGGCCAAGGTGCTGGTCGTGGGCGCCGGTGTGGCCGGTTTGGCCGCCATCGGTACCTCGACCTCGCTGGGCGCTGTCACCTATGCCTTCGACGTGCGCCCCGAAGTGGCCGAACAGGTCGAATCCATGGGGGCTGAATTCGTTTACCTCGATTTCGAAGAGGAATCGCAGGACGGCGCGGCGACAGGCGGCTACGCGGCCCCCTCGTCCCCGGAATTCCGCGAGGCGCAGCTTGCCAAGTTCCGCGAACTGGCCCCCGAAGTGGATATCGTCATCACCACGGCCCTGATCCCGAACCGCGAAGCGCCCGAGCTTTGGACCGAGGATATGGTTAAATCGATGAAGCGCGGCAGCGTGATCGTCGATCTGGCAGCCGAAAAGGGCGGCAACTGCAAACTGACGGTGATGGATGACAAGATCGTCACCGACAACGGCGTCACGATCATCGGCTATACCGACTTCCCGTCGCGCATGGCCACGCAGTCCAGCTCGCTTTACGCCACCAACATCCGCCACATGATGACCGACCTGACGCCCGAAAAGGACGGGCAGGTCAATCACGACATGGAGGATGACGTGATCCGCGGGGCCACCGTGGCGCATGGCGGCGACGTGACCTTCCCGCCGCCGCCCCCCAAGGTGCAGGCGATCGCGGCCCAGCCCAAGAAGGAAGAGCCGAAGGAACTGACGCCGGAAGAAAAACGCGCGCAGGAAGTGGCCGCTTTCAAGCAGCAGACCAAGCAACAGGTCACGCTTCTGGGTATCGGGGCTGTTCTGCTGCTGTCGGTGGGCCTGATCGCGCCTGCCAGCTTCATGCAGCACTTCATCGTTTTCGTTCTGGCGGTCTTTGTCGGCTTCCAGGTGATCTGGGGCGTCAGCCACAGCTTGCACACCCCGCTCATGGCGGTGACGAATGCCATCTCCTCGATCATCATCCTCGGGGCGCTGATGCAAATCGGCTCCTCCTCGGTGTTGATCACGATACTGGCCGCGCTTTCGGTCTTCATGGCCGCGATCAACATTTTCGGCGGCTTCCTCGTGACACGGCGCATGCTCGCCATGTTCCAGAAATCCTAAGGAGGTAGGCACAATGGATTACGGATTTACCATTGCGGCCTACGTGGTCGCGGCAGTTCTCTTCATCCTCAGCCTCGGTGGGCTGTCAGGACAGGAAAGCGCGAAACGCGCGGTTTGGTACGGCATCGTCGGCATGGCGATTGCCATCATCGCCACCCTGATCGGGCCGGGGCAGGGCCTGTGGCTTCTGTCGCTGGTGCTGATCGCCGGGGGCGGGGCCATTGGCTACCAACTGGCAACCCGGGTGCAGATGACGCAAATGCCCGAACTGGTGGCGATCATGCACTCGCTTGTTGGCCTGGCTGCCGTGTTCGTGGGCTTTAACGCGCATATCGAACTGGGCCGCGTGGCCGCCGCCTTCATCGGCGAGGGTCTTCAATTCCCACGCCCCGAAGAGGTCACAGCCGAGGCCGTGGCCTTCGCCAAGACCTTCTCGGGCTTTGCGGCCATCGTCGCCAAGAAAACCGCCGTCGAGGTGGGGATTTTGCGCGTCGAACTGGTTCTGGGTGTCTGGATCGGGGCCGTGACCTTCACCGGCTCGGTCATCGCCTATGGCAAACTGGCCGGCAAGGTCGACTCGGCGGCGAAAAAGCTGCCGGGGGGGCATATGCTCAACGCAGGCGCGGTGGCGCTTTCGGTGATTTTTGCCGCGATGTACCTTGGCGGCTCGGGCGGTTGGACACTGGTCCTGCTGACGCTTCTGGCGCTCTTCATCGGTTATCACCTGATCATGGGCATCGGCGGCGCCGACATGCCCGTGGTGGTCTCGATGCTCAACAGCTACTCGGGCTGGGCGGCAGCGGCCATCGGGTTCAGCCTCGGCAACGACCTGCTGATCGTGGTGGGCGCGCTTGTCGGCTCGTCCGGTGCGATCCTGTCCTACATCATGTGCAAGGCGATGAACCGGTCGTTCATCAGCGTGATCCTGGGCGGCTTCGGCGGCGCGGCAGGCCCCGCAGCCGAGGTCGAGGGCGAACAGGTCGCCATCGACGCCGACGGTGTGGCGCAGGCCCTCAACGAGGCCGATTCGGTGATCATCGTGCCCGGCTACGGCATGGCCGTGGCGCAAGCGCAGCAGGCGGTCAGCGAGCTGACCAACAAGCTGCGCGGGCAGGGCAAGGAGGTTCGCTTTGCCATCCACCCCGTCGCGGGCCGTCTGCCGGGGCACATGAACGTGCTTCTGGCCGAGGCGAAGGTGCCTTACGACATCGTGCTGGAGATGGACGAGATCAACGAGGACTTCCCCGATACGGATGTCGTCATCGTCATCGGCTCGAACGACATCGTGAACCCCGCAGCCCAGGACGACCCCAACAGCCCCATCGCCGGGATGCCGGTGCTGGAAGTCTGGAAGGCGAAAAACGTCTTCGTGTCGAAGCGGGGCCAAGGCACCGGCTATTCCGGGATCGAGAACCCGCTGTTCTTCAAGGAGAACACGCGCATGTTCTACGGCGACGCCAAGGACAGCATGTCGACCCTGCTGGGCAAGATCGGTTAAGCCTTGCGACTGTCAAGATTGGAAAGGGCGCCCCGGACGGGCGCCCTTTTTGCTGCGTGGGGAATAGGATAAGCCGCGCCAATGACGACGCGCGCGGCGGGCTTCGCCCTCGGCTCCGCACCAGCGTACCACGCCAAGGGCAAAAGATGCCCAACCCCTGTGCAGTATACCGTTGTATTCCCGTAAATCCTTGGTTTGACACCAAAAATCAGTTTCACTAGAGGCTCCTCCACGTTACCCTGCCGCCAAACCATCCCGGAGTGCGCCCCATGCCCCCCATCGAAGACCACCCGCTGCGCTACCGCCTTGCCAACGAGTTGCACGCGCGGCCCTTTCCCTCGATGGGAGTGCCGACCACCGCCGCCTATCTGGCGATCAAGCGCCCCGAGGGGGCGGCGGCCCGCGACCGGCAGGCCGATATGGACCACCTGATTGCCCTGCTGGACCGGCACGGCGCGGCCCACCCGCAACCGGGGGCCACGCATTACTTCGGACGCATCGGGCGGCATATGCTCAAATGGGAAAGCCATACCGAGTTCGTGACCTACACCACCTTCACCGACGGGCTCAGCACGCGTCCCTTCGACCCGGCGGATTTCGAGGTGTTCCCCGAGGATTGGCTGAATGATGCGCCCGGCGTGCGCATCACATCGGCCCTGATCCGCGTCAGCCCGTGGAAAGACAAGGATACCGTGCGCGACGAAATTGCCGAATGGTTCGTCCCCGAAAGCGTCGCCGTGGCCCGCGTGCTGGACGATGCCGCCGTGGTGGCGGGCGATTTCCGCATCGACCCGGCGGGGCACCTGCGCTTTGCCGTCACCGTCGCCCCCGACACGGGCGAGCGCCGGGTGGGCCGGGTGATCCAGCGCCTCTGCGAGATCGAGACCTACAAGGCGATGTCGATGCTGGGCTTCTCACGGGTGCGCGAAATGGGCCCCCGCATGGGCGAGTTGGACAGCCAGCTCAGCCAGATGATCGGTGACATGACCGGCGAGGCCACCCGCGCCGAGGACACCCTGAAAAGCCTGCTGTCGATCTCGGCGGAACTGGAAAGCATGGTGGCGCAATCCTCGTTCCGCTTCGGGGCCACGGCAGCCTATGAAAAGATCGTCAACCAAAGGATCGAGGTGCTGCGCGAAGAACGCTTCGAGGGGCGGCAGACCTTCTCGGAATTCATGATGCGCCGCTATCAACCTGCCATGCGCACCGTCACCTCCAGCAAGGAACGCCTTGACGCCATGGCCGACCGCGCCATTCGTGCGGGCGAATTGCTGCGCACGCGCGTGGACGTGGAACGCAGCGCCCAGAACCAGGCGCTGCTGGAAAGCATGGACAGGCGGGCGGACATGCAGTTGCGCCTGCAAAAGACGGTCGAGGGGCTCTCGGTGGTCGCGATCAGCTATTACGCGGTCTCGCTGGTGGGTTACCTGCTTTATCCGCTGGCCAGAGTACTGGACATCTCCAAGGGCATGATGACCGCACTTGTCACCCTTCCGGTGGTGGCCGTGGTCTGGTGGATGATCCGCCGCATCCGCGAGAAGATGGAATAGGGGAAGTGTCGATTTCTTGAAAAGAAATCGGACCGAAGTCTTTTCAAGACTTCGGCACCACCGGCCTCAGTCGCCCTCGCGGTCCTGCGGGGCATCCGGGTCGGGCTGTCCCACGCCCTTGAAGATGAACTTGAAGGGCAGGATCCAGACCACGCCAAGGCCCACGTAAATCAGGAATTCCAGCCAGATGGCGGGGCGGTCGAACAGGTTCACCACCGTCACCGCCGCCACCACATAGGCCGGCATCCCAATGAGCAGGATCACGAGGGACCAGCGCTTGCGCGCCTTGTAACTCAGGGCCATTTTGCCTCCGGTCGTCAATCCGCGAAGGGGTCTGTCACAAGGATCGTGTCATCCCGCTCCGGTGACGTCGAGAGTAGCGCGACAGGGCAATCGATCAACTCTTCCACCCGGCGCACGTACTTGATGGCATTGGCGGGCAGGTCGGCCCAGCTGCGGGCGCCTTCGGTGGATTCGCTCCACCCCGGCAATTCCTCGTAGACCGGCACGCAGCGCGCCTGTTCCTCGGCCGCCGTCGGCAGGTAGTCCAGCCGCTTGCCGTCCAAATCATAGCCAACGCAGATTTTCAGGGTCTCGAACCCGTCCAGCACGTCCAGCTTGGTCAGGGAAATCCCGTTCACGCCACTGGTCGCACAGGTCTGGCGCACCAGAACCGCATCGAACCAGCCACAACGCCGTTGACGGCCCGTGGTGGTGCCGAATTCATGCCCGCGCTCGCCAAGGCGCTGGCCGTCGGCATCGTCCAATTCGGTGGGGAAGGGGCCTTCGCCGACGCGGGTGGTATAGGCTTTCACGATACCCAGCACGAAATCGATCGAGCCCGGCCCGATGCCGGTGCCGGTGGCCGCTTGCCCCGCGATCACGTTCGAGGAGGTGACGAAAGGATAGGTGCCGAAGTCAATGTCCAGAAGCGCGCCCTGCGCCCCTTCGAACAGGATACGTTTCCCGGCGCGGCGCTTTTCGTTCATCACCTTCCAGACGGGCCCGGCGTATTGCAGGATCTCCGGCGCGATCTCCAACAATTGTTCGATCAGCGCGTCCCGGTCGATCGGTTCCACACCCAGCCCCTTGCGCAGCGGGTCGTGGTGCTGCAAGGCGCGGTCCACCCGCGCCTCCAGCGTCGCGCGGTCGGCCAGATCGGCCACCCGGACCACCCGACGGCCCACCTTGTCCTCATAGGCCGGGCCGATTCCGCGGCCCGTGGTGCCGATCTTGGTGCCCTTGCTGGCGGCTTCCTCGCGGGCACGGTCCAGCTCCCCGTGATAGGGCAGGATCAGCGGCGTGTTCTCGGCGATCATCAAGGTCTCGGGTGTGATTTCGACACCCTGTTCGCGGATCGTTTCGATCTCTTTCAGCAGGTTCCAGGGGTCCAGAACCACGCCGTTGCCGATGACCGACAGTTTCCCGCCCCGCACCACGCCCGAGGGCAGGGCATGCAGCTTGTAGACCTTGCTGTCGATCACCAGGGTATGGCCCGCGTTGTGGCCCCCCTGAAAGCGCGCGATCACATCGGCGCGCTCGCTCAGCCAGTCCACGATCTTGCCTTTTCCCTCGTCACCCCATTGGGCGCCCACGACGACGACGTTTGCCATGATGATCCTCTTGCATGAAACTGCGGGTCAAAACCCGGCACCGTATAGCGAATGCAGCAGGCGGGGGAAACCGCAAACTCGCCCCTGCGGCAAGCTGGACAAGCGGGCGGCTTTGGGCGATGCATCGGGCCGATTGTATGTTTGATGCGGAGGTATACGATGCTTGGGTTTGTTTTGCGCTGGGCGGTGGCCTTTGGCCTGCTGGCGGCCACCTTCAACCCCACGGAGTGGAACTATGCCCGCTGGGCACAGATGAATTTCTCCGATCAGATGCCGCTTGCGGTACTTCTGGGTCTGCTGCTGGCGGTGGGCTATATCATCTACCTGCGCGCCACCCTGCGCTCCATCGGGGGTTTTGGCATGGGGCTGGTGCTGGCCGTCGCGGCGGCGCTTTTGTGGGTGCTTTACGACTATGGGCTTCTGACCTTCGACAACCCCACGCAAAACACATGGCTGGGGCTGGCCGCGCTTTCGCTGGTCCTTGGCATCGGGTTAAGCTGGTCCCATGTGCGCCGCCGCCTCTCGGGGCAGGCGGATATGGATGATGTCGATGAATAGCCTGCTGGTCGCGATCTCGATAACCGCTGTGCTGGTCATTGCCGATGCCTACGGCAGCCTGCGCTATCGCCGTGCTACGGGTGATCGCCTGACCCTGCGCAAGGCCCTGGCGGGGTCTCAGGATCCAAAAGCGGTGACACCCATCTTGAGGCCGGGCGTCGTGATACTGTGCCGCTATGCGTCCTATCTCGGCTTGGCCGTGGTGCTCATCAAGATGGCGCGCCTCTGATTGCCGGTGTGGGTCACGCAAGCCCGCGTGTCGAGACATCCGCATATGAATGATTGGCATCAATATCCCCCCGCCAATTTACAACACATGCGAAACCATGCATGTATGAGGCAATGCCAATCCTTCGGGGAGTGAAAAGCCTTATGATACCCAAACTGCTCATTACCGCCGCAGCGGCCATCGCCCCACAGATTGCCACCGCAGCCCCGCTCGAGGTGCAACCCGTCTCCGAAAATGTCTGGGCCCTTGTCGGACCGATGGCACAGCGCGACGCCGACAACCTTGGCAATAACGCCACCTTCGGCGTGATCGAAACCACCGATGGCGTTGTCCTGATCGATCCGGGCGGGTCGTGGAAGGGCGCGCAGATGATCGACGAGGTGATCGACACCCTCACCGACCGCCCCGTGACCCACGTCATCAACACCGGCGGGCAGGATCACCGCTGGCTCGGGAATGGCTACTGGCAGGCGCAGGGCGCCACGGTGATCGCTTCCGGCGCGGCGGTCGCGGACCACAAGGATCGCGGCTCGATGCAGATGACCGGCTTGTCGAATTTCCTCGGGGCGGAACTTGAGGGCACCGAGCCGCGCTATGCCGATGTGACCTTCGAGACCGATTACACCCTGACCGTCGGGGACCGGACCTTGGACATCATGCATCGTGGGCAGGCCCACACGCCCGGCGACAGCTTCGTGTGGCTGGAAGACGCGGGCGTGATGTTCACCGGCGACATCGTCTATACCGAGCGCCTCCTTGGCAACGGTCCGCAATCCAACGTCAAAAGCTGGATCGACGTCTTCGAGGCAATGGCAGCCTTCGACCCCGCGCATATCGTGCCGGGCCACGGCCACGCCACCACGCTGGAAACCGCGCGTCAGGATACCCATGCCTACCTCGTGAACCTGCGTACGGAAATCGGCGCCCTGATCGACGACGGCGGCGACATCATGGACGCCCCCGCAATCGACCAATCCGGGTGGTCCTACCTTGAGCAATTCGAGAACCTCGCAGGCCGCAACGCCCAGACCACCTATGAACAAATGGAGTGGGAATAACCCCATCTTTCCAGCCGCACCAAGGGATTGCCCCCGCAACCGCGATTGCCGGGTTGCGGGGGACGCGCGAATTGCCTAAGTAGCCCCCTGATGCCAACCGCTCGACAAAGGCCGCCCACATGGAAAACGTCGTCCTGATCATCCACCTGCTTCTGGCCCTCGCCCTGATCGGCGTGGTGCTTCTGCAACGCTCCGAAGGTGGCGGGCTCGGCATGGGCGGCGGGGGCGGCGGCGCCACGGCGGGCCGCTCGGCGGCCACCGCCATGGGCAAGCTGACGTGGATCCTGGCCATCGCCTTCATCACCACCTCGATCACGCTGACCATCATCGCGGCGCAGAAATCGGCCGGCTCCTCGGTGCTCGACCGGATCACCGACGCCCCGGCACCCGCGACCGAAGAGGCCCCGGCGCTGCCCGATGCGGGCGATACCCTCCTGCCGCCCTCGGCAGGGGATGACGCGCCGCTCACGCCGACAGCCGACTAACCACAACGCCTTGAGGGCGACAAAATTGCCGCAACAGTATCTTGCGGTTGGCTTGCGCATGTCGCGCGAATCCTTTATATCTTGAGTCCCGTGATGCTGCGGCCAAAATTGGCCGGTTCGGGCTCATGTCACGCTCAATTTCACGGGGGATGCCAGGCGCATGGCACGTTATATCTTTATCACCGGCGGCGTTGTTTCATCCCTTGGCAAGGGGCTTGCCTCGGCCGCCCTCGGCGCGCTCTTGCAGGCGCGCGGGTTCTCGGTCCGCCTGCGCAAACTCGATCCCTACCTCAACGTCGATCCCGGCACCATGTCGCCCTTTGAACATGGCGAGGTCTTCGTCACCGACGACGGCGCCGAAACCGATCTCGACCTTGGCCATTACGAACGCTTCACCGGCGTCCCCGCCCGGATGACCGACTCGGTCAGCTCGGGCCGCATCTATTCGGATGTGCTCGAAAAGGAACGCCGCGGCGATTACTTGGGCAAAACCATTCAGGTCGTCCCCCACGTCACCAACCAGATCAAGGAGTTCCTCGCCGTCGGCGACGACGAGGTCGATTTCATGCTCTGCGAGATCGGCGGCACCGTCGGCGACATCGAGGGCCTGCCGTTTTTCGAGGCGATCCGCCAGTTCAGCCACGACCGCCCGCGCGGCGAATGCATCTTCATGCACCTCACCCTGCTGCCCTATCTGGCCGCCTCCGGTGAGCTCAAGACCAAGCCCACCCAACACTCGGTCAAGGAACTGCAATCCATCGGCATCGCCCCCGACATCCTCGTTTGCCGCTCCGAACAGCCGATCCCGGAAAAGGAACGCGAGAAAATCGCGCTGTTCTGCAACGTCCGCAAAGAGGCTGTGACCGCCGCCTACGACCTCGGCTCGATTTACGAGGCGCCGCTGGCCTACCACCGCGAAGGTCTGGATCAGGCGGTGCTGGATGCCTTCAACATCTCGCCCGCGCCCAAGCCCGACCTGACCGTCTGGCAGGACGTCTATGACCGCATCCACAACACCGACGGCGAGGTGAAAGTGGCCATCGTCGGCAAGTATACCCAGCTTGAGGATGCCTATAAGTCGATCAAGGAGGCGCTGACCCACGGCGGCATGGCCAACCGCGCCAAGGTGCGCGTCGAATGGGTCGATGCCGAGATTTTCGACCGCGAAGACCCCGCACCCTACCTCGAAGGCTTCCACGCCATCCTCGTGCCCGGCGGCTTCGGCGAACGCGGCACCGAGGGGAAAATCAAGGCCGCCCAATTCGCCCGCACCCGCAAAATCCCCTACCTGGGCATCTGCCTTGGCATGCAAATGGCGGTGATCGAAGCGGCCCGCAATCTGGCCGGGCTGGAGGATGCAGGCTCGGAAGAGTTTGACCACGAGGCCGGGAAAAAGCGGTTTACCCCCGTGGTTTACCACCTCAAGGAATGGGTGCAGGGCAACGAAAAGGTCAAGCGCAAGGTGTCCGACGACAAGGGCGGCACCATGCGCCTCGGGGCCTATGACGCGACGCTCAAGGAAGGCTCCCGCGTGGCGCAGGTTTACGGCACCACCGCGATCGACGAACGCCACCGCCACCGCTACGAGGTGGACGTGACCTATCGTGAGAAGCTGGAGGATGTGGGCCTCACTTTCTCGGGCATGTCCCCCGATGGGCGCCTGCCGGAGATCGTCGAATGGTCCGATCACCCGTGGTTCATCGGCGTTCAGTTCCACCCCGAACTGAAGTCCAAACCCTTTGATCCGCATCCGCTCTTTGCGGATTTCGTAAGGGCGGCTTTGGAGACCTCACGGCTGGTGTGAGGGCAGGGGCCTTTCGCCCTCCCCCTCTGGAGCGACACCGCGTAGGCTGCGCATTCCTGCGCACCACGCCCATCATCGCGCATCGCTGGGCCTGCGGCCCTTGAGGCCGTGCCGGACAATGTCCGCTTTGCGCAGATAGTAATCTTTGCAAAGTTTGGGCGCTTCCCGAAAGAAGACGTTCCATTGAAATGCAGCAAATGACGGCTTCGAGCCCAACCCGGTCCTTGTTTAACGTCGCAGCATCCGTCGTGAAGGGCGGACGGCAGACCCTCGATGCGCATCGCTCGTATGACAGCAATGAGCACGCATTAGCCAACGGTCGCGCTAATGACGTCGGAAGTGATCATGCTTACTTTAGTAAATAGGCTAAGCTTAGCTTATCGAACTACCGTAACAACACATGGACCACGATCAAATACATGATCCTCTAAAAGAATGCGAATTCAAGCTGTCCGCGCGCGCCGACGCGCCATAAATCCCAGACCGCCGACGCCAGTGAGGAGCAGAATGGCAGAGGCTGGAAGCGGGATGACTGCTGTTTCTTCAAACACAAAGTTGTCGAATAAAATACCGTCTCCAGCGATATCCTGCACTTGAGAGAATTCAACTCTATGGATCAAACCTGTTACTGTTAGAGTAGTGGTGTCGGTGGGAGCGCCAGAGGTACCTACATCAACACCAATGATTTGGCTGCTATCAATTAAACTGTCACCCGCGTCGAATGCCAGCAGCTGAAAGCCATTTACGCCTACGTCGTACCCTGTCACGGAGACCGATGATACTCCTGTCGAAAAGACTGCCCCGATTGGATCCGACGGATCTGTGCGATAGCCGGTCTGCGCATGGTAAATGGCTGTTCCAGCAGCACCGGAAATTGCCGGGATAGTATATGCGTCGACGAAGGTAACACCTTGACCGGAGTAAGTTGAGCCGATAGTGACGCCAGAACCCAAGTCATCGAAGTCGATTGAAACTGTGGCCGCGTTCACAACCGAAGAGCAAGATATCAAAGCAGCAGCGAGAATAGCACGCATAGCGTTTTCCTTAATGTTATCCTCCAATTGCATATCAATACCACAGGGTGCCTAACTCTCAATGCCTAAATTTTGTGCATTTCAATAAGGCCAGAGCCGGGTAGGCTACTACTGAGTTCAGGCCGCCAATCGGACATTGGCCTGCAATCCGGATCAACCCGCATCCAAAGGGGGCGAAGATCAGTGGCTTTGTCCCGCACAACGGCCACCTGACCGTCTCGACCCGAAGGTCGGCTCTGACAAGTCCTTTCGTTTCGCGACACGTCCGCTTCGGGGCTGACTGCCGTCATCTAATAGTTAATATTAGGAACGCAGTGTGGGCCCAGCCGGTTGACCGGCAGCTATGCGCAGGGAGCGGACTTTGCAAAGCTTTGGGCGTTTCCGAACAGCAACCTTTCGTCTAGCGTGCAGCGATTGAAGGGATTGATCCTGTTGGACATTTGATCGCGAAGGTCCAGCGCGGAATCAAGGCCGCAGGCCGCCGCGCATCGTCATGCTGAAAGCATGCCTCCGACATGACGCCGCCCCCCGGCACGGCGATTTGGCAAAGCTGAGTGCCCCGCTCAAAGGTTTTTCGGATTTGGCAGGGATAAAGTGCCATAGACCAATTGTCGGATCGCCGCACCGCGGCCCGGCGATGCGCGGCTATGCAATGTCCACTCCGGGGGCTGACACCAGTCATCCGACACCTCCGTCCCCAAGTCTACCATTCGACCACTCACGTTCATCCCTCCCAAATCCACCTCACACCAATCCCGCACCACCAACCCTCCCGCAAACCCGTTAACACCGCCTTGCGCCACCGTGCGGGCCACCCCACGGCGGGGCCTTCTGTCCAATTTGTACATCCCACCTCGGCCCGCCCCCGAGTTCTGTACAAAACCCGCGTACACTCCGTACAAAACGTACAATTTTCGTACGACTCGTACGAAGGGTCCATCGGACCCGCCGAGTTTCGTACGAAAACCGGGGTGTCACCGTACGACTCATACGAAACTCCATGGTCCATTCCGCCTTGCCCTCGGCCTCGCGCGCCCCTAACAATTTCGTATGAGACTTTTATTTCTGGGCGACGTCATGGGACGCGCCGGCCGTCGGGCCATTACCGAAAATCTTCCCAGCCTGCGCAAGGACTTGCGGTTGGACTTTGTCGTCGTCAACGGCGAGAACGCCTCGGGCGGCATGGGCCTCACCGGGGCGCACGCCAAGGGCTTCTTCGAGGCGGGCGCCGATGTGGTCACCCTGGGCGATCATGCCTTTGACCAGAAAGACATGCTGCAATCCATCGAATCCGAGCCGCGGCTAATTCGCCCGCTCAACTTCGCCAAGGATTGTCCGGGCCGTGGTGCACGGGTCTTCGCGGATGCGCGGGGGAGAAAAGTGCTTGTAACTCAGGTGCTTGGGCAGGTTTTCATGAAGCGCTGTTTCGATGATCCCTTCTCGGCCATGGACGCGGTCTTGCGCGCCCATCCCCTTGGTGGCGCGGTGCAGGCCACCCTTGTCGACGTGCATTGCGAGGCCACCAGCGAGAAGATGGCCATGGGCCATTTCTGCGACGGGCGGGCCAGTGTCGTGGTGGGCACGCACACCCACGTGCCCACCAGTGACGCGCAGATCCTGCCCGGCGGCACCGCCTACCAGACCGATGCCGGCATGTGCGGCGATTATGATTCCGTGATCGGTATGCAGAAGGGCGAACCCATGCGCCGCTTCATCACCGGCATGTCCAAATCCCGTTTCGAACCCGCCATGGGAAGCGTCACCCTCTCGGGTCTCTTCGTGGAAACCGACGACCGCACCGGCAAGGCGACGACCATCAGGATGATCCGTCAGGGCGGACGTTTGGAACCCTCGACAGTGTAGTAACCCGCGGCAGGGATAAGCCCTTGTTTTTGAACACATTTGATGCGCTTGCCCCCGCCCGCACCATGGGCGACAATATGTACAAGTAACAAAAGACAGGCCGCCTTGATGCAATTGCTGGAACTTTCTCAAACCGGGCAGGCGGTCATCACGCTTCTCGTGGTGCTTGGCATGTTCGTCCTGTTCGTACGTGAGGTTTATCCGACCGAGGTGGTGGCGATCGGCGGGGCGGCGATCCTTCTGGCCTTGGGGGTGCTGCCCTATGAGGCGGCGCTGAATGTTTTGTCGAATCCCGCACCATGGACGATCGCGGGGTTGTTCATCGTCATGGGGGCGCTTGTGCGGACAGGGGCCCTGGATGCCTTTACCACGCTGGCCGACAGGCAGGCCAAGGTGAATCCCAAGATTGCGATTGGTATGCTCATGGGCTTCGTCGTGATCGGTTCGTCCTTCATGAACAATACACCCGTGGTGGTGGTGATGATCCCGGTCTTCGTGCAATTGGCCCGAACACTCGGTCTCACGGCAAGCCGCCTGCTGATCCCGCTCAGCTATGGCGCGATCCTTGGTGGCACGCTGACCCTCATCGGGACCTCGACGAACCTGCTGGTGGATGGGGTGGCGCGCTCCAAGGGGATGGAGCCCTTTACCATCTTCGAGGTTACGCCGCTGGCGGTGGTCCTCGTTGCCTGGGGAATGATTTATCTATACTTCATAGGGCCTTACCTACTGCCGGATCGCGAAAGCATGGCCGATATGCTCTCGGATCGGTCCAAGATGAAGTTCTTTACCGAGGCGGTCATCCCGCCCGAGTCCAACCTTATCGGGCGCGAGGTCACGGGGGTGCAGCTTTTCAAGCGCGAAGGCGTGCGCCTGATCGACGTGGTGCGCGGCGATACCTCGCTGCGGCGCAACCTCAAGGGGGTAACGCTTCAGGTCGGCGATCGCGTTGTCCTGCGCACCCAGATGACAGAACTTCTGAGCCTGCAACGCAACAAAAGCCTCAAGCGGGTTGATCAGGTTTCGGCGGTCGAAACCTCCACGGTCGAGGTGCTGATCACACCGGGCTGCAAGATGGTGGGCAAGTCTCTGGGTCAGTTGCGCCTGCGTCGGCGTTACGGCGTCTATCCACTGGCCGTGCACCGGCGAAACCAGAACATCGGGCGGCAACTGGATGACCTCGTGGTGCGGGTGGGGGATACCCTGCTGTTGGAAGGCGCGCCCGAAGATATTCAACGGCTGTCGCGGGATATGGACCTCGTGGATGTCTCGCACCCCTCGGCCCGTGCCTTTCGGCGCGGCCATGCGCCGCTGGCGCTGGCCTCGCTTGCGGGGATCGTGATCCTCGCCGCCCTTGGCCTGGCGCCCATCCTGGCGCTTGCGGTGATAGCGGTGGCGGTTGTCTTGCTGACCCGCTGTATCGACGCGGACGAGGCGTTTTCCTTCGTCGAAGGCCGGTTGTTGGCGCTGATCTTCGCCATGCTGGCCGTGGGCGCGGCGCTTGAGGCTTCGGGCGCGGTGCGCCTGATCGTCGATTTCATGGCTCCCGCGCTGATGCTGCTGCCCGGGGTGTTCGTGATCTGGGCGGTTTACCTGCTGACCTCGGTGCTGACCGAACTGGTCAGCAATAACGCCGTGGCCGTGGTGGTGACGCCGATTGCCATTGGCCTGGCGGATGCTATGGGGGTGGATGCGCGGCCCCTTGTCGTGGCGGTCATGGTGGCCGCGAGTGCCAGTTTCGCCACGCCGATAGGATACCAGACAAATACGCTGGTCTACGGGCCGGGGGGCTATCGATTCACCGATTTCATGAAGGTGGGTATTCCTCTGAACCTCAGTATAGGGCTGTTGGCCAGTGCCATCATCCCGCTGATCTGGCCGCTTTAATCCTCGATCGAGCCTTCGAGTACCGCCAGATGCCGCGCGCCGCGATCGGCAAGCGGGCCGGTGCCATCCTTCCAGCGGCGGTGAATCCAGAACCATTGGCCCATGTGCTGCAGGATCATGGTTTCCAGCCGCGCGTTGAATTCGCGTGTCATGGTGACCGCATCACTTGCCGGGATTTCGTCTTCGACGATGATCCGGAAATCCAGCCCGTTGGCCTCGCGTATGGCCCAGACGGGCACCAGCGGAGTGCCGTATTTCAGGGCCATTTCCGCCGTGGCCAGAGAGGTGAGCGCGGGTTTGTCGAAGAACTCCAAAGGCACGCCGTCATGGGCGTTGAGATCGCTCAGGATACCGACACAGCCACCGGACCGCAGGCGCTTGACCATCTGGAGCATCCCGCGGCGGCCCTGTTCGAACAGGGGTTCGCTGATCCGCGCCATGGCCTTCACGTAATGGGTGTTGAAGGGGCGGTTTGCCATCGGGCGGTAAAAGACCCCCATGGGAAACCCCATCTCGATCATCGCAACGCGGGTGGCGTTGATCGAGCCGAAGTGCCCGGTAACAAACAGGATAGGGCGGCCCTCGGCACGGGCCTTTTCAATCAATGGCAGGCCGGGACCTTCGACAGGGGTGCGACGCACGTGATCGCGGAACTCGGGGCTGTAAAGCTCCATCATGTTGCGACCCGCGTTGTTGGTGACCTCTAGGCTCAGGCGCTTGGTTTCATCACTTGGCAGGTCCGGGCAGGCATAGGCTAGGTTTTCGCGCACCCGCTTGTTATATCCGGCCAACGGGGCCAGCACCCGCGAGGTCAGCCAGCCGGCCATGGGAATACGCCAGCGATAAGGCAGCGTGCGCGATAACACGATCGGCGCATATAGCGCCGCACCGGTGAGGCGTTCGCGCAGCGGTATATGCTCGGGCTGGCTTTGGTCACTCATGGGGGGCCTACGGTTGCTCGCTCTGGCGGTGACATACGCCGCGCAGGGTCGGCGCACAAGCCTGTCAGGGTTGCTTCGGCAGGCCAGTTCCAATCATCGAATCTCGGGTAACAAGGGCGGCCAGTTCGGCTTCGTCCATGTTGTCGGTGCCCTCAGGGCGGGCGGGTAGCACGATATAACGCATATCGGCAGTGCTGTCGTGGACGCGAATTTTCGTTTTATCCGATAGTGTTACGCCAAACTCTTCAAGTATTTTTCGGGGTTCGCGCACCGCGCGGGAACGATAGGCCCGTGTCTTGTACCAATCCGGTGGCAGGCCCAGCAGGTTCCGGGGGTAGCAGGAACATAAAGTGCAGACGATAAGATTATGAATTTCCTTGGTATTTTCCACGGCAATCAAGTGCAGGGGCCCGATGTCGAAGCCCATTTCACGACTGGCGGCAGAGGCATCCTCCAGCAGGCGCGCCTTGAAATCCGGGTCAACCCATGCCCGCGCCACTACGGCGGCCCCATTGGCGGGGCTGCGGGCATCCATGGCCTCGATCTGGGCGGTGACCTCGGCGGGCGTCAGGACGCCTTTCTCGATCAGCAGCTCACGAACGGCAATTTCCATGGTTTGCCAATATGTTAGAGGGTGATCGTTATCCTTTCTGTAAGGATGACCAGAGGGGCTTAGGTGGTCGTGTGGCATGGGGTCAGAGCCTTTCCAGCCAGTGCGCGTAAATCTCGGCATCCAGGGTATCGGTGGGGCATTCGGCCTGCTCCCCCCAAACCTCGGCCATGGTAAAGCGTACACGGTAGAGCGGCTTTTCCTCGGCGGGCAGGCCATAGGCCAGTTGTTCTGGGTTGCGAAAGTGGCCGAGCGCGCGTTCGATCACGCCCTCCTTGCCGCGCAGATATGCGGGGGTGCGGACATGCCCGGGGGGCATCATTGCCTTGACGCGGACCCGTTCAGACATCCTGCGCCTCGCCGTAGGTGGGGCCACGGCGGGTGATCTCATCCATCCGCGCGCCAAGCTCTTCGATAGTGTAGGTGCCTGATTCCAAAAGGTTTTGGTTGATGGCCGCGATCCAGCGTTCGTAATAGCTCATGCTCTCGAACGCCTCTTCGCCCATGTCCTCAAGCGCGCGGCGCAAGCCATCCACGGTGAACAGGCCCTTGCCGCCACATAGCACCATAAGGGCATCAACGCGTTTTTCCCAAAGCGCGAAATCGTGGTCGTCCTGACAGATCGGTCCGGCGGGGGTGCCGCCCATGTCGTGCCAGCGTTTTCCTGTTTCTTCTGTCATGGTCAAAGCCTAAGCGGGCATGCTTGGGCTGTCCAGTGGGTCAGCGGTAGAGGTGCAGGCCCGAGAGGGCGACGTCGGCGTTGAATGCCTTTCCGATCGCAACAATTCCTATGCGTCTCAATGACTTGAGGTCCAAAGGTGATGTGATCCGATGGGGTTCGAAATCGCCAAAAGGCAGCTTGATGGTGGTCCATGTATCGGGGGCGGCAAAGCTGTGGCGGTAGGATTGCCATGGTCGGGTCACATCCTTGGTGCGCAGATGGATGTTATAGGTTTCGCCGTTGCCCAAGACCTTCAGCTCAAGACCCCTGTAGCCGCTGGCATCCATGCCGCCTGCTTCCCCCAAATTGCGGGCCATTTGCAGAAAACCGCCGTTATTCTCGGTACTTACATGACCGGTCAGGCGCAGGGCCATGCGCCCTTGCAGTGCCTCATGGCTCAGTTTGCCGTCTGACACACCGCCCATGACCTGATCCGAAACCAACGCCCAATCGCCAACGGTATTGGCGACATCGTCAAGTATTCGTCGGTTGTCGGTCATGGGCTGGGGCCTCCG
Source organism: Roseovarius bejariae (assembly GCF_009669325.1). NCBI lineage: Bacteria > Pseudomonadati > Pseudomonadota > Alphaproteobacteria > Rhodobacterales > Roseobacteraceae > Roseovarius > Roseovarius bejariae. The sequence goes on from NZ_SZWE01000002.1 coordinate 227,753, forward strand.
GTGGATTTCGTACGAGTCGTACGAAGACATGGACGTTTTCGTACGAAAATCCAGCCATGCCGCGACGGGATCGTACGAGTCGTACGAAACGCGGGCGGCGCGCGCGGATCTGTTCAGACTATCTTGCCCGTGAATGGTGCCGGGGTCAGCCGTTCTCGTCGTCGTCTTCCTCTGGCGAGATCAGGGTAATCTCCCCCGCGGCTTCCAGTTGACGGATGGCGTTGACCACCTGGGTCATCGCCTCTTCCCCGTCGCGCGGTTTGACCGTGCCCAGTTCCTGCATCTCCTCGCGCAGGGCTTCGGCCATGCGTTTCGACATGTTGTCGAGGATGAATTCGGCTGCCGGGGCGAGATCACCGGCCGAGGCCGAGGCAAGCGCGGTGACTAGAACCGCCTGGTCCACCTCGCGGGTGAGTTTCGGAACGTCCACCGGGTTCACCCGGTCCGGAATATGAACGAAGGTGAAGATCGCCTTGCGCACCAGCCGTGCGAAATCCTCGTCGGTTTCCTCTAGCCCGGTCAGGACATCGTCGCGCGTCGCGCTGGCGGAGTAATTGAGTATCTCACCGACACGTTGCACCGGGCCGTCGGGAAAGGCCGTGTCGGGCACATCATGCAATTGTGCGGCGAGGGCAAGGCCGATGCGATCCACGGCCTCGGGTGTGACCGCCTCGGTTTGGGAGACCGCATAGGTGATGCGCCGCGCGGTGTCGCCGGGGAGTTTGCCCAGAAGGTCGGCGGCGCGCGCGACGTCAAGTTTGGACAGCATGACCGCTGCGATTTCCGTGCTTTCCCGTTGCAGGATGTCGAGCAGGTCTTCGGCCTCGGCGCTGCGTACCTGCTCCCACGGGTCGCCGAATAGCCTGACGCCGGCCTCTTTCTTGAGGCGGGCGGCGGTTTGCGGGCTGATCCGGCCATCGAGCGCCGAAAGCGCCCCGGCCACGCCATTGGGAAAGGTCAGGCCCATGGCCTCAAGCTCGGAGGCGAATTCGGCCACCACATCGGCCAGCGTGCTGCGATCAACGTAACGCATGGTGCCCATTTGGGTTGTCAGCGATTCCTGCAAGGCGTCGGGCAGGTCGGTCAGCGGCACGTCGGCCCCTTCGTTCAGAAGGAAGCGCACGACGATGGCGGCCTTTTGGCGGCGTGTCAGGCGTGCGGCGGCAGAGGCGGCGCGCGCGGGTGGCGATAGCCGGGCAAGTTGTGTTTGGTCAGTCATCCCTATCCCCAAGCGGCAGTGTCACAGGTAAAATAGGCGGGGAAGGGTGAAGAAATGTCTAAACCCGGCCCGGGGCCGGGACGGTTTCTCAGCTTGTGGTTTGCGGAATGCAGCTACGGCTGTCTGTGTCATAGATCATGCCGTCTGCGCAGGACATGGCGTGTTCCTTGTCCGCGCACATCGCAAAGGCCCCAGCGGACGTGGCCAGCATAAGGGCGGCGGCGGTGAAGATCGTCTTGATGGTCATCGCGTCTCTCCTTTCGGGTGATGGGCCGCAGGATAGCACGGGTGAGGCGTTTCTCAAAAAGCCAAGCGCGCGGGGCCTGTCATTTGCCGCTTTTTAGCGCACGCGCCGCCATGACATCACGGCCAAGGTGCAGGGTATAAGCCTCAAGTTCATGCAGGGCATTGTCGGCCTTGGCCGTATCCTGCCTCTCCACGGCGTCGGTCAGGCGGCTGTGCAAGGTGACGATTTCCTCGCGTGAGCGGGCGGTGAAGGTGATCATGTTCATCAAGGGCTGCATGGCCTCCACCGCGCCGGCCAGTTGGTAGCTGAGCACGGGGTTGTGCGCGGCATCGACAAGGGCGCGGTGCAGGGTCACGTCGGAGGCGCAGAAGGATTCGTCGCTGAGGCCCGGTTGCGATTGGCGGTGAATCTCGGCCCGCATGGTGGCCAGTTGGTCGGGTGTGCGACGCTCGCAGGCCATGGGCGCGCAGGCACGTTCGAGGGCATAGCGCGCCTCGCAGGCGGTTTCGAAGCTGACGGCGTTCATCGACAACAGCAGGGTGGAGGTGGTGATGTGCTGGCCATAAGCCTCTTCATAGGAGAGCCTGCGCACGAAGGCCCCGCCCGAGGCCCCGCGTTGGGTGCGAATGAGTGATTGCGCCGCCAGACGCTTGAGCGCCTCGCGCACGGTGGAGCGGGAGACGTCGAATTGGTCCGACAGTTCCGCCTCGGAGGGCAGGCGCTCATCGACGATCATATCGCCGTTGATGATGGCATCACGGATGGATTTGGCGATCTGCGCCGAGAGGTCGGCCTTGGGGTCTGTCTCGATTTTCATGGAATTGTTTTAATTGTCGGACAATTGGCTTGCAAGGGGGCATTAAATGTCTGACAATTGCCGTGAGTGGAGCGAGTCGCAAGGGAGGGCGGCATGGTTTCGGCGCGGATCAGGCGGATGACCGGGTGGCATTGGCTGTCGCTGTTCGGGGTGATCCTGCTGGCGTGGGGCCTGCTTTATGCCATGGCCTTGCCCGATGAGATGCGCGCGGCGGGCCGGGTGTATGGCGCGGATTTTCTGGCAAGCCTGTGCGCCGTGACGCCCGATGCCGCGGGGTTTTTGCGGGTTACGCTTATGTGGGCGTTGATGTCGGCGGCGATGATGGCGCCCACGGCGCTGCCTGCCTTTGCCACCTATGATGAGCTGTCGCACACCGGGCAGACGCGGTTTGGCGCTTTGGTGGGCGGTTACATGGCGATCTGGCTGGGATTTTCGGTTTTCGCGGCGGCCTTGCAGATGGGGTTCTATCAGGCCGGGCTGGTCAGTGCCTTCGGCGATAGCCGGTCTGGCCTACTGTCCGCCGCGCTGCTGGCCATGGCAGGGCTTTACCAGTTCAGCGAGATGAAAGAGGCCTGCCTGTCCAAGTGCCGCGCGCCTTTGACCTTCTTCATGCAGCACTGGGAGGAAGGGCCTTGGCGCAATGGTTTGCGGCTGGGGGCGGTTTGCCTTGGCTGCTGTTGGGCGCTGATGCTGTTGGCCTTCGTGGGGGGCGTGATGAACATTGCCTTCATGGGGCTGGCGACCGTGATCATGGTGATCGAGAAGCTGCCCGATCTGGGCCGGTGGCTGACGCGGCCCCTGGGCTATGCCTTGCTGATCGGGGCAGGGGTGATGGCGCTGGGCACGGTCACTTGAGATTTGAGACAACGACAGGAAAGGGAGGCTGACATGGCCGAAGGAACACAAACATTGGAAAAAGGCGAGGCGCAGCCGGTTGGCACCGTGCCGTGGAACATCAAGGGCGAGTTGATCCTGAACTGTAACTGCACGGTCTTTTGCCCCTGTGTCGTCAGCCTTGGCAAGCACCCGCCGACGGAAGGCTATTGCCAGGCTTGGGCCGGGGTGCGCATCGACGCGGGCCATTACGGCGACGAGGACCTGTCGGGCCTGAATGTCGGTTTGATGCTGGAAATTCCGGGCTTGATGGCACGGGGCAACTGGAAGGCCGCCGCCTATATCGACGAACGCGCCAGCGACGCGGCATACGAGGCGCTGGTCAATATCTTTTCCGGCAAGGCGCGCGGTACGACGGGCCTGTTCAGCATTCTGGTCAGCGAATTCCTCGGGGCGGAACGTGCGCCGGTGGTCTTTGAAACCGAAGGCAAGGCGCGCCGCCTGATGGTGGGCAAGAAGATTCAGGGCGAGGTCGTGCCGGTCGAGGGCAAGGGCGGCGAGGATATCGTCGTGACCAACACCGAATACTGGATGGGGCCGGACATTACCGTGGCCACCGCCACCCAAGGCCGCGTGCGTGCCTTTGGCCGGGTCTGGGATTTCGACGGGCGCAGCGCGGAAATCTGCCAGATCGACTGGAAAGGCCCGCGCTGATGATGATCGAGCCGGGCTATGTGCGGATGATGGCGCGCTATAACGCGTGGCAGAACCGGCAATTGTCCGACGCCCTTGACGGCGTGCCGCTGGAGGTGCTGCGCGCCGATCACGGGGCTTTCTTCGGCTCGATCCTTGGCACGCTCAATCATATCCTCTGGGCGGATCGCCTGTGGATGAGCCGTTTCGCGCCCGATCTGCAAGCGCCCCCGGAGGGTGGGATCGTCACCAGCACGGAGCTTTGCCCCACCTTCGCGGTCTGGGGGGCCGAGCGGTTTGCCATGGATGGGATGATCGCGCGCTGGGCCAAGGGGCTGCATGCGGTGGACCTGGCAGGCGCGCTTCGGTTCCACTCGCGCAGCCTTGGCCGAGAGGCCCGCAGCCCGATGGCGCAATGCGTAATCCATATGTTCAACCACCAGACCCATCATCGTGGGCAGGTCCATGCCATGCTGACAAAGTCAAAGATCGGGGCGCCGGTGAGTGACCTGTTCCTGATGCCGGAGGAAACTGAATGAACGCACCTTTCCTATCCCTGTCGCGCCGGTTGCGGCGCACGCCCTTTTCCCCGGGCGTGGAGGCGGCGGGCGTCAAGGCCTACACGGTCTATAACCACATGCTTTTGCCAACCGTCTTTCGAAGTGTGGAAGAGGATTATCACCACCTGAAGGAGGCGGTGCAGGTCTGGGATGTGTCCTGCGAACGACAGGTGGAACTGCGCGGCCCGGATGCCGCCCGCCTGATGCAGATGATGACGCCGCGCGATTTGCGGGGCATGATGCCGGGGCAGTGTTTTTACGTGCCGATCGTCGATGAAACCGGCGGGATGCTCAACGATCCGGTGGCGGTGAAGCTGGCCGAGGACCGGTGGTGGATTTCGATTGCCGACAGTGATCTTCTCTATTGGGTGCGGGCCACGGCGCATGGCTGGCGGCTGGACGTGCTGGTGGATGAGCCGGACGTCAGCCCCCTGGCGGTACAAGGCCCCAAGGCCGACGCCCTGATGGCGCGGGTCTTTGGCGATGCGGTGAATGACATCCGCTTTTTCCGCTTTGGCCATTTCGATTTCCAGGGCCGCGACCTGGTGGTGGCGCGCTCGGGTTATTCCAAGCAGGGGGGCTTCGAGATTTACGTCGAGGGCGGCGATATCGGCATGGACCTGTGGAATGCCTTGATGGAGGCGGGCCGCGATCTGGATGTGCACGCGGGCTGTCCCAACCTGATCGAACGGATCGAGGGCGGGCTGCTGTCCTATGGCAACGACATGACCGATGACAACACGCCTCATGAGTGCGGGCTGGGGCGGTTTTGCAATACCCACACGGCGATTGGCTGTGTCGGGCGGGATGCGCTGTTGAGGGTCGCCAAGGAAGGCCCGGTGCAGCAAATACGCGCGCTGGAGATAGAGGGCGACGCGGTGCCGATCTGTAACGACTGGTGGCCGGTGCTGTCGGAAAAGGGCCGCAAGGTGGGGCGGGTGAGTTCCGCGGCCTGGAGCCCGGACCATAAGACCAATGTCGCCATCGGCATGGTCAAGCTGACCCATTGGGACGAAGGCGACGAAGTTGAGGTCGTGACCCCCGATGGTCCACGCAAGGGCATCGTGCACGAGACATTCTGGGCCTGATCAACTGGCCGCAGAAGGCGGGAGCGAGGGGCCAGCCCCTCGCGCTCCCCGAGGTATTTGAACCAAGAAAAAGCAGGGGGCTGGCCCTGCCACGCAAGAAGGAGAGCGACATGTTCAAGGCATTGGTTGTCGAAAAGGACGAGGAGAGCGGCAAGACATCCGCCGCCGTGCAGGAGATTTCCGAAAGCGATCTGCCCGAGGGCGAGGTTCTGGTGGCGGTGGAGTATTCGACGGTGAACTACAAGGACGGTCTGTGCATCGGACCGGGGGGCGGTTTGGTGCGCAATTACCCGCATGTGCCGGGGATTGATTTTGCCGGCACCGTCGAGGCCAGTGACGATGACCGTTACAAGCCGGGCGACAAGGTTGTGCTGACCGGCTGGCGCGTGGGCGAAAACCGCTGGGGTGGCTATGCGCAAAAGGCGCGGGTGCCGGCCGATTTTCTCGTACCCCTGCCCGAGGGGCTGGACACCCGGCAGGCCATGGCCGTGGGCACCGCGGGCTTTACCGCGATGCTGGCGGTGATGGCGCTGGAGGATCAGGGGATCAAGGACGGGCCCGTTCTGGTCACCGGGGCCGCCGGTGGTGTCGGCTCGGTCGCGACGGCGATCCTGGCCAAGCTTGGTCACGAGGTGGCGGCAGTCACCGGTCGGCCCGAGCAGGAGGACTATTTGAAAGGCTTGGGGGCGACTGAGATCGTGGCGCGCGAGGAGTTGACCGAGGTCACCAAGAAGCCCTTGGAGGCCGAGCGCTGGGGCGGTTGTGTGGATGCCGTGGCGGGGGCGATGCTGGGCCGGGTTCTCAAGCAGATGCGCTATGGCGGGTCTGTGGCGGCCATCGGCCTTGCCGGGGGGGCGGCGATCGAAGGCGCGCTCATCACGCCATTCATCCTGCGCGGTGTGAACCTGTTGGGGATCGACAGCGTGATGCAGCCCCATGACAACCGCCTGCGCGCGTGGGAGCGGATCGCCAAGGACCTGCCGATGGACAAGCTGGAGGCCATGGTGCAGCCCGCGACCCTGTCGGACCTGCCGGCACTGGGGCGTGACATCCTGAAGGGTCAGGTCAAGGGCCGTGTCGTGGTGGATGTGAACGCCTAATCGGCGGTCCATATCTTGAGGGGCGGGCAGTTATCTGCCCGCTCCGGCAGGGCCTTGATGCAGGATGCGAGGTTTTCTGTGCCCTTGCTCAGGACGTTTGGCGACCGACCGGATGGCGTGCGGCGCAGGTCGGGGGATATGACTTCATCGGCCTGCTGGCGCACCACGGCGCTTGGGTGGATCGCAAAACTGTCCACGGCGCTGCCGCAGAGACTTCCGGGATGGTCATTCTTGCATTTCGCAAGGTAGCGGCGCAAATCGCGCAGATTGCGATAGAAGAGCACCTGGAAGCCGCGGTTCATCCGCTCGGTGTCGTGCACGATGTCCAGTTCGTGTTGATAGACCTCCGTTCCCTCGGGGTAGATCGAGCGGCCCGCAACACCGGTGCCCTCGGTTTCGTGCAGCATCCAATTGAGTGACACACCGCCAAGCGCGCCTTGCGGGTAGCTCCCGCCGACATCGCCGTGGGCCCCTGCAAACCAGACCTCCTCGACCTTGTCGAAGTGATATCTGCCGGGATCATCGCAATCCCGGGTGAGGCGGTTGCGGGTCATCAGGACCGGGGTGTAGGTGGTTGCCCGCGTGTCATCGAGGGACACGGCGTGCAGCACCTTCTTCATGTTGCAGATCTGGTCGGAGTAGCGCGGGTTGACGTGATCGGGATTGTCATCGGCATTGGAGAGGCCCAGAACCTCGACCGTATCCCAGAGGCCCACGATGTCGAAACCCACATCGGAATATTGCGCACGCAACGGTACGTTCCAGCGCTTGCGCACCTGCGCGGTGGCGGCGCGGCGCATGCAGATGTCGCGCAGGCGCTCTGGTCGATCCCTGCAAACACTTTGGCGCAGGTGGCCGGGCGGAAACTTGTAGGCGGTGAAAAGCGCCGAGAGGAAGTCGCGGCGCTGGCGGGTCAGGGCCGGGTCATACCCATCTTCGGGCTGGTCGAATTGCGACAGGTCAAGAAGCCCCACGCTATGCACGAACCCGGCCAGCGCCCGGGCGGCAAAGGCCCCGCGCGAATAGCCGTAAAGATGCAGTTTGTCGGTTTCAGGGTCAAAATGATCGGAGAGGAAGCCATAAGCGGCCTCAACATCCTTGCGAAAGCCCAGTCCGGTGGCAAGGCCAAGGGGGCCGGTTCGGTCCGCGCCCACGCCTGAGGTGTAAAACACCGAAAGGTCGCGCCTGTTTTGCAGGGTTACCAAGTGATGCAGGCGGCCCACGTTGGTCACGCTGTTTAGATCATTGCCCGTGCCATCCAGCATCAGGACCACCGTTTTCGGGGCGATTGTCGCAGGTGGGGATGCCATGTGCTCGGCGGGGTCACTAGCAGGGGTGAAGCTGCGGGTGATGCCACCGCCACAGCCGGTCAAAAAGCAAAGCATAATGACGAGAGGGAGGCGGAACAGCGGGTTACGGCGCAAAATGGGCATGAGAAATCTGTAAAATCATCTTGAGAATACTCGTTTGGGCAACCTTTGCATGGTGCATGCCGCCTGCGCAACTGTGACGTGTCATGTCGCGGGCTGTCGCAAAAGCGACGCGGTTGATTGATTTCCGGGGCGAGGCCGCGTTACCGTGGTGGTAACGGGGCACCCTGCGGAAGCGCTGCAGGCCCCCGGATACGTGGCGACCGCCGGCAGGGTCCGAGCCAACGGACCGGTTCAGGGGCAGGCGGTGCGCGCAACAGGAGGGAACAGAATGTTCAAGACGATCATGACGCCGGTTGATTTGCGCCATTTGGGGGATCTGGAGCATGCGCTTCAAGTCAGTGCCGATCTGGCAAAGCACTATGGCGCACAGATTCACTATGTGGGCGTGACATCGCCTTCGCCCAGCAGTCTGGGTCATAACCCCGAGGAGTACGGTGAGAAATTGCAGGCTTTTGCTGACGAGCAGGCCAGTAAGCACGGTGTCAAAGCCACGGCAGATACGGTTGTTAGCCATGACCCCAGTGCCGATGTCGACGACGCCTTGATGAAGGCGATTGGCACCACTGGCGCCGATCTGGTGGTGATGCAAAGCCATATGCCCAACATCATGGACTATGTCTGGCCGTCGAATGGCGGCAAGATCGCCGAGCATGCGAAGTGTTCGGTCATGGTCGTCCGGACCTGACGCAGGAAAGCCACCGATGCGCGAGCGCTTGATCTTGTTTGCGCTTGTGCATCGGTCTAGGGTGCCTCCGCTGTTGGGTGCGGGGGGAGAGCGTGAATATTTCGCCACAATTTGAGATTCGGTCTGCGCGGGCGGAGGACGCCGAGGCGCTGTGGCCGATTTTGCGTGATGTGATCCGCGCGGGTGACACCTATGCCGTTGACCCCGGGATCACACGGGACCGTGCGCTAGAGCTTTGGATGGATGTGCCGCGTGCCTGCTACGTGGCCGAGGCCGAGGGGCGCATTCTTGGCACCTATTATATCAAGACCAATCACGCTGGCGGCGGTTCGCATGTATGCAACTGTGGGTACATGGTGGCGCCGGACGCGCGCGGGCAGGGGATTGCCCGGGCCATGTGCGCCCATAGTCAGGGCGAGGCCGTGAAGCTGGGCTATCTTGCGATGCAATTTAACCTGGTGGTCGAGACCAACACCGGTGCTATCGGGCTTTGGGAAAAGATGGGCTTTGAGACTGTGGGCCGTTTGCCCAAAGCCTTCAACCATCCCGAGCAGGGACTGGTGGATGCCCGGGTGATGTACAAATGGCTGTCTGACGGGCAGGGCGGCTGACGCATCCATCATTTGGGATACCGTGGGACGGCCCACGGGAAAGCATGGGATGCCCCCGTGGGAAAGCATGGGATATGCGGCGCGCACCAATGGGAAACTAGGTCGATTTTACGAATCATACCTTGAATCGTGAGTGAATCCTGTGATTCACAGCTGCAATTCTTGGGAATTCGGGGGCGCTTTGGCGCAATTATCCAAAAAATCCGGGAATTCGTGGGAAATTATTTGGCTTCATGATTTGCACTATATGTTGTGCTGAAGCTTTGTTGTCGCGCTAGGTGATGCGTCATATTTGCCAAAATCACCACATCATCTTGTTTTTGAAGGGGCTTTGAGACAAGGTGTTGTGCCGATTTCCCTCAAAAAGTTATTGATTTCCATGAATTCCCATGGCATCCCTGTATTCACGATGAGGACGGGAACAAGGGGCGCTAAAAAGACCCCGAAACAAAATCCCCAAAGTCAGGTTTCATACAGGCACCCGCTTTCATCGAAACAAGAGATCCGGCGCGCGGGCGAGCAGACATCCCCCCAGGTGGCGCGCGCAGCTGGACTACCCGCTAGGCGGGACGAGGGCGGCGGATTGGGCAGTGGCAGCAGCTCAATCCGTCGTTTCGTTTAAAGACCGGTGAATTCCCACCGGCACCAACAGAAGGGCGGACGGGACAGTGGTTCGCAGGTTCAGAGGCGAGAGCCACCACAAGGTGGACACGAAGGGCAGGGTGTCGATCCCGGCCTCTTTCCGCCGTGTTCTCGAATCCTCCGATCCAAACTGGACCCCGGGCGACGCGCCCGAGCTTGTGATCGTCTATGGCGATCATCGCCGCAATTACCTTGAATGTTACACCATGGAAGCGATTGAGGAGGTCGACAACAAGATCGATGCCCTGCCGCGCGGTTCCATGGAGCGCAAGATGCTGCAACGGCTGTTTCACGGCCAGAGCTATCCCACCAATGTCGACGAGACCGGGCGGCTGGTGCTGCCTGCCAAGCTGCGTCAGAAGATCGACCTTGAGGGGGAGGCGTTTTTCATCGCCGCCGGCGATACTTTCCAGATCTGGAAGCCCGAGACCTACGAGGCCGAGGAGCTGGCCAAGACCGAAGAATGGCTGGACGAACTGCCCGAGGATTTCGACCCATTGGTCTTCCTGGATGGGGCGAAAGGGGAGTGACGGATGGCTGCCGCTGCCAAAGCCCCCGAAACTGACCCGCATATCCCGGTTTTACTGCGCCCCTTGTTGCAGGCTGTTGCGCCTGTCGCGGGCGTTTGGATCGATGGTACGCTTGGCGCGGGCGGCTATACCCGTGGCCTTTTGGAGGCCGGGGCCGAGCGCGTTATTGGCATTGATCGCGACCCGCTGGCCTTGCAGATGGCGCAAGAGTGGGGCGCGGGCTATGGTGACCGTCTCACGCTGGTGCGAGACACCTTTTCCAACATGGATGACCATGCCGAGGGCGTGGATGGCGTGGTGCTTGATCTGGGCGTGTCCTCGATGCAGCTGGATCAGGCCGAGCGCGGGTTTTCCTTCATGAAGGACGGCCCGCTGGATATGCGGATGAGCCAGGAGGGGCCAACGGCTGCCGATCTGGTGAATGACACGCCCGAGGCGGAGCTGGCCGATATCCTGTTTCTTTACGGGGAAGAGCGCGCAAGTCGCCGGATTGCCAAGGCGATCGGCCGGGCGCGCAACGAGGCGCGCATTGAAACCACGCTTCAACTCGCTGATATCATTGAAAAATGCCTGCCGCGCGCCAAACCGGGTCAGGCCCATCCGGCGACCCGCAGTTTTCAGGCGATCCGCATCGCGGTGAACGATGAATACGGTGAATTGCTGGCCGGGCTTGAGGCGGCCGAACGGGCGCTCAGGCCCGGCGGGCAACTGGCCGTGGTCACCTTCCATTCCATCGAGGACAGGATGGTGAAACGCTTTCTGACCGCGCGGTCGGGCGGCGGTGGGGGCGGCAGCCGCCACGCCCCGCAGATCGAAAAGCCAGATCCGCAATTCACGCTCAAGTCAAAAAAGGCCATCGGCCCGGATGCCGAGGAACTGGCCGAGAACCCACGCGCGCGCAGTGCCAAGCTGCGCGTTGCCACCCGGACCAGTGCCGCGCCCGGCACATCCGACCGCAAAGCCATGGGCATGCCGCTTCTTAAGGGGGACAGATAATGCGCAGCCTGTTTTACATCCTTTCCGCGATGATGGTCATTGGCCTTGCCTTCTGGGCCTACCATGAGAATTACGAAACGCAGGAAGCACAGGCCAAGGCCGAGCAGCTTCAGCGCGAGATTTCCAATGCGCGTCAACGCCTTCGGGTGCTCAATGCTGAATGGGCTTACCTCAATCGTCCGGATCGCTTGCGTGATCTGGCGGATTTGAATTTCGACAAGCTGGGCCTGTTGCCGCTGCAACCTTACCAATTTGGCCGGATTGATCAGGTGGCTTTCCCCGAGGACGACAAGCTGCCGGTGCTGAACCCCGTGGAAGTATCCAACATGGATGAGGAGGCCGCGCAATGATCCGCACGCCGCTGCGCCCGCTGGCGCGTATCCTTGAGGCCCGGGCAAAGGGCGAAAACCCCGACGCCATCGAGCGCGAGAATATCCGCATCCGCCATGAACAGATGCGCGACCGCGCCCGCAAGCGTGCCGAGGGGCGGCTTTTGGTCTTGGGCGTGATGTTTACCTGTGCTTTTGCGGTGATTGGCGGGCGGATGGGCGTTCTGGCCCATTCCGAACCTGCCGAGCCGCGCACCTCGGTGGCCGGGGCGCAGATCCTGGCGCAGCGCGCGGATATCGTGGATCGCAGGGGCCGCATCATGGCGACCAACTTCGAGACCCACAGCCTTTATGCGCAACCCCCGCAGATGATCGACCCCGAGCGCGCGGCGCGTGAACTGGTCAAGATTTTCCCGGACCTGAAGGAAGAGCGCCTGCTCAAGGATTTCACCGGCAAGCGCAAGTTCCTGTGGATCAAGAAAAAACTCAGCCCCGAACAAAAGCAGGCGGTGCATGACATTGGCGAGCCGGGGCTTTTGTTCGGCCCGCGCGAGATGCGGCTTTATCCCAATGGCAAGCTGGCCGCTCATGTTCTGGGCGGGGCCAGCTTTGGCCGCGAGGGCGTGCATGCCGCCGAGGTCATCGGCGTGGCGGGGATCGAGAAATTCTATGACGAGCGCCTGCGTGATCCGGCGCTTGGCCACAAGCCGCTTGAATTGTCGTTGGACCTGTCGGTGCAGGCCGCGACCGAGCGGGTGTTGCATGGCGGTATGAGCCTGATGAATGCCCGGGGGGCGGCGGCAATCCTGATGGATGTGCGGTCGGGCGAGGTTATCTCGATCGCCTCGCTGCCCGATTTCGACCCCAATGACCGGCCCCGCCCGCCAACGGAGGGCAACCCCGGTGACAGCCCTTTGTTCAACCGGGCTGTTCAGGGGGTGTATGAACTGGGATCGACCTTCAAGATATTCGCCGTGGCGCAGGCCATGGAGTTGGGCCTGATCAACCCCGACACGATGATCGACACCAAGGGCCCGCTGCGTTGGGGCAAGTATCGTATTCGTGATTTCCATAACTACGGGGCCGAGCTTTCGGCAACGAAAGTGATCGTCAAATCCTCGAATATCGGAACCGCCCGTATCGCGCAGATGATCGGCGCAAAACGGCAACAGGAATTTCTTGAGAGTCTCGGTTTTTTTGAACCGACACCGCTTGAGATGGTCGAGGCCAAGGGCGGTACGCCTTTGTTGCCGCCCAAGTGGTCCGAGCTGTCCGCAATGACGATTTCCTATGGTCATGGGCTATCGGCAAGCCCGCTGCATCTTGCCTCGGCCTATGCGACGCTGGCCAATGGCGGCAATCGCGTGGTGCCGACGCTTCTTAAACAGGAAGGTCCGGCCACCGGTCCGCGTGTCCTGTCGCGGGCCTCGTCGCAAAAGGCCCTTGCCATGTTGCGCAAGGTCGTCACCGAAGGCACGGCCAGTTTCGGCGAGGTGCCGGGCTATGCGGTGGGCGGCAAGACGGGCACAGCCGATAAGCCCAAGGAGCAGGGCGGCGGGTATTACGAGGACAAGGTGATTGCCACCTTTGCCAGCGTCTTTCCCGCGCATGACCCGAAATATGTTCTGGTGGTCACCCTCGATGAGCCGGTGGAGACCAGTGGTGAGATCCCCCGGCGCACCGCCGGTTGGACGGCCGTCCCCGTTGCTGCCGAGATCATCCGCCGCATCGCACCGCTTCTGGGGCTGCGTCCCGAGATTGAACCCGGCGAACTGGCTGGTATAACGCTCACGTCGAATTGAGCCATATAGGCGGGGTGTGATGGTGGGGCAGGTGAAATCACTGGCGGAACTGGGGCTGACGGCCCAGGGCGGGCGGCAAGCGCGTGTGACGGGCTTGGCCGTGGACAGCCGCGAGGTGAAAGAAGGGTTTCTATTCGCCGCCCTTCCCGGAAGCCGCGTGCATGGCGGCGAGTTCATCCAGTATGCCCTGCGCATGGGGGCGGGGGCCATCCTGACCGATGCCCGTGGCGCACGGCTTGCTGCCGAGTTTCTAAACCTCAGCGATGCCGCGCTGATCGTGGCCGAAGACCCGCGCCAGACGCTGGCCTATGCCGCAGCCCTGTGGTTCGGCGCGCAGCCCGAAGTCATGGTCGCCGTCACAGGCACCAATGGCAAAACCTCGGTCAGCAGCTTTTGCCGCCAGATATGGGCCGAGATGGGCTTTGACGCGATCAACCTCGGGACGACCGGGGTCGAAGGGGCGTTCGAGGCGCCGCTTGCGCACACCACGCCCGACCCCATCACCCTGCACCGTGTGTTGGCGGCGGCAGAGGCCGAGGGCGTGACCCATGCCGCGATGGAGGCCTCCAGCCATGGGTTGGATCAGGGCCGCCTTGACGGGGTGCGCATCCAGGCGGCGGGGTTCACCAATTTCACGCAGGACCATCTGGATTACCACGAGAGTTTCGAGGCCTATTTCAACGCCAAGACGGGCCTGTTTGACCGTGTCCTGCCCGAGGATGGCGTGGCGGTTTTGAACATGGACGACCCCGCCGTTGCCCGCGTGGCCGAGATTGCCCGCGCACGGGGGCAGGACCTGATCACGGTGGGGCGTGCGCCGGGATGCGACCTGCAATTGCAGGCCCAACGGTTCGAGGCCACGGGGCAGGAGCTCCGGTTCGACTGGAAAGGCCGGGTGCAACAGGTCCGCTTGCCGCTCATCGGCGGGTTCCAGGCGGAAAACGTGCTGCTGGCCGCGGGCCTTGTGATCGGGGCCGGGGCCGACGCGCAGGAGGTCTTCGAGACCCTGCCGCATATGCGCACCGTCAAGGGCCGGATGCAACTGGCCGCGACCCGCTCCAACGGGGCGGCGGTGTTCGTGGATTATGCCCATACCCCCGATGCCGTGGCGACTGCGCTTGCCGCGCTGCGCCCGCATGTCATGGGGCGTCTGGTGGCCATCGTGGGCGCGGGCGGGGATCGTGACACCGCCAAACGCCCGCTTATGGGCCGCGCGGCGGCGGCAAATGCCGATCTGGTGATCGTCACCGACGACAACCCGCGCAGCGAAGACCCGGGCGTGATCCGCGCCGCCGTGATGGAGGGCGCGCCGGAGGCCACGGAGGTGGGCGACCGCGCCGAGGCGATCCTGCGCGGCGTCGATATGTTGGGGCCGGGGGATGCCCTTCTGATCTGCGGCAAGGGGCATGAAAGCGGCCAGATCGTGGGCGATGATGTTTTCCCCTTTGACGACAGCGAACAGGCCAGCGTGGCCGTGTCTGCCTTGGATGGGGGGCTGGCATGACGCTCTGGACTTCGCAGGATGCGGCAAAGGCGACGGATGGGCACGTCACCCGTGATTGGCAGGCGGCAGGCGTGTCGATCGACACCCGCACGATCGAACCGGGCGACTTGTTCGTTGCCCTGAAGGCTGCGCGCGACGGGCATGATTTCGTGGCGCAAGCGCTTGAGAAAGGTGCGGCAGCGGCCTTGGTCAGCCATATCCCCGAGGGCGTGGCCGAGGATGCGCCGCTCTTGATTGTCGATGACGTGTTGACGGGGCTTGAGGCCATGGGCCGCGCCGCCCGCGCCCGGACGCAGGCCCGCGTGGTGGCCGTCACCGGCTCGGTCGGGAAAACCTCGACCAAAGAAATGCTGCGCGATGTGCTTTCCCAACAGGGTCGGACCCATGCCGCCGAGGCCAGTTACAACAACCATTGGGGCGTGCCCCTGACACTGGCGCGGATGCCCGCGGACACGGAGTTTGCCGTGATCGAGATCGGCATGAACCACCCCGGCGAAATTGCCCCGCTCTCGCGCATGGCGCGGCCCCATGTGGCGATGATCACCACCGTTGCCGCCGCCCATCTTGAGGCTTTCGAGGATCTCAATGGAATCGCGATTGAAAAATCCGCGATCTTCGACGGGCTGGAAGACAACGGCACCTGCATCTTCAACGGCGATCTGGACAGCGACTTGGTGCGCACCATGGAAGGCGCGGCTTGGGCCAGCGGCGGACCGGTGGCGCGCTTTGGCGCTTGCGAGGAATGCCAATATCGCCTGATGGACGTGCGCCTGAGTGATGAGACCACCGTGGTGCAGGCTGACCTTCCGGGCGGGCCGCAATTGTTCAAGATTTCCACGCCGGGGCGGCATTTCGCGATGAACGGCCTTGCCACGCTGGCCGCGGTCGAGGCGCTTGGCGCCGACCCGGTGCGCGCCGCGATGGACCTTGCCCGCTGGCATCCGCCTGCCGGGCGCGGCACCCGCGAGGTGATCGCGCTGGACCATGACGACGAGGACCTGACGTTCGACCTGATCGACGATGCCTTCAACGCCAACCCAACCTCCATGGCCGCGTCATTGGAGGTGCTGGCCGCATCCACCCCGCGCGACGGGGTGGGTCGGGTTGCCAAGGGACGGCGCGTTGCGATTCTGGGTGATATGCTGGAACTGGGCGAGGACGAAATACAGCTCCATGCGGCCCTGTCCGATTTGCCATATGTGGCGGCACTGGATGTCGTGCATTGTGTCGGCTCCCGCATGGCCGCGCTATACGAGGCTTTGCCGGAGCCCCTGCGCGGAGAGCATGTGGACTCGGCCGAGGCTTTGGCGGATAAGGCGCACCGGCTTGTCGATGCGGGCGATGTGGTGCTGGTCAAGGGATCGAAGGGCAGTCACGTCAGCCGCGTGGTCGATGCCCTGCGCCGCGTGGGACGCGAAACGGTTGAAGAGAAAAGGAACACGTAATGCTCTATTGGCTGACCGCCCTCTCGGATGGTGGCGATTTCTTCAACCTTTTCCGCTACATCACCCTGCGCGCGGGTGGGGCCTTCATGACGGCACTGTTCTTTGGCTTCATCTTCGGCCCGCCGCTGATCAACGTGCTGCGCAAGCGACAGGGCAAGGGGCAGCCCATTCGCGACGATGGCCCGGAAACCCATTTCGCCAAGTCCGGCACGCCCACCATGGGCGGGCTGTTGATCGTCGGTGCGCTTGTGACCTCCACGCTGTTCTGGGCGCGATTGGACAATGGTTTTGTCTGGATGGTGCTTTTCGTGACGCTGGCCTTTGGCCTGATCGGCTTTGCCGATGACTATGCCAAGGTGTCCAAGGGCAACGTGGCCGGGGTCTCGGGCAAGGTGCGCCTTGGTCTGGGGTTTGCCATTGCCGGGATCGCGGCCTATTGGGCGATGTACCTGCACGGGGTGAATGACGTGGCCCTTGCCGCGCGGGTCGAGGAGTATGACCCGCTTTCGGGGCGCCTGGCCTTCCCGTTTTTCAAGGACGCGCTGTTGAACCTTGGCTTGTTCTTCATTCCCTTCGCGATGTTCGTCGTGGTGGGCGCGGCCAACGCGGTGAACCTGACCGATGGGCTGGACGGGCTGGCCATCATGCCGGTGATGATCGCCGCCGGGGCGCTTGGCGTGATCGCCTATGCAGTGGGGCGGGTGGATTTCACCGATTACCTCGATGTGCATTACGTGCCCGGCACGGGCGAGATCCTGATCTTTGTCGCGGGGCTTGCCGGGGGCGGTCTGGGGTTCCTGTGGTACAACGCACCGCCCGCCGCCGTTTTCATGGGGGATACCGGCTCACTCGCGCTTGGCGGCGCGCTTGGGGCAATTGCTGTGGCCACCAAGCACGAGATCGTCCTGGGCATCATCGGCGGCCTCTTTGTGGCCGAGGCGCTTTCGGTGATCATTCAGGTGCTTTACTTCAAACGCACCGGCAAACGTGTCTTCCTGATGGCGCCGATTCACCACCACTATGAGAAAAAGGGCTGGGCCGAGCCGCAGATCGTGATCCGCTTCTGGATCATCGCCCTGATCCTCGCGCTGATCGGGCTGGCGACGCTGAAGGTGAGGTAAGGTGCCGATGTCTTGAAAAGACATCGGTCCGAAATCTTTTGAAGATTTCGGGACTGTTTCGGCGGCGGGTGGTCGTTGGGCCATGGTCATAGAAAACCCCGCCTATGTTTGGTGCACTGCCCCATCTTGCAAGGCCGCGACGCTCGGGGCAGGGTGCGCTATGATTAATGACGGGGGCGGGGCATGATTCCGGTTCAGGGTTTCGAGGGGGCAAAGGTCGCCGTACTGGGATTGGGGCGCTCGGGCCTTTCGGCGGCGCGGGCCTTGCGGGCCGGTGGCGCGCAAGTTCTGGCGTGGGACGATAACCCCGCGGCACAAGAGGCGGCACACGAAGAAGGTTTCGAGATCAAGGAGTTGTTCCGCGAGGGGGCCTTCGATGACGTGGCCAGCCTGATCGTCTCGCCCGGTATTCCGCATCTTTACCCCAGCCCCAACAAGGTGGTCGCCGCCGCCCTGCGTGCAGGTGTTCCGGTGGACAATGACATCGGGTTGTTCTTCCGGTCGCTGTCAGGCTCGAACTGGGCCAGCTACGACCAGCCGCCCAAGGTGATCGCGGTCACGGGAAGCAATGGAAAATCAACGACTTCCGCCCTCATTCACCATGTTCTTGAGGAGGTCGGGCGCGACGTGCAACTGGCCGGTAACATCGGCCGGGGGGTGCTGGACATCGACCCGCCCGGGGATGGCGGTGTAGTGGTTCTGGAACTCAGCAGCTACCAGACCGAATTGGCCCGCGCCCTGACGCCGGATATTGCGGTTTTCACCAATCTGACCCCCGATCACTTGGACCGGCACGCCGGTCTGGGCGGCTATTTTGCAGCCAAGCGCAGGCTTTTTGCCGAGGGCGGGCCGGACCGCGCGGTGATCGGTGTGGACGAGGACGAGGGGCTGTTTCTGGCCGGGCAACTGGCCGAGGGGCGCGGCGACGACCGGGTCATTCGGGTCTCGGCCAAGGGGAAGCTGTCGGGGCCGGGATGGATGGTCTTCGCGCGCAAGGGGTTCTTGTCGGAGTATCGCAAGGGCAAGCAGGCGGGATCAATTGATCTACGCGAAATCAAGGGGTTACCCGGCGTGCACAACCATCAGAATGCCTGTGCCGCCTATGCGGCCTGTCGCACGTTGGGTCTTGCGCCCAAGGTGATCGAGCGGGCGTTTCACAGCTTTGCGGGATTGCCGCACCGCAGTCAGCGGATTGGCGAGGCGAATGGTGTGGCTTTCGTCAATGACAGCAAGGCGACCAACGTGGATTCCGCCCTCAAGGCGCTTTTGGCCTTCGACAATATCCGCTGGATTTGTGGGGGGCTGGAGAAGGATGGCGGACTTGACGGGCTGGCATCGGGGCTTGGGAATGTCGTGAAAGCCTATGTGATTGGGCGAGAGGCGGCGCAGTTTTCGCTTGGACTGGAAGGGGTCGAGGCCGAGGTCTGCACGACGATGGAAGCTGCGGTGGCCAGAGCGGCACAAGAGGCCGAGCCCGGGGATACCGTGCTTTTGGCCCCGGCGGCCGCGAGTTTCGATCAATACGATAGTTTCGAAAAGCGCGGCGAGGATTTCATCGCGCAGGTGAAACGGCATATCGGCGGGTGAATGTATCGGGGCTCTGCCCCATCGCCCTGCGGGCGATTCCCCGGGATATTTGTAAAAAGAAGAATGGCTTAGGAGGATTCCCGGATGGCGGTCCCTGCGACCCAGCCCGAGGACCACGCCCATTGGAAGTTGTAGCCGCCGAGCCAGCCGGTGACATCCACGGCCTCGCCAATGGCATAAAGGCCGGGAATGGATTTTGACATCATGGTTTTGGAGGAAAACCCATCGGTGTCGATGCCGCCAAGGGTGACTTCGGCGGTGCGGTAGCCTTCGGAGCCCGTGGGCTTGAGCCGCCAGTGGCGCAGGTGGCCGGTCACGTCGGTCAGGCGGGCGTCGGATTGATCGGCAAGGTTGCCTTTTAAATCAATCTCCTGCGCCAGATGCTCGATCAGCTTGGCGGGCAGGTGTTTGGCCAGTTCGGTGGTCAGGTTGCGGCGGCCCTGGGCTTGGCGTTGCGTCTTGAGGGCTTCAAGGAGGTGGCCGTCGGGAGCGAGGTCGATCTCGATTTCTTCACCCTCGCGCCAGTAGGAGGAGATTTGCAGGATCGCCGGGCCGGAGAGGCCGCGATGGGTGAAAAGCACCGCCTCGTCGAAGGCGGTGCGGGTATTCGAGACGCGGGCCGGGGCGGAGGTGCCGGAAAGTGGCGCGAAGCGTTGGTCGGAAAAGGTGAGCGGCACGAGGGCGGGGCGGGTTTCAGTCACCGTATGGCCGAACTGTTGGGCGATGTCATAGGCCAGTCCGGTCGCCCCCATCTTGGGGATGGATTTGCCCCCGGTGGCCAGCACGATGTTTTGCGCGGTGACGGTCTTGCGGGTGCCTGCGTGGTCGAGCGTGGCGGTGAAATGACTGCCATCATGGCCCAGATCGGCCAGTGTGCAATCAAGCCAGAGGTCGGCCCCGGATTGGGTCATTTCCATGCGGAGCATTTCGATGATCTGTGTGGACTTCCCGTCGCAGAAAAGTTGCCCCAGCGTTTTCTCGTGATAGGCGATGCCGTGGCGCGCGACGAGATCGATGAAATCCCATTGCGTATAGCGGGAGAGGGCGGATTTGTGGAAATGCCTGTTTGCCCCGAGGAAATTGGCGGGTTCAGTGTATAGGTTGGTGAAATTGCACCGCCCGCCGCCGGATATGCGGATTTTCTCGCCCGGGCGTTTCGCGTGATCTATGACCAGCGTGCCGGGGCCTGCATGGGCCGCGCACATCATGCCGGCGGCGCCTGCGCCAAGGATGAGGGTGGTGATCTGCATGCGGCAGGCGATGCCCCAACGGGGCGGTCGCGTCAAGCGCGGTCTAGGCCGAACAGCTTGCCCCGCCCAGAACGCAGAACTTGGCGCAATGCGGGTGGTTGAGGGCCACGTCACGCTCGGCCTCGGCCAGTGTTGCGCCCAGTTCGAATTCGGGTGCGTAGGGCAAGAGGGTACAGGCCAGAACGGCAGGCCGCGCAGCGCCCTTGCGTTTGACCACCATGCGCGAGGAGGCGCACATCACGCTGTCGGGGGATTTTCCGAGGATGTCCCAGCAGGCGGTCGTGATCTCGGGAACTTCCGTGGATTCGTCCATTTCGGGGAACAGGACGGTTTCGCCCGGGTTGGAAGCGTCTATCGCGAAACCATGCGTGGCGAAAAGATCGGCATAGCCTTGACGGCCCTTGCCCTCGTCCTCGCCCCAGACGGTGCGGCCTGCGACGGTCATGCGGATACCTGCATCGCGCAGCCATTGCATCCCTTCGAGGGTGCGCCGGAAGGCGCCGGGGCCGCGTTCGGTGTCGTGGTTGGTTTCCGACCAGTGATCAACGGAGATGCGCAGGGTCAGCTTATCGCCGTAGTCCGCGGCAAGGTCCCGAAGCCCCTCCTGCACGCGGCGGCGCATCATCGGGCGCATGGCGTTGGTGAGGATCAAAACCCTGTATCCGCGCGTCAGCGCGGCGCGGGCCATGCCGATCATTTCCGGGTTCATGAAGGGTTCCCCGCCGGTAAAGCCGATCTCTTCGATGGGCCAGTCGCGGGTTTCGATCTGGTCGAGGTAATCCGTGACCTCGGCCTCGGTCATGTAGACGAGGGCATCGTTGGTGGGGGAGCTTTCGATGTAGCAGTTGGCGCAGGTGATATTGCACAGTGTGCCGGTGTTGAACCAAAGGGTTTCCGGATTGGACAAGGGGACAATGGCGCGGGGTGTGCCATCGGCGGTCAATTGCGGATCCTGAAACTTGCCAGTGTTGGCGATGGTATCCTTCATGGGGGGCCTGTTGGTTGCTTGCCTCATTCAGGTAGCCTTGGAGCAGCGTGAAAGAAAGGCCCCAGCGAGGGCCTGACACCATTGTGAACAGTCTGTGTCGTGCTAGACTTGCACCAAGGCGCTGCCTGATTTTGGAATAGGGCGCACTGGCAGGAGTTTCAGAATGGTATCGCGTGTCATTCCGGTCGATCCCTTCGACCTAGTGATTTTTGGCGGGACGGGGGATTTGGCGCGGCGCAAGATTCTGCCGGGCCTGTTTCGCAGGTTCCGCGCGGGCCAGATGGATGCGGAGTCACGCGTCATTGGCGCTGCGCGCAGCGATCTGGACGTGGACGGGTACCGTGCCATGGTGCGCGAAGCCATTGCCGAGTTCGACCCGGCCTCGGCCCGGGATAGCGAGGCCTTGGAGGCCTTTTTAGGGCGCTTGGGTTACGTGGTGGTCGATGCCATGGGCGAGACCGGCTGGGACGATTTGGAGCGCGAGGTGAATTCGGACCGGATCAGGGCCTTTTACTTCTCGGTCGGGCCGCGGTTGTTCGGGGAGTTGGCCGAGCGGCTTCATAAGCATGGCATGGCCGATCATGACAGCCGGATCGTCGTGGAAAAGCCCTTTGGCCGGGATCTGGAGAGCGCGAAGGCGTTGAATGCCACGCTGGCGCAGCATTTCCACGAGCATCAGATTTACCGGATCGATCATTACCTTGGGAAGGAAACGGTGCAGAACCTGATGGCGGTCCGCTTTGGCAATACCTTGTTCGAGCCGTTGTGGAACAGCCAGTACGTCGATCACATCCAGATCACGGTGGCCGAAAGCGTGGGGGTAGGCGGGCGTGGCGAGTATTATGACCGGGCCGGTGCGGTGCGGGACATGATGCAAAACCACCTGATGCAGCTTTTGTGCCTGATCGCCATGGAGCCGCCTGCCAAGTTCGAGCCGGACCCGGTGCGCGACGAGAAGCTCAAGGTCATCCGTGCGCTTGATCCGGTGGAGCCGGGGGACGTGGTGCGCGGCCAATACGAGGCCAGCAGCGATGCGCCGGGCTACAATGAGCAAGTTGAGAACCAAGGTAGTACGACGGAAAGCTTCGTGGCGCTCAAGGCGCATGTAAGCAACTGGCGGTGGGCCGGAACGCCGTTCTACCTGCGCACAGGCAAGCGCCTGAAGGCGCGGGCCAGCGAGATTGCCGTTGTCTTCAAGGATGCGCCGCATTCGATTTTCGGGGCCGAGGCCGGGCGCCATGCCAATATCCTCACCATCCGCTTGCAGCCGAACGAGGGGATCGAACTGGGCGTGACCATCAAGGAACCGGGGCCGGGGGGGATGCGCCTGATCGATGTCCCGCTGGACATGACCTTTGCCGAGGCTTTGGGCCCGGACGACGCGGACTTCCCGGATGCCTATGAACGGCTTATCATGGATGTTATCCGAGGAAACCAGACACTCTTCATGCGCGATGACGAGGTCGAGGAGGCCTGGGCCTGGACCGATCCGATGATCGCGGAGTGGGAAGCCCGAGGCGAGCCGCCCTTGCCCTATGCCTCGGGGTCGTCGGGGCCGGATGAGGCGCTGGCGCTTATTCACCGCGACGGGCGGCACTGGCGGGAGATAAAGCCATGAACCTGATCGAATATGCAGACGACGAAATGCTGGCCATCGATCTGGCCAACCATCTGGCCGGTGAGTTGAAAGCCACGTTGGACCACGAAGAGCGCGCGCTTTTCGTTGTGCCGGGCGGCTCCAGCCCGGGGCCGATTTTCGATGACCTGTGCGATGCCGAATTGGATTGGAGCCGGGTTGACGTCATGCTGAGCGATGAACGTTGGGTGCCCGAGGTGCATGTACGGTCGAACACCCGGATGATCCGTGAGCGACTATTGGTGGGCAAGGCGGCCAAGGCGAATTACCTGCCCCTTTATGCCAAAGCCGAGGCGCCCGAGGCGGTTCTTGCGGAGCTTGAGGCTTATATCATTCCGCGCCTGCCGATCTCTGTGCTCTTGCTGGGCATGGGCGAGGATATGCACACGGCCTCGATTTTTCCGGGGGCCGACAATCTGGATACGGCCCTGGACAAGCGCGCGCCGGTTCTGGTGCCGATGCGCGCCCCCGGAGCGCCCGAGCCACGGGTGACGCTTACGGCGCGGGTGCTGAATGACGCGATGTCCAAGCATCTGGTGATCACCGGGTCGTCCAAGCGGGCCGCGCTTGACCGGGCGCAAACCCTGCCTGCACGCGATGCGCCGGTGCGGGCGGTTCTGGACGACATGAACGTGCATTGGTGCAAGTAAAGGTTTTGGTATGATTGATCGCATTCGAAACCTGGCCGCAAGGGCCAGTGGCGATATCATCGAGTTATTCGAAAAGGCCCCGGACCGCGCCCGGGAGTTCTCGATCCACTTTGATGGCCTTTTGTTCGACTATTCAAAGACGCGGATCACCCACGAGGTGCTGGAGGCGCTTCTGGAGTGGTGCGAGACCTGCGAGGTGGCCGCCAAGCGCGATGCAATGTTCGCGGGCCAAGCGATCAACAAGACCGAGGGCCGGGCGGTTTTGCATACCGCATTGCGCAATCTGAGCGCGGAGCCGATCTTGGTCGACGGGCGTGACGTGATGCCCGGAGTGCTCAAGACCCTGGCGCGTATGGAGGGCTTTGCCGAGGACCTGCGCGCGGGTGTTGTCCAAGGGCAGGGTGGCAGGGTCACCGATGTGGTGAATATCGGCATTGGGGGGTCGCACCTTGGCCCGGAAATGGCGACGCTGGCGCTTGCCCCCTACCACGACGGGCCGCGATGCCATTTCGTGTCGAACGTGGATGGAGCGGATATTCACGATTGTCTTCAAGGGCTTGACCCGGCCACGACGCTTGTCATCGTGGCCTCCAAAAGCTTTACCACCACCGAGACCATGGCCAATGCCGCGACCGCGCGGGCCTGGATGGCCGAGGGGGTTGACGATCCGGGCAAGCAATTCGTCGCGCTGTCGACGGCAGACGATAAAGTGGCCGATTTCGGCATCTCGCCCGAGCGTATCTTTGGCTTCGAGGATTGGGTCGGCGGGCGATATTCCATGTGGGGGCCGATCGGTCTTGCCATCATGATTGCCATCGGCCCTGTGCGGTTTCGTGAGATGCTGGAGGGCGCGGCGGCGATGGATCGCCACTTCCGCGAGGCCCCTTTGCCGGAGAATATGCCTGTGCTTCTGGCGCTTGCGGGGCTGTGGCATCATCAGGGGTGCGGCTATCCGACGAGGGCGGTTTTGCCATATGATCAAAGGCTTGGCAGGTTGCCTGCCTATTTCCAGCAATTGGAGATGGAAAGCAACGGCAAGCGGGTCAGCATGGCGGGGGAGCCGCTGGATCTCCCGTCGGGCCCGGTCGTCTGGGGGGAGCCGGGCACCAACGGTCAACACGCCTTTTACCAGCTCATTCACCAAGGCACGCAGGTGGTGCCCTGTGAATTCATGGTGGCAGCTCAGGGCCATGAGCCTGACCTTGCCCATCACCACACCCTTCTGGTGGCCAATTGCCTGGCGCAATCCGAGGCCCTGATGCGGGGGCGCAGCATGGATGAGGCGCGTGGGCTGATGGCGGAAAAAGGCTTTTCCGGAAAGGAGTTAGAGCGGCAGGCCGCACACCGGGCCTTCCCCGGGAACCGGCCTTCAACCACGCTGGTCTATGATAAGCTGACGCCACGCCGCCTGGGCCAGATCGTGGCGCTTTATGAGCATCGGGTCTTTGTCGAAGGGGTCATGCTGGGCATCAATTCCTTCGATCAATGGGGGGTCGAGCTGGGCAAGGCCCTGGCCAAGGAGATCGAGCCGGTGTTGGAGAGTGGCGAGACCTCGGGCAAGGATGGATCGACCGCGCAATTGGTGGAGTTCATCCGCACCCACCGGGGGTAAGGCGCGCGAATCGCAGCTAACCCTTTGGTTAACAACGATATGCCCTCACTGCTCCGCGTCGGCCAAACGTCGGTATCGCGTCGGTATTTTTTCCCGTATCCCCCGGAATGAACAGGGCGTACGGTGAGAAACGTACAAAACGTACGGGACTTTCGTACGTTTCAAGAACGGCGATCCGTCAGGCCCCGAAAAAATGCCAACAGGCTTTTTCTTGGAGAAAATACCCTGGGGTGAGGCCGCAGGCCGAGGGGCGAAGCCCCTGCTGCTGTTGTCTTGACCGGGTTAGCCCGACGGGGGGCAGTCGAAGTCGCTGGCGTCCATGTCTTGTACAGGATCACCCGGACGACATACTTCGCCGGAAATCGGGTAATGGTCCTCATCGGCACATCCGGCCAGCAAAGTGAGAGACATAAGGAAAAACAATCGTGCCATCGTTGGCCTCCTTATCCGTTAAAGCAATGCGCCTTCGACCTGAGCCATCAGATTGAGGCGAAATGCCTGCAACGCTTGGATGCTGCGCTGCATGTTGCGACTAGCTTTGGAATGAAATCATGGCACGAAGCTGCGCCGCATGGTTTGACGAATGTTAATCGGGTTACAAGTGCCCGACCCCACCGACAGAGGCACGTATACGGGATCGTGAAATGCTGGTGGGGCCGGGCGTACCTGCGCAGACCCACTGGGTAAGGCGGGGACAACACGCAGCGCAGGTATCCTGATGTGGCTTCGGTCAGGAGTCTTGGTTTTTGGCCGGATGAGCGGCGTCCTTCGGGGGGCGCTCGGCCCAATGGTGTGGCCAAGGGCGACAATAGGGTGAGGGGTAAAGCCGTTTCATCCGTGAACTCTTTTGTCGTGACACTCCTGTTTCCATGCGTTGGTCGGAGACACGAAGGAAAAAGGTAAAAAGTTTCACGCCACGGCATTTTTTTGCCACGGAGGAGGTCGGGCTTGGTTTTGAATTCGTCATGAATAAGGTTTCAGGGCGGCTGCTTTCGGTGTGGCAAAGGCCCGGAACACCATCACCTGTCGTTGTTGCGCGTGGTGATGCTCCCTGATACCGCGGGCCTGGCCCAAGCTAGGGCCCGCGTGAAAAGGTTTCGGGGCGTATTCAGGATGCGCCCCGGTGGTGATGGATCAGCGGCGCAGGATCGAGCGGCCCGCGTATTGGGCGGTTTCGCCAAGGACTTCCTCGATGCGGATCAACTGGTTGTATTTCGCCAACCGGTCCGAGCGCGCGAGGCTGCCGGTTTTGATTTGCCCGCAGTTAGTGGCCACGGCCAGATCGGCGA
Source organism: Roseovarius bejariae (assembly GCF_009669325.1). Classification (NCBI taxonomy): domain Bacteria; kingdom Pseudomonadati; phylum Pseudomonadota; class Alphaproteobacteria; order Rhodobacterales; family Roseobacteraceae; genus Roseovarius; species Roseovarius bejariae. The sequence goes on from NZ_SZWE01000002.1 coordinate 254,421, forward strand.
TGGTGGCATCCTCGGTCTCGCCCGAGCGGTGCGACATGACGTTGGTCATGCGCGCGCGGTGGGCCATGTCGACGGCCTTGAGGGTTTCGGTGAGGCTGCCGATCTGGTTGACCTTGACCAGCATGGAGTTGCCCGCGCCCTTGGCGATGCCGTCGGCCAGACGCGCGGGGTTGGTGACGAACAGGTCATCGCCCACCAGTTGCACCTTGTCGCCGATGGCGTCGGTCAGGAGTTTCCAGCCGTCCCAGTCATCTTCGGACATGCCGTCCTCGATCGAGATGATCGGGTAGTCGGTGACAAGTGCCTTGAGGTAGTCGACGTTTTCTTCCGAGCTGAGCGACTTGCCTTCGCCCGCGAGTTCGTATTTGCCGCCCTTGTAGTATTCGGTCGCGGCGCAATCGAGGGCAAGGTAGATGTCTTCGCCCGGCGTGTAGCCCGCTTTCTCGATGGATTTCAGGATGAAATCGAGCGCCTCGCGGGTGGACGAGAGGTTGGGTGCAAAGCCGCCTTCGTCGCCGATGCCGGTGGAAAGGCCCGCCGCCGAGAGTTCCTTTTTCAGGGTGTGGAACACCTCGGCGCCCATCCGCACGGCCTCGCGGATGTTCTCGGCGCTGACCGGCATGATCATGAATTCCTGGATGTCGATGGGGTTATCGGCGTGTTCGCCGCCGTTGATGATGTTCATCATCGGCACCGGCAGGACACGGGCCGAGGTGCCGCCCACGTAGCGGAACAGAGGCTGGGTGGTGAAATCGGCAGCGGCCTTGGCCACGGCGAGGCTGACGCCCAAAATGGCGTTGGCCCCGAGGCGGCCCTTGTTGGGGGTGCCGTCGAGTTCGATCATCGCCTGGTCGATGCTGACCTGTTCGGTGGCGTCCATGCCCACCAGTTCCTCGGCGATCTCGCCGTTGACGGCGGCGACAGCCTCAAGCACGCCCTTGCCCATGTAGCGGGCTTTGTCGCCGTCGCGGCGTTCCACGGCCTCATGTGCGCCGGTCGAGGCGCCCGAGGGCACGGCGGCGCGGCCCATGGTGCCGTCTTCGAGGATCACGTCCACCTCGACCGTGGGGTTGCCCCGGCTGTCAAGAATTTCGCGGGCGTGGATGTCGATAATGATGCTCATGGATCTGGTCCTCGGACTGAAAAAGGTTGGAGGTGCCATAGCAAGTCTGACGGGGAATGCAACTGTGACTGATAGCGCTAACATATGTTATTTTCAAGGCTAGCGCTAACAGGTCAGGCGCGGCGGCGCAGGCGGCGTTCGCGGAACAGGGTGTAAAGGCCCGAGGTGATGATGATGCCCGCGCCTATCAGGGTCATCGTGTCCGGGGCCTCATCGAACACCAGAACGGCTATGATCAGGGCAAAGATCAGGCGCGTGTAGCGGAAGGGCGTGACGAAACTCACCTCACCCACGCGCATGGCGGCGACGATGGCATAATAGGCGGCCACCCCGATGAGCAGGGCAAAGGCGATGTCGCGCCAGTTGGCCGGGGTGGGGACCGCGGCACCGCCCGTCATCCACAGGATGACGAACCCCGCCGGAACGACCGTGGCAAAACCGTATGAGGACAGTTGCAAGGAGGTCACCGTGCGTGGCACGGCCCGGGTGGCCAGATCACGCAGGGCGAGGCCGACGACCGCCTGCACGGCGAAAAGCGAGGCGGGCTCGAACCCTTCCAGCCCCGGGCGGATCACCATGAGCACGCCGCAGAACCCCACGAGGATCGCGCTCCAGCGGCGCCAGCCCACGTCTTCGCCCAGAAAGAGGGCGGCCCCGAGGGTTACGGCCAGCGGCGTGGCCTGCAGGATGGCCGAGGCCGAGGCCAGCGGCGTCAGCGCGATGGCGGTGACGAAGCCCAACGTTCCGATCAACTCCCCCAGATTGCGCAGAAGGACGGGGCCGGTGATCAGGTCACGCGAGAACAACCGGTGCCCGCGCGACAGTGCGCCAAGCGCGAAGATCACCGCGCCGCCAGTGCCCAGCAGAATCAGGATCTGCCCGATTGGCAGGTCGCCGGACAGGCGTTTGATGAACATGTCTTCGAGCGCAAAGCCGGCCATGGCCAGCACCATCAACGCGCTGCCGCGCAGGTTTTCCATATCAGGGCTTTCTTGTCAGCTTATGGGGTCGTGTTAGGGTCGGTTGCCCAAGGAAGCAACCGGGCTATGACAGTACCACAATGCCACTATGCTTTGCCTTGTGTTCTGGTTCAACATGGATGGTGACGCGGGCATCGGGCAGGGCCTCCATGAGAGCGGCCTCGATCCGGTCGCAGAGGTTATGGGCGGCTTCGACCGTGGTTTCCCCGGGCATCACGAGATGGAAGTCGATGAAGGTGACCTGCCCCGCGTGGCGGGTGCGCAGATCGTGCGCTTCAAGTGCGTCATCGTCGCTGGCGGAAAGGGAAATCACCCGGCGGATAGTCGCCATTTCCTCGTCTGAAACGGCCTCGTCCATCAGCCCGCTCAACGATCCTTTGATGACGGTCCAGCCGGACCACAGGATATTGAGGGCGACCAGTGCGGCCATAACCGGATCGAGCCACCACCAGCCAGAGGCAAAGGCAAGGACAAAGCCCACAAGAACCCCGACCGACGAGACCACGTCGGTCATCAAGTGTTTACCATCGGCCACCAGAGCAGGCGAACGGTGGCGGCGTCCATAGCGGATCAGTACGACCGCCCATGCCCCGTTGATGAGGCTGGCACCGGCATTGAGTGCCAGACCTGTCAGCGGTGCATCAAGGGCGCGTGGCGTGATGAAGCCGGCATAGGCTTCGCGAAGGATCAGCAGGGCGGCGAGGACGATCAGGACCCCTTCGAGGACCGCAGAAAAGAATTCCGCCTTGTGGTGTCCGTAGGGGTGGTTTTCGTCGGCGGGGCGATGTGCCACGTGTAGTGCGACGATCACGGCCAGAGCGGCGGCCACGTTCACGAGACTTTCGAGCGCATCCGACATCAGCGCGATCGAGCCGGTGAGTTGCCAAGCCACTGCCTTGAGTGCGAGCACCCCAAGACCAACCGCAACACTACCTATGGCTATCCGCATCAGGCGGGGGGAGGGGGAGGTGCTCATCCGTCCGATCTTTTCGCGGGGTTCAGCGGGACGCCGTAAAGCTCCAGCCGGTGGCCAATGAGCTTGTACCCCAGTTTCTGGGCGATCTTTTCCTGAAGCGCCTCGATCTCGGGGTCGACAAATTCGATCACCTCGCCGGAGTTCATGTCGATCAGGTGATCGTGGTGGTCGCGTTCGGCATCTTCATAGCGCGCGCGCCCGTCGCCGAATTCCAGTTTTTCCAGAATTCCGGCCTCTTCAAAGAGTTTCACGGTGCGATAGACCGTGGCGATCGAGATTTTCGGATCGCGGGCGGAGGCGCGGGCGTAAAGCTCTTCGACGTCGGGGTGGTCATCGGATTCTTCGAGAACCGAGGCGATCGTTCGGCGTTGGCCGGTCATGCGCAGGCCCTTGGCCTCGCAACGGTCGGTGATGGTGTCGGACATGCGCGCCCCCTTGGTCGTCGTGGGGCGTTGGATAGCTTTATAGAGAAAATGAATCCACCCGTTTTGCCACCAATGCTTGACTTTGTGCCAGTAAAGGCGCATCTGCCCTTTAACCGATGTCTCCGGCCGCGTGAGCCGTGCGGGTCGATCCGCCACATGAGACCTCGAGGACAGTTCCCAAAATCACGCGTGGGTCCGAACCGTTTGACGGTTGTTTGGCATGAGGCCGGGCAGGTGCGTCAGGCGACACCACGATAAGGCCGCCCGGGTTTCGGGGGGGCGTAACGGTATGGGCGCGACCCTGCCGGGAAGGACATGATTTGTCACAATTCAAGGAAATGGGGCTGCCTGCCCCGCTGGTGAAGGCACTGGAAAAGACAGGCATTACCGAGCCTACGCCGATTCAGGCGCGGGCGATTCCGCATGCCCTCAATGGGTTTGACGTGATGGGGCTGGCGCAGACCGGCACCGGCAAGACGGCGGCCTTCGGGCTGCCCTTGGTGGCGCAATTGATGGACGAGGCGCGCGGCAAGCCCGCGCCCAAGACCGTGCGGAGCCTGATCTTGGCCCCCACGCGGGAGTTGGCGGGGCAGATCCGCGATACCCTGATCGAGTTCGTGAAAGACACGCCGATGAAGGTTGGCTTGGTTGTCGGTGGCGCTTCGATCGGCGCGCAGATCAAGCGGCTTGAGCGCGGCACCGATATTCTGGTGGCCACGCCGGGGCGTCTGTTGGACCTTTTGGACCGTCGCGCGCTGACGCTGGAGGAAACCCGCTTTCTGGTGCTCGATGAGGCCGACCAGATGCTGGACCTCGGGTTCATTCACGCGCTGCGCAAGATTGCCGGGCTGTTGCCGGAGGAGCGGCAGACCATGCTGTTTTCGGCCACCATGGCCAAGCAGATGGAAGAGATCGCCAGTAGCTATCTGGACAAGCCCAAGCGCGTGCAGGTGAACCCGCCGGGCAAGGCGGCCGACAAGGTCACGCAGGCGGTGCATTTCATCGCCAAGGCGGAAAAGGCAAACCTGTTGATCGAGTTGCTGGATGCGCATCGCGATGAACTGGCGCTGGTCTTTGCCCGCACCAAGCATGGTTCGGACAAGCTGGCCCGCAAGCTGGAGCAGGCGGGTTATGCGGTGGCGGCCATTCACGGCAACAAGAGCCAGGGCCAGCGGCAGCGCGCTTTGAATGCCTTCCGCGCCGGTGAGGTGCGGGTTCTGGTGGCGACCGATGTGGCGGCACGGGGACTGGATATTCCCGACGTGAAGCATGTTTATAACTTCGATCTGCCCAATGTGCCGGAAAACTATGTGCACCGGATTGGCCGGACCGCGCGGGCCGGCAAAGATGGCGCGGCAATCGCCTTTTGCGCCCCCGACGAAATGGGCGAGTTGAAGGACATCCAGAAGGTGATGAAGCTGGAAATTCCTGTTGCTTCGGGCCGTCCTTGGGAAGAGCTGCCAGACCCCAATGCTAAGCCCAAGAGCCGTGGCCGGGGCGGCCGTCCGGGCGGCAAACCCGGTGGGCCCGGTGGCAAACCCGCTTCGACCAACCGCCGCCGTCGGTCGCGCAAACGTGGGCCGAAGAAAGCGGCCTAGAACCAGCGTTTCCAGTAGAGGAAAACGACCAGAACAAGCGATATTGCCAATGACCCGCAGGTCAGAATCCAGAACGCATAGTCGTTCTGGGTTCCCGGCATCCCCGCCACGTTGACGCCGAACAGTCCGGTGATAAAGCTCAGGGGCAGGAAGATCGCGGCCACCAGCGACAGGATATAGCCGTTGTTCTGTTGGCGCGCGGCCTGTTGCATGTCGATGTGATCGGCAAGCGCCGTCAGCCGGTCCCGGGCGGCGTCCTGTTCCTCAACCGAGCGAGTGGCGCGGTTTGCCGTCTCGTGGAGCCGGACCTTGGCGGAATCCTTGTCCTCGCCGGTCTCAGGAAGCAAGCGCCCCAGATCATGCAGGGCGGTGGCCATAGGACCCATATAGCGACGAAGCCGGATGGCGCGGCGCCTGAGACCAGCCAGCCGGGTGTGTTCGTCTTGGGTTGTCGTCTGGTCCTCGAAGATCGCGGCCTCCAGATCATCCACGCTATCCTCAAGTCCGATGCTGACGTTTTCGATCCGGTCGATCAGGCCCTCGGCCAGTTGGCAGGTGAAGGCGATCGGCCCCTCCGGCGCCTCACCGTTATCGACCTTCGTGTGGATGTCTCGCAGGGCATATGACGTCCTGTGGCGCAGGCTTATGATCAGGCCCTTGGCCATCCAGCACCGGACCGAGATCATGTCGTCGACATGCTCTTCGGGGTTGAGGTTGACGCCGCGCATCAGGATCAACGTACCTTGCCCGATCACCATGGCGCGGGGCCGTGTCTCGGAGGCGAGGAGCGCCTCGGTTGCGACCGGATCGAGGTTTTCGTGGCACCATGCGGTCACCTCGGGATTGTCCGGATCGCTGTCAATCCACCTGTAGCCGGAGACGGGCAGCGGGCTTTGAAGTATGGCGGGCTGAACGGTGCCATCCGGGGCAATATCGAGAATGGTTGTTGTCTGCATTGGACCTGTCTAACGCGGATCGTGGGGCGATCCCTTATCCTTTGGGGTTTGGGGGCTTATCCGGGGTGACCATGATTTAGAGCAGTGTGCCTTCCATCACGCGCACGGCCTGTCCTGCCACGGTGACCGAGGTGCCATCGGCGGAGAGGTGAATGGTACTGGGGCGGCCCATGTCCTCGCCCTGCTGGACTGTCAGGGCAAGGGGCGTACCTTCGAGCTCGTATAGGAAGGCGGCGAAGGCGGCGCAGGCGCTGCCGGTGGCGGGGTCTTCGGGGATATTGTCGAGCGGGGCGAACATGCGGGCGTGGCAGGTATCGCCCTCGCGGACATAGGCGAATTGCGCGAAATCGAGGCCTTGGGGGTGCGCCTTTGCACCCTCGCGGAAGGCGGCCATGTCTGGCTGACAGGCGGCCAGATCGGCGCGGGTTTTCAGCGCGGTGAGCGTGAAGGGCAGGCCGACGGAGGCGAGGGTTGGGGCGTGTTGGCTTTGGTCGATCTGGTCGAGCGAGAGGTCAAGGGCGCGCGCGACAAGCGCGGGGTCCGGCGAGGCGATACGTTCAAGCGGGGCTTGGGTGGTAAAGCGCGCGCCTTGTGCGCCAGCGTTGCAGGATAGCGGGCCGATGCCCAGTTCCAAAACCATGTCGGGGCCATGGCCCATGTCGGCCAGTGCCTTGGCCGTTCCGATGGTGGGGTGACCGGCGAAGGGGATTTCCATCGTCGGGGTGAAGATACGCACGCGGGCGGTGTGGTTCGGGTCCGAGGGCGGGTAGATAAAGGTCACCTCGGAAAAGTTGAATTCGGCGGCGATGGATTGCAGGGCGCCCTCGGGGAGACTCTCGGACTCGGGGAAGACGGCCAGTTGATTGCCGCCAAAGCGGGTTTCGGTGAAAACGTCGTAGACGAAGTAGCGGTGCATGGGGGAACTCATTTCAGGTCAAGGTCGGCCCAGACGGGCAGGTGATCGGAGGCGATATGGGCGGGCCGTGCGCCGTGCACGCCGCTTTCCACGGCGTGTAACTCGGGGCTGAGTGCGATGCGGTCGAGCGGGGCGACGGGGCGTGGCGCGGGAAAGGAGGCGCGGGCGGGAATGAAACGCACGCGTTTCACGGCGGCATCGAGCGCCATGCCATTGCCCCAGTCGTTGAAATCCCCGGCAAAGACCGTGGGGCGCGGCGGCAGCTTGCCAAGCGCGCGGTTGATGGTTGCCAGTTGCAGGAGGCGATAGCGGCGCACGAGGCCAAGATGCATCCCGATCACCCGCAGGGGGCCGAGGGGCGTGTCCAGTTCTGCGCGGATCGCGCCGCGCGGTTCCAGCCCCGGCAGATCGATATGGGCGGTCTGCAGGGCTTTTACCCCGTCGCGTACCAGCATGGCATTGCCGTGCCAGCCAAGCGAGCCACCCGGCGCGCCGAAGGGCAGGATATGCCAGCCCTCGTCCTCGACCATGTCATGCGGCAGGGCGGCGGGCCGGGGTGGCAGGCGCTTGTCCACCTCTTGCAGCACGACGACCTGTGCCTTGAGCGCATTGATCACCGCAAGACTGCGTTCTGGCCTGCGGCGCAAATCCAGCCCGACGCATTTTTGCAGGTTATAGGTTGCAATCCTGATGGGTGATGCGGTCAACATGGGGCCATAAAAAACCCAAATGAAGGGGGTGTCACCCGATGTTTTCGGATCAGACGTGGTTGGCGCGAATTATCTGGGCGGCCTTGGCGGTGGTCGCGGCCTGGGCCCTGGGCAGTTGGCGGTTGGAGCTGGCCTTTGTGGCGCTTGTCACGTTGATCCTGTCGCTGGCCCCGGGTTTCGTGGCGAAATGGGCCGACGTAAAGGTGCCGGCCAGTTTCATCGCGGCGCTTGTGATGTTCGTTGGCGGCACGCTCTTTCTGGGTGAGGTCTTTGATTTTTATGAGCGTTTCTGGTGGTGGGACGTGGCGATGCATGGCGGGTCGGCGATTGGCTTTGGCCTGATCGGGTTCGTTCTGGTCTTCATGATGTTCCAGGGGGACCGTTTTGCCGCGCCGCATGTGGCGGTCGCCTTCTTCGGTTTTTGTTTCGCGGTGTTCATCGGCACTATCTGGGAGATCTTCGAATTTTCCATGGATCAGCTTTTCGGGCTGAACATGCAGAAATCGGGGTTGGTGGACACCATGGGGGATCTGATCGTCGACATGATCGGTGCGTTGATCGGGGCGGCGGCGGGGTTTGCGTATCTCAAAGGGCAGGCCAAGGGTGGTCTGGCCTCGGTCATAGACGAGTTCGTGCGCCGCAATCCGCGTTTCTTCAAACGCTGGAAGAAATGATCACGTCCCGCAGAAGGTGGCCTGTACCACCTCGGAGGGGTCTGGCGGGCGTTTCAGGTCGGCGTCATCGGCGTGGTCGTCGTAGGGCGTGGCGAGCACATTCATCAAACGGTCGAACGGCGCGTAATCGCCCGCGACGGCGGCTTCGATCATCTGTTCGATGCGGTGATTGCGGGGGATGACGGAGGGGGTGGCGCGGCGCATGAGGGCTTGCGGATCGTCCTCGGCCTCAAGGCGCTGCTTCCAGTCTATTTCCCATGTGTCGAAGGCGTTGGGATCGGTGAACTGGTCGCGGGCGCGACCTGTGGCAAGGGCGCGGAAGGTATTGGTGAAATCGGCTTGCCCCTCGGCCATGCGGGCCAATAGCCCGGTGATCAGCGGTTCATCCTCGGGGGTGGCGGCCTCAAGTCCGATTTTGCGACCGAAGACGTTGAGCCAATGGGCATGGATACGCTCGGGCATGGCGTGGACGAGCTTGGTGAACTCCTCGATTGCCGCGTCCTGATCGGGCATGAGCGGGACAAGCGCCGTGGCCAGTTGCGCCATGTTCCAGACGATCACGTTGGGTTGATTGGAATAGGCATAGCGCCCCTGCCGGTCGATGGAGGAATAGACCGTATCGGGGTGGAAGCTATCCATGAAGGCGCAGGGCCCATAATCGATGGTTTCGCCCGACAGAGTGGTGTTGTCGGTGTTCATCACCCCGTGGATGAAGCCCACGCCCATCCATTGTGCGATGAGGCGCGCTTGCCGTTCGATGACATGCGACAGCAGGTCGGTGGGGGTTTCCGCCTCGGGGGCGTGGCGGGCGACGGTGTAGTCGAAAAGGTTTTGCAATGACTTCAGATCACGCCGGGCGGCGAAATACTGAAAGGTCCCCACCCGGATGTGCGAGGCAGCCACCCGTGTCAGGATCGCGCCGGGCATAGCGCCCGTATCGCGGTAGACGGGTTCGCCCGTTGTGACGGCGGCCAAGGCGCGGCTGGTGGGGATGCCAAGCGCGTGCATCGCCTCGGAGACCACGTATTCGCGCAACACGGGGCCAAGCCATGCACGCCCGTCACCCATGCGGGAATAGGGCGTGGGGCCGGAGCCCTTGAGCTGGATGTCGAAACGTTGACCCTCAGGGGTGACCACCTCGCCCAGCAGGTTGGCGCGGCCATCGCCCAGTTGCGGGGAAAATCCGCCGAACTGGTGCCCGGCATAGACCTGTGCAAGCGGTTCCGCGCCATCGGGGGGCAGATTGCCGGAAAAGACCTTGGCCATGTCCTCGGGCGCGCCGGGGGCCATGCCGAGGGATTTTGCGAGTTCCTCGTTGAAGGCCACCAGCCCGGGCGATTTCACGGGCACCGGGGCCAGGCGCGTGTAGAACCCGGCGGGCAGGCGGGCATAGCTGTTGTCGAAGGGGATATGCAGGGTCATGCCATTAAGGTAAGCGTTTTGTCGCGATTTTCTATATCTTCCGGGTCATGAGGGTATGGCCCTCTCGCGGATGGAAGCGCAGTTTTCGGTAGAAGCGATGCGCGCGCTCGTCGTCGGCTTTGACTTCGAGGTGGAGCGCCTTGAGACCCGCCCCGGCGAGGGCCTTGGGCAGGCTCATCAAGACCTCGGAACCGATGCCGCGCCCGCGCACGGCGGGGCGGATGTAAAGCTCGTCCACGACGCCATCCATGCCGCCGAATTCCACCGACCAGCCGAAGCTGACGATAATATAGCCGATGGGCGCGCGGCCCGGTCCGATAAGATAGGCCGCGCCATGCGGGCAACCATCGAGCAGCGGGGCGAGGGCGGCTCGGCGTGTGTCCTCGTCTTGGTCGATTCCCTGCTCTGTATGGAAGTCCCCGACAAGCCGGGTGAGGCGGTCAAGATCGTCGGGTTTGGCGAGGGTGAGTTGGGTCACAGGCGGGTGGGCCTTTCAATAGGGTGTAGTTTGATTGGGCGGACCATGGCGGTGGAGGGGGCGAATGTCCACTGATCTGCTGCGGGCATGGCATCAAATCGCGCATGAAAAAAAGGGCCGGTTCGTTATGAACCGGCCCTTTGTCGTTTGTAGCGTCTCAGCGCTATTCCTGACCCATGAACATCAACAGGAACTGGAACATGTTCAGGAAGGAGATGTAGAGGCTCAGCGCGCCGTCATAGGCGGCCTTGTCCAGCCATTCCTGATCGCCATGCGCGGCATGGGCCACGTAGGTGTTCTTGATGTCCTGCGTGTAGAAGGCGGTGAGGCCGGCAAAGATCAGCAGGCCGATGGCCGAGATGGCGTACATCATCACCGGCGATTGCAGGAACCAGTTGACGATCATCGCCACGATCAAGCCGATCACGCCCATGATCAGGAAGCTGCCCCATGCCGAGATGTCTTTCTTGGTGGTGTAGCCCCAGAGGGACAGGCCCGCGAAGGCGATGGCCGTCACGAGGAAGGTCTGGGTGATCGAATAGGCGGTGAAGACCAGAAAGATCGAACTCATCGACAGGCCGATCAGCGCGGCGAAGGCGAAAAAGCCCAGTTGCACGGTCGCTGCCGAGCCTTTGCGCATCAGCGCGCCCCAGCCGAGGAAGATGAAGGCCAGCGGGGCCAGCATCACAACCCACCGCAGCGGCGACATGTAAATCGCACCGCCAATGCTGTTGAGCATGGTGCCATTGGGCAGTTGCGCCACGGCCGACGCCGGGTCGGTGGTGGTGGCAAGTCCGGCAATCGCCCATGCGGCCAGGGCCGTGATCAACATGCCCACGGACATCGTGCCGTAGACCTTGTTCATATGGGCGCGCAGGCCCGCATCAATCTGGGCCGTGCGTACGCTGGCGCCCGTCCGGATTGTATCAAATTCAGCCATCAAAGCCTCCGAAATGTTGAACTGGTCAGCCCGTTGCGGGCTTTGTCCTACAATATCGGTTAGGCTTTGGCCCTTTTCAAGCTTTTCCGGAGGCGATTTCGTTTTATCGACGCCAGTTGTCGGGTGCATCCCACGGCGCGCGTTTGGCTTCGGCCTCGACCTCGTGATCGGTGAGGCCCAGGTCATGCTTTTGCCAATCTTCCATGCGGGCCAGCGCGCGGCGCTGCTTCCAGAGGGTGATATAGGACCTCAGCCCGAGGCGGCGACGATGAGCGTGGGGGGCGCAGGTGGCTTGGGTGCGAGGGAGGTAAGCCATGTCTCATCCTTTCGTTTTCGTGATGTTTCACGTAGTTTGATCTTTTCTGTTGATATGTGTGCCAGAATCGCGTTCATTAATAAAATGAATGTTTGTTTGGCTATGCATCACAAAAGGTGATTTATGAGAAATCTGGATATGACCACCCTGCGCTCGTTCCTCGCGGTGGCCGAACATGGTGGCGTAACGCGCGCCGCCGCCGCGCTGCATTTGACGCAATCGGCGGTGTCGATGCAGATCAAGCGGCTTGAAGAGATGCTGGATATCGAGGTTCTGGACCGTAGCGCGCGCCGCGTGAGCCTGACGGCCGCGGGCGAGCAGCTTTTGGGCTATGCCCGCCGGATCATCGAGATGAATGACGAGGCGGTCGGGCGGCTGACCGATACGGTTTACGAGGGTGAAATCATCCTCGGTGTCCCGCATGATATTTTTTATCCAGTCATTCCTCGGGTTCTGAAGGCTTTCAATGCGGCCTTCCCGCGTATGAAGGTGAACCTGAAATCGTCCAGCACCATGCGGTTGCACGAGGCGCTTCGGAAGGGCGAGACGGATTTGATCCTGACCACCGAGGAGGGCGTGAAGCCCGGAGGCGAGACCCTGACGGAAATGACCCTGCGATGGACCGGGGCTCGGGATGGTCTGGCGTGGAAGCGGCGACCGCTGCGGCTGGCCTTCTGCTCGGTTTGCATTTTCCGGCCCATCGTGTTGCGTCGGCTGGACGAGGCGGGGATCGACTGGGAGATGGCCGTGGAGTCAGAGGACGACCGATCGGTCGAGGCGCTGATCAGTGCCGACCTGGCCGTGGGGGCGCTGTTGGAAGACAGCATTCCACCGCATCAGGAAGCGATCTGCACCGGCGGGGCCTTGCCCGATCTGGGGGTGCAGGTGGTCAATATGTACGGGGCAGGGCGGCGCGACGCGCCGACCGAGGCTCTGGCGCAGATGCTGCGGCATGAGTATGGCGGCGGGGTCGCCGCATCGAATGTGGTCAGTCTTCCATCGTGATCACGACCTTGCCGGTCGAGCGGCGGGTGCGCAGCAGTTCAAGCCCCTCATCGGCCCGCTCCAGTGGGAGGACGTGGCTGACATGAGGGGTCAACCGCCCTTCGCTGTACCAGTGCAGCAGGGTTTGCATGCTTTCGGTGATCACCTCGGGCCGGAATTTCAGGTACCCGCCCCAGTAAAGCCCCATGACGGTCAGGTTCTTGACCAGCAGGTGATTGGCCGGAATTTGCGGGACGTCACCGCTGGCAAATCCGATGGGCAGAAGCCGGGCCTCGGGGTTGCAGGCGCGAAAGGCTGCCTTGAACTGATCTCCGCCCACCGGGTCATAGACCACATCGAGCCCCCCCAGGTCCTTGCACGCTTCGCGAATGTCTTGTGTTTTGGCGTCGATCAGGTGGTCGGCCCCAGCCTGTCTGGCGACGTCCAGTTTCTCTGGTCCTCGGGCGCAGGCGATAACCTTGGCCCCCATCAGCTTGCCGATTTCTACTGCCGTCAGGCCGACGCCCCCGGCGGCCCCCAGAACCAGAAGGGTTTCACCCGGTTGCAGTTTTGCCCGGTGATCAAGTGCCACGTGACTGGTTCCATAGGCGATCTGGAAGGCAGCGGCGTCGGTAAAGCTCATGTCGTCGGGGATGGCGACGGCGCGCTCGGCGGGAAAGCACCCATGTTCGGCCAGCCCACCTTGACCGCCAAACACGGCCACGCGGGTGCCGGGGGCGGGCCCCGTGGTCTCGGGGCCAAGATCGGTGACGGTGCCTGCCACCTCCATGCCAAGGGTGAAGGGGGCGGCGGGGGTATCCTGATAATCGCCCTTGACCATCAAAAGGTCGGCAAAATTCAGTCCGCAGGCCCCGATTTCAACGGCAATTTCACCAGTTGTGGGAGTTGGCCGGGGCAGGGAGGTGACAATAGGGTTTTTGCCGGCTGATTCGATATGATATGCGCGCATCTCGCCCTTGCCTGATGTGAAAGCCATGTTTTAAGCGTTTGATTGTGTTTGGCGAAATGCGGCAAGGGTGTCAATTTTCAGATGGAGATTGTAGGTTGCCTATCCAAAAGTAGGGGGCGCCCGCCTAGATTGTACTGCATTTGGGTGGGTATCCTCAGTGGGGAGCGATACTTCTTGTTTTTTCGCGCCTTGGTGGTAATCTTTAAGCAGCGCTGCATGAGCCGTGGCGTTATCCGAGTATCCGTTTGTCAGAAATTCAAATGGAGCTCGTTCGCCCGCTCGGGCATGCAACTGAAAAGGATAAATTTATGCCGCACCCTGTTGATGTGCACGTTGGTAAAAGAGTCCGTCACCGCCGTTGGTTGGTCGGTATGACCCAGCAACAACTGGCAGAGCGTGTCGGGATCAAGTTTCAACAGATTCAAAAATACGAGACCGGTGCGAACCGCGTCAGCGCGTCACGGCTTTGGGATATTGCCGATGCACTGGATGTCGACGTCAGCTTTTTCTTCGAAGGTCTGGAAACCCAAGGCGCTGACCGGGAAGAAACCCCGGAAGGTGTTCCTGCGGATATTCTGGGTGACAAGGAAGCGCTTGACCTTGTCCGGTCATATTATTCAATCCCTGAAAACCAGCGTCGCCGTTTGTTCGATTTGGCCCGCGTACTCAGCGACGTGGCTTGAGCCCGTGCGCCATCCGGGATAGTGCCTGATCAAACTTGGATTGGGCATCGGATGGCAGATGACTGGTGAAGAAATCAAAAGCACGGCCCATGCCTTGGCGGATGCCGCCCGGGCGGCCGTGCTTCCGTTTTTCCGGGCGCACGACCTGACCGCCGACAACAAGGCGGGGCTGGGGTTTGACCCGGTCACGGAAGGTGATCGCGCGGCTGAGCGCGCCATGCGTGCCCTTCTGGCCGAGATGCGCCCGCAAGACGGTATCCTGGGCGAGGAGTTCGGTCATACCGAAGGGGCCAGTGGCCTGACATGGGTATTGGACCCGATCGACGGGACGCGAGCCTTCATGTCGGGCGCGCCCACCTGGGGGGTTTTGATTGCCGTGTCGGACGACACCGGGCCGATCTACGGCCTGATCGACCAGCCCTATATCGGGGAGCGCTTCGAAGGCGGTTTCGGCAGTGCCCGTATGCAGGGGCCGCAGGGGCCGCGGGATTTGCAGGTGATCGGGGACCGGCCCCTTGGCGAGGCAATCCTGTTCACGACCTTTCCCGAGGTGGGCAGCGCGCAGGAAGGCGCCGCGTTTCACGCGGTGGCCGACAAGGTGCGCCTGACCCGCTATGGCATGGATTGTTATGCCTATGCCATGTTGGCCGCCGGGCAAATTGACCTGGTTATCGAAGCCGGGCTGAACGCCTATGACATTCAGGCCCCGATGGCCGTGATCGAGGCGGCGGGCGGGATCGTCACCGACTGGCGCGGTGGACCCGCGCATGACGGCGGGCGGATCGTGGCTGCGGCGGGGCGTGAGCAACATGCAGCGGCGCTTGAAATCCTGTCTGAAGTGTCTTGATCGGGCGGCGCGGCATCGTTTAAGGCATTATGCTGTGGCGCGGTTCTTTGCCCCTTTCCGCCGTGCTGTTCCATAAACCCGAGGGGGTTTGACCGGATATGAAAGGGGCGTTTCCATGAGCGAAATCCTGATCCGTGGGGCCGAGTGCCTTTTGACGATGAACGATACGCGCGAGGAATTGCGCGGCGCCGATGTTCTTGTGCGGGAGGGTAAGGTGGCGCAGGTGGGCCATGGCTTGTCAACCTCGGGCGAGGTGGTGGAGGCCAAGGGCTGTGTCGTCACACCGGGGCTGGTGAATACCCATCATCACCTGTTCCAAAGCCTCACCCGCGCGGTGCCGGGCGGGCAGGACGCGCTGTTGTTCGGGTGGCTGCAAAGCCTTTA
This sequence comes from Roseovarius bejariae, assembly GCF_009669325.1. Lineage (NCBI taxonomy): Bacteria > Pseudomonadati > Pseudomonadota > Alphaproteobacteria > Rhodobacterales > Roseobacteraceae > Roseovarius > Roseovarius bejariae. The sequence continues at coordinate 269,803 of NZ_SZWE01000002.1, forward strand.
CCCTATCTGGCAGGGGTTCGGGCCAGAGCATTTTTTCAGTTCGGCGCAGGTGGGACTGGCCGAGATGATGCTGTCGGGCTGCACGCTGAGTTCCGACCACCTGTATCTTTACCCCAATGGCGCGCGGCTGGAGGACACGATCCATGCCGCGGCGGAGTTGGGTATTCGGTTCCATCCGACGCGCGGCTCCATGAGTATCGGGGAAAGTGACGGTGGTTTGCCGCCGGATGCCTTGGTGGAGCGGGAGGCGGATATTCTGGAGGATTGTATCCGGGTGATCGATGCCTTCCACGATCCGAACGAAGGGTCGATGTGCCGGGTGGGCGTGGCCCCCTGTTCGCCGTTCTCGGTCAGCCGCGAGTTGATGCGCGACGCCGCCCTTTTGGCGCGGGATAAGGGGGTAATGATGCACACGCATCTGGCCGAGAATAACGAGGACATCGCCTATTCCGAGGCACATTTTGGCTGTCGGCCGGGGCAATATGCCGAGGAGCTGGGCTGGACCGGGGCGGATGTCTGGCATGCGCATTGCGTGAAGTTGGACGGGCAAGAGATTGATCTGTTTGCCAAAACCCGTACCGGGGTTGCGCATTGTCCCTGTTCGAACTGCCGCCTTGGAAGCGGCATCGCCCCGGTGCGCGCCATGCGGGATGCGGGTGTGCCGGTGGGGCTTGGTGTCGATGGATCGGCCAGCAATGATTCCGGCAATCTGGCGCAGGAAGCCCGGCAGGCGATGCTGTTGCAGCGGGTGGCGCAGGGCGCCGATGCCATGAGTGCGCGCGAAGCCCTTGAGATTGCCACGCGTGGCGGGGCCGAGGTGTTGGGCCGGGAGGATTGCGGGCAGATTGCCCCGGGCAAGCAGGCCGATATCGCCGTCTGGGACATGAGCGGCATTGAAAGCGCCGGAAGCTGGGACCCTGCGGCGCTGTTGCTGGCGGGGCCGGTGACGGTGCGGGACCTTTTCGTGCAGGGGCGGCAGGTGGTGCGGGATGGGCATCTGACCACCGTGGACCTGCCCCGTGTCATCGAGCGACAGAATCGCCTAGCCCGGGCCTTGATGGAGGCGTGACGCGCTACCCTGTCATCGCTAAGCTGTGCCGGGAAAAGGAGCGGGCGACATGCGATTTCTGATTTTGGCCATATGCGCTCTGTGGCTTCCCGTAGCTGGTGTGGCGCAGGAGATGCAAGACCTTGGCCCGTCCGCGCGCAATTGGATCAACGCCACAAGGGCGGATGCCGGACGCGGGGCCGTGGCGGTGAACGGCGCGCTGACACAAGCGGCGGCAGCCCATGCCCGTGACTTGGCACAGTCCGGCGCCTTCAGTCACACCGGATCAAACGGCAGCAGCGTCGGAGACCGGGTGCGTCGGCAAGGATACGGGTTTTGCTTTGTTGCCGAAAATATCGCCAAGGGGCAGGGCTCGCTGGAGCAGGTTTTGAACGGTTGGCTCGCCTCGCCGGGGCATCGGCGCAATATACTGGCCAGCCAAGCGCGAGAGTTTGGCCTTGTGCGTGGCCCCGGAAGCCTGTGGGTCATGGTGCTGGGAAAGCCGGGTTGTTAGCCGAAAATACGTGGCTTGAGCTTCAAGATGGTCTCACAGGTCTCAGTGCCGATTTTCTGAGCGAGATCAAGGGCCTGTCTGTGCGCGGTATAACCTGTGGAGACAGCGGCCTCGATTGTGGCGCTTTGCACGAGGCTGGCCACCAATTCGGGGTTCTTGCGGGCGAAGCCCTCGCCGAATTGGGCATCAATCGCCTCCACGACGCGGGCGAGATGGGTGGCGGTATGAGTGCTTGAATCGGTCATGGCGACCTCGTTTTCTGTGATATGAGCCAAACCTAGGGCGTGCTTGGCTTTGGCAAGTCACAGCATGGGCATTGTCTTCTCCGAGCGGCTTTATTACTCCTTTCTGGCGTACAGGTGAGCAGGGAAAGGGGACGGATATGGCCGAAGACAGCTATCAGGCAGAGCCCGACCCCGAACGCGAGGACGACGCCTATCTGCTGGACAGGCAGGCGGTCGCGCGGATCATCTATGCGGTCGATATCGAAGACCGCGACCTGCTGCTCAAGGAGATGGAGCCGCTGCACCCGGCGGACATCGCCGACCTTCTGGAGCAGATCAACGCCTTTGACCGGCGCCGTTTGATCGAGCTTTATGGCGTCGAATTCGATGGCGACATCCTGTCGGAACTCGACGATTCTATCCGCGAGGAGGTGATCGGCCTTCTGACGCCCGAGGTTCTGTTCGACGCGGTGCGCGACCTGGAATCCGACGATGTTGTCGATCTTGTCGAGGATCTGGAGGATCAGCAACAGCAGGCGATCCTGAACGCGCTTGAGCATGGTGACCGGGTCGCGGTGCAACAATCGCTGACCTACCCGGAGTATTCCGCGGGCCGCCTGATGCAGCGCGAAGTGGTCATGGCGCCATCCCATTGGAACGTGGGCGAGGCCATTGATTTCCTGCGCAATCAAGACGATCTGCCGGATCAGTTTTATCATCTGATCCTTGTCGATCCGCGCCTGCGGCCCGTGGGCAACGTGACCCTTGGCAAGCTGATGGCGGCGCGACGCGAGGTTCTGTTGAAGGATCTGGTCGAAGAGACCTTCCATGTCATTCCCGTCACCCAGGACGAGGGTGACGTGGCCTATGCCTTTAACCAATACCACCTGATTTCCGCCCCCGTGGTGGATGAAAACGAGCGTCTGGTGGGGGTCATCACCATCGACGACGCCATGGTCGTGCTGGATGAAGAGCACGAGGAAGACATCATGCGTCTTGCCGGTGTGGGTGATGAAAGCAGTCTTGCCGACAGGGTGCTGGAGACCACCAAGCGGCGCTTTCCGTGGCTGGCGGTGAACCTTGTGACGGCGATCCTCGCTTCGCTGGTCATTGCCCAGTTCGAGGCGGCCATCGCCCAGATCGTGGCCCTGGCCGTGCTGATGCCCATCGTGGCCTCGATGGGCGGTAACGCGGGCACCCAAAGCCTGACCGTGGCGGTGCGCGCCATTGCCACGAAAGACCTTACCGGCTCCAACGTCTGGCGGGTGATCCGGCGGGAGGTGCTGGTGGGGCTGCTGAATGGTTTGGTCTTTGCGGTGGTGATGGGCGCTGTGGGGGTCTTGTGGTTCGGCGGGCCGGAACTTGGCTATGTGATCGCTGCCGCAATGGTGATCAATCTTGTCGTGGCCGGGCTGGCGGGCACGGTCATTCCCATCGTATTGGACCGTATCGGCGTGGATCCGGCCCTTGCCTCGGGGGCCTTCGTGACGACGGTCACGGATGTGGTCGGGTTCTTCGCCTTCCTGGGACTGGCGGCAATGGTGCTTTTATGACCGATCTGACAGCTATAAAGGCCGAGGCGCGCAAGGCGGCGTTCGCCCGGCGCAAACAGGCGCATGAGGCGGCCGGGCCGGGGGCTGCGGGGCATCTGTCACAGGTGCTCGCGGGGCATCGTGGGGTGCCGCTTTCGGGCTACATGGCGATCCGCACCGAGATTGACCCGCTGCCCGTCATGGAAGAGGCGGCGGCGCATGGCCCCGTTGGCGTCCCGGTGATCCAGGGCAAGGGCCTGCCGCTGAAGTTCTCTTGGTGGGAGCCGGGCTGCGCCCTCAAGGAGGGGCCCTTTGGCGCGATGATCCCCGAGGCGGATGATTTTCTTGAGCCGGAAATCCTGATCGTGCCCTTGGTGGCTTTCGACCGCAATGGCGGGCGGCTTGGGTATGGCGGTGGGTTTTACGACCGCACGCTGGAACTCTTGCGCTCGAAACGCCCGACGCTGGCCATCGGCTTTGCCTATGCCGCGCAGGAGGCCGAGAACCTGCCGCTGGAGCCGACCGATCAACCGCTGGACATGATCGTGACCGAATCCGGCGTGCTGAGTTTTTCCGATCATTAAAGCGATTGGTTAAAAACTCTTAAACGCACCGTTTCTTCTTTTCAAAAATATCCCGGGGGAGCGTTGAAAATCCGTGGATTTTCAACGCAGGGGGCTGGCCCCCAATCCGCCCGTGGATAGTTGCACGACGAGGCGGGGTTTAGCCCTCCATCGCCTCCAACTCGTCGATCAGCCGCGAGATCATGCTCAACCCCTTGTCCCAGAAGGCCGGGTCGCTGGCATCGAGGCCGAAGGGGGCCAGAAGCTCGGAATGGTGCATGGAGCCGCCCGCCTTGAGCATCTCGAAATACTTGTCCTGGAAACCCTCGGGGTTTTCCTCGTAGACGGCATAGAGCGCGTTCACGAGGCCGTCGCCGAAGGCATAGGCATAGACATAGAAGGGCGAATGGACGAAATGCGGGATATAGGCCCAGAAGGTCTCGTACCCGTCCATGAAATCAAAGGCCGGTCCAAGGCTTTCGGCCTGCACCGACATCCACAGGGCGTTGATGTCATCGGGGGTGAGTTCCCCGCCGCGGCGCGCCTCGTGCAGCTTGCATTCGAAGTCGTAGAACGCAATCTGGCGGACGACCGTGTTGATCATATCCTCGACCTTGCCGGCCAGAAGTACCTTGCGTTCGGTGTCGTTCGCGGCCTTGTCCAGCATCTTGCGGAAGGTGAGCATTTCGCCGAACACGGACGCGGTTTCGGCAAGCGTCAGCGGGGTGGACGAGAGCAGTTCGCCCTGATCGGCGGCCAGCACTTGGTGCACGCCGTGACCAAGTTCATGCGCAAGGGTCATCACGTCGCGCGGTTTGCCCAGGTAGTTCAGCATCACGTAGGGGTGGACGTTGGTCACCGTGGGATGGGCGAAGGCGCCGGGCGCCTTGCCGGGTTTCACGCCCGCGTCGATCCAACCCTTTGAAAAGAAAGGCGCGGCCAGCTCACCCATGCGCGGATCAAAGGCCGAATAGGCCTCCATCACGATGTCGCGGGCGCTGTCCCAATCGACCACTTTCTTGTCTTCGATGGGCAGGGGCGCGTTGCGGTCCCAGACCTGCATGCGGTCAAGGCCCAGCCATTTGCGCTTCAGCTCGTAATAGCGGTGCGACAGCTTGGGGTAGGCCTCGACCACGGCATTGCGCAGGGCCTCGACCACTTTGGGTTCCACGTCGTTCGAAAGGTGCCGGCCAGTTTGCGGTGTGGGCATGCCGCGCCAGCGGTCTACCACCTCTTTCTCCTTGGCGGAGGTGTTGTGGACACGGGCGAAGGTGCGGATGTTCTGGCCAAAGACGCGGGCCAGTTCGCGGGCGGCGGCTTCGCGCTGATCGCGGTCTTGTTCGGTGAGCAGGTTGAGGGTGGATTCGATGCCCATCTCCTCGCCGTTCACGGTGAAGGTGAGGCCGGCGATGGTTTCATCGAAAAGCCGCTCCCATGCGTCGCCGACGACACCCATGTCATGCAGGAATTTCTCAAGCTCGTCAGAGAGTTGATAGGGTTTCATCGCCCGGATTCGGCGCAGGACGGGGGCGTATCGGGCCAGCCCTTCGTTGGCCTTGTACATGGCTTTGAGGCTGTCTTCATCGAGGCGGTTGAGTTCCAGCGTGAAGAAGACCAGGGGCGTGGTCATGTTGGTGATCTTTTCCTGGCAGTCGGACAGGAACTTGGCGCGCTCGCCATCGGTGGTGTTCTGGTGATAGCGCAGGCCCGCGTAGGACATGATGCGCCCGGCGACGTTTGAAATTGCCTCGTCGCGTTCGATGCATTCCAGCAGGCCAGCCGCATCAAGATCGGCCAGCTTCCCCTGGTAATCCTTGGCAAAATCGGCGCAGGCGCCAGCCAGCCAATCAAGGTCTTTTTGCAGTTCCGGGGCGTCGGGGGCGGGGTAGAGATCGCTCAGGTCCCATTCCGGCAGGTTGCCCAGATTGTCGCCTCCGGCGTTGGCGTTGGCATCGAATGTGGGCTGGGGACGGGGGATCATGCGTATCTCTCCTGTGGTGTCATCTGTTCCGTCAGACATAGGCGGCGCGGGCGGCGGGCTCAAGCGGGCAGTGGGGAGAATGCGGCGAATCGGGGGTAAGACCTTGGTTAACAAGAAAAATCCTTGGCTGCATCGCGTCGGTATTTGTGCGGTATCGCGTCGGTATTTTTTCCCGCACCCCCCGGATTTAACAGGGCGTGCGCCGCGTTTCGTACGTTTTGTACACGCGTTTCGTACGGATGGCGCATGGCCGGGTCATCAGGGCGTGCCGTGCAGGGCGTCTTGTAGGCGTGCACCCTGTTGGGACAGGGGCGCGTTGCGGGGTTGGATCAGCCAATACTGCCGCGCGGTGGTCAGGGCGTCGGGCCCGACCGGGGCCAGCTTGCCCGCTTCGACCAAGGCGTCGAGCATCGGCAGGCTGGCCAATGCGATGCCTTCCCCGGCCAAGGCGCGGCCGATGGCATGGCCGTAGCTGCGGCAGGTCTCACGTGGCCTGTCCTTGACCGTGGCCCCGGGTTTACGGGTGAGCCAGAGATCCCAGTTGATCCAATTCGGAGCAAGGCGCGGATAGTCCAGCAGCGGCAGGTCGGGGGTATCTGCCAGCATGGCGGTGATACGCGGAGCAGCGGCGGGGACGAGGGTTTCGCCAAACAGCGGCGTGCCTGTCCAGCCGCGCGGCGGATGTTCGCCGTAGTACACCGCCAGATCAAGGGTTTCGGCGTTGAGGGCATCCGGTTCATCGGCCGTGAGGACCGAGACATTGCAGGCATCCGCACTGGTGGCGAAGGCCTGAAGCCGGGGATAGAGCCAGAACATCGACACCGCCCCGTTGGCGGCGATGCGCAATGTGCCACCATCCGGGGCGCGGGCGTTGTCGAGCGAGGACATGAGGTAATCCAGCGCCAGCCTGACCGGCTCTTCAAGGCGCCGGGCGGTTTCGGTGGGCGCGGCATGGCGCGCGCCACGATCGAAAAGCGACGTTCCGAGCCAGTCTTCAAGCTGTCGGATACGTTTGCTGACGGCGGCCTGTGAGACCATGAGGTCCGGGGCGGCGGCAGAGAAGCCGCCATGCTTCATCACGGCATCGAAGAACACGAGGGCTTCGAGTGGGGGCAGATTGCGTCGATCAAGAATCATTCCTTTTGGTTATCGAAATGCCTGAAAATTTCCAGTGTTTTCTGATGGCAGGGCATTGTTTAAGTCATCTGGGACTTTCAGGAGGAGGCAGTCATGGCGGAATTGGATTGGCACGCGGAACGCACTGACCTTGCGGCTTTGGCACAGCTTGATCGGTCACCCGAGGATGAGGGTATCGACCTTGTCGCGGTGCGGGCCTATCGGCTTGGCCGGGTGCGGGCGGAGATGGTGAAGCGTGATATTGCGGCGGTGATCCTGTCGGACCCGGTGAACATCCGCTATGCCACCGGCGCGCGCAATATGCAGGTGTTCAGCCAGCGCAATGCACCGTCGCGGTACCTGCTTTTGACGGCGGATCGGTCGATCCTGTTCGAATTCACCGGGTGTGCGCATCTGGCTGACGGGTTGGAGACCATCGACGAGGTGCGCGCCGCGCGCACGGCAAGTTTCGTGGCCGCGGGGCCGGACATTGCCGCGCGGGAAAAGGCATGGGCCGCGGAAATGGCCGATTTGATCCACAGTCTTGTGGGCAAGGGGGCGACCTTGGGCCTTGAGCGGTTGAACGCAGGCACGGCCATTGCCCTGCGGGATCAGGGCTTGCGGATCGTGGATGCGCAGGAGCCGGTGGAAATGGCGCGGGCCATCAAATCGGTGGAGGAGATGAAATGCGTCAATGCCTCGCTTCGGGCCACTGAAATCGGCGTGGCCAAGCTGCGCGCTGCCATCCGGCCCGGTTTGACCGAGGCCGAGTTGTGGTCGGTGCTGCATCAATCGGTCATCGCGCAGAATGGCGATTACGTGGAAACCCGCCTGTTGAACGCGGGCGAGCGGACGAACCCTTGGTTTCAGGAAACCACCGACAACGTGATCGGCGAAAACGAATTGATCGCGCTGGACACGGACGTGGTGGGTTGCCACGGCTATTACTCGGATTTTTCCCGCACCTTCCATTCGGGCCCGGGGAAACCCACCGCCACGCAGCGCGAGCTTTACAAGGTGGCCTATGAGCAGGTGCATCACAACATGGGGATCTTGCGCCCCGGCATGACGTTTCGCGACTATGCCGATGCGGCTTGGGACATTCCCGAGAAATACTATGCCAACCGCTATTACCTGTCGGCGCATGGCTGCGGGATGACGGGGGAGTACCCTTATCTTTACCATCACGGCGACTTTCCCGATGCAGGTTATGACGGGGTGATCGAGCCGGGCATGACACTTTGCGTGGAAAGCTATATCGGCGCGGATGGGGCCGCCGAAGGGGTGAAGCTGGAACAACAGGTTCTGATGACCGAGACCGGGATGGAGGTTCTCTCGCGCTTTCCGTTCGAGGAGGATTTGCTGCGCTAACCGTATTGCGCCAGCATCTGGTGCAAGTCGTCGAGGGTGTTGGCCTCGTCCACGGGTTTGTCGTGCCGCCAGCGTTTCATGCGGGGAAAGCGGAGGGCCACGCCGGATTTGTGGCGCGGGCTTTCGTGGATGCCCTCAAACGCAATCTCGAACACATGTTCGGGGGTGACTTGCCGCACGGGGCCAAAGCGTTGTTGGGTGTTTTTGCGCACCCATGCGGTGATCTTGCGGAACTCGGCATCGGTGAGGCCGGAATAGGCCTTGGTGAAGGGCACCAGATCGTTGCCGTGACGCACCGCGAAAGTGAAATCGGTGAAGAGATTGGCGCGACGCCCGTGGCCTGCCTGCGCATAGATCATCACCGCGTCGATGGTTAATGGGTCGAGCTTCCATTTCCACCAGTCCCCCTTTTTGCGTCCCGTGTGATAGGGGCTGTCCAAGCGTTTGAGCATAAGGCCCTCGGCGCGGTGGTCGCGGGCTTCGGCGCGGGTTTGGGCAAGGTCGTCCCATGTCTCAAAAGCGATGGGGGGAGAGGGGCGGATCGGCGCGTCGTCCGGGATGTCAGACAAGAGTGCATCAAGCCGCGCGCGGCGAGTGGTGAAGGGTATTTGCCGCAGGTCTTGGCCTGCGTCTTCCAGAAGGTCATAGGCCAATAGGATGACCGGGGCCTCGTTCAGCAATTTTTTCGGGACGGTCTTGCGCCCGATGCGTTTTTGCAGGGCGTTGAAGGGCATGGGGGCTTTGCCGTCCCATGCCACCAGCTCGCCATCCAGAACGGTGCCTTGCGGGAGGAAATCGATGAGCGGGGCGAGGTCTGGAAAGCGGTCAGTCATCAATTCTTCGCCGCGGGACCAGATGAAGTGTTGGCTGTCGCGAAGGATGACTTGGCCGCGGATGCCATCCCATTTCCATTCGGCCAGCCAATCGGCGGGGTCACCCAAGGTGTCGGGGGCGTCTTCAAGCCCGTAGGCAAGGCAGAAGGGGTAGGGGCGGGAGGCCTGCGCGCCGGTATCCGGGGCCTCGATCAGGGCGGACCATGTGGTGGTTTCCGGCGTCCAGTCGCCCATCAGGCGGTGGGCCAATTCGGCCTCATCCTGCCCGGTGGACTGCGCCAAGGCGCGGGTCATCAATTTTCGGCTGACCCCGACGCGAAAGCCGCCGGTGAGCAGCTTGTTGAAGACCATGCGCTCACTCGCCTCCATCCGGTTCCACGCGTCGAGAACGGCGGTTTTGCGGCTGTCCTCCTCGGCTTTATCAAGAGCGCGCAAGCGGGTGATCCACGCGGTGAGGCTGTCGCTGTGGCCGGCCTCGGCCGGGGGCAGGACAAGGGCGATGGTTTCCGCCAGATCGCCGACGATGGGGTAGCTTTCCTCGAACAGCCACAGCGGGATACCCGCGCGTTCCGCCGCCCATTCGCGCAGGCGGGTGGTGGTGATGGCGCGGCGCGGTCGGCGGCCGGAGAAAAGCGCGATCGTCCAGAGTTTGTCCTCCTCCGGTGCGGTGTCAAAGTAGCGCGCCAGTGTGCTCACCTTGGCGCTGGTCTTCGTGGTTTGGTCGATGGTGGTGTAAAGCGCGGTGAAGTCTTTCATGCCCCGGCCCCTTCTTCCAGAGTGTCGCCGGTGAACTCGGTGGGGACCACTTGGGCGTTGTAGCCTTGGGAGGTGAGCCAGTGGGCGAATATCTCGGTATAACCGTGGGTGGCATATATGTTTTCTGCGCCGGTGGCTTTGATCGCCTCGTTCAACGCGGGCCAATCGGCGTGGTCCGAGATGACAAACCCCCGGTCCGCGGCGCGGCGGCGGCGCACCCCGCGCAGGCGCATCCATCCACTGGCAAAACCGGTGGAGGCGGGGCGGAAACGGCGCGCCCAAGTGGAGCCAAGCGCGCCGGGTGGGGCCACGATCAATGCCCCGGGATGATCCCTGGCCTTGAGATCGGGCGTGACATGGATCGTCTCGGGAAGGGGGAGCCCCTGGGCGCGCAGCACGGCGTTGGTGTTTTCGACCGCGCCATGGGTGAGGACCGGGCCAATGGAGGGGTCGAGCAGCGAAAGCACGCGCTGGGCCTTACCAAGGGAGTAGGCGCCGAGAAGGGAGAAGCGCCCGTTGGCGGCGTTGGTGGCCCACCAGGTGTTGATCTCTTGCGCGATCTGCTCATCTGAAGGCCAAGTAAAGACCGGCAGGCCAAAGGTGCATTCGGTGATGAAGCTGTGGCATTTCACCGGCTCAAAAGCTTCGCACAAACGGTCAGGCGCGGTTTTGTAGTCGCCCGATACGACCCAGACCTCGCCCGCAACCTCCACCCGGATTTGCGCCGAGCCGGGGACGTGGCCTGCAGGGTGGAAGGACACGGTTGCATCGCCGATGCGACGGGCCTCGCCGTAGTTCACACCCTCCAAGGTGATCTCGCCCAGCCGATGGCGCATGACCGGGCCTGCGGCATAAGTGGCAAGGTATCGCGCATGACCGGGGCGGGCGTGATCGGCGTGGCCATGGGTGATCAACGCACGACCGACGGGTTTCCAGGGGTCGATGAAAAAATCACCGGCGGGGCAGTAGATGCCTTGGGGTTTGAACTCCAGAACCATGCGCAAAAGGATAGGGCCAAGCACAATAGATGCCAGCCCCTTGCACTACCTAGGCCTGCGGTTATCCTGCGCCCAATTCCAATGCCGGACAGGGGACAGAGATGAAATTCGTACGCTACGGAGAACCGGGGCAGGAAAAACCCGGGATGATCGACAACGAAGGGCGCCTGCGCGACCTGTCGGGCGTGGTGCCCGATCTGGCGGGGCCGATTCTGGGCAAACTGCCGAGTGTCGATCCAGAGGGCTTGCCGCTGGTCGAAGGGGAGCCGCGGCTTGGCCCGCCGGTGGGAAATATCGGCAAGCTGGTGGCGATTGGCCTCAACTACACCGACCATGCCGCCGAGATGAACATGGAGCTGCCCACCCATCCGGTGGTTTTCATGAAGGCGACCTCGTCGATCATCGGGGCCTATGACACGGTGCGGATGCCGCGCGGATCCGAGGAGACCGATTGGGAGGTGGAACTTGGCGTGGTGATCGGCAAGCCTGTCAAATATGTCACCGAAGCCGAGGCTTTGGACCATGTGGCGGGCTATTGCATCGTCAACGATGTCTCGGAACGGCACTTTCAGGCCAAGATGTCGGGCCAATGGACCAAGGGCAAAAGCTGCGACACCTTCGGGCCGGTGGGACCATGGCTGGTGACGCCTGACGAGGTGGGCGATCCGCAAAACCTGGACCTGTCTCTGGAGGTGAACGGCGAACGGATGCAGACCGGCAATACCGCCACGATGAATTTCACCGTGGCGCAGATCATTGCACATCTGAGCGAAGTGATGAGCCTTCAGCCGGGCGATGTGATCGCCACGGGCACGCCGCCGGGCGTCGGGATGGGGATGACCCCGCCCCGCTACCTGAAGGATGGCGATGTGATGGATCTGGAAATCAGCCGCCTTGGGCGGCAGCGCCTTTCCGTGACGCGGGACCAGTAAGGCGATTGCTGGCGGTATCGTAATGTGCCGCCAGCAAATCGAAGGCGCGTTTGCGCATGGTGGCGGTGTCCATCAGCACCTCGTGCCGCCCGCCTTCGAGTTCTTCGAGGCGACCATCCGGCCATGCGGCCATGCGGGTGCGGATGCGTGGGATGTCGACGATATCCTCCTCGGTGCCCAATAGCGTCAGGCAGGGCAAGTCGGGCGAGGGTTGGCGCGACAAGTCGAAGGTTTCGCGCAGGGCTTCGTGCAGCCAGCGGAGGCTGGGGCCGCCGATGGTCAGTTCCGGGTGAGCCTTGGCCTGCGTGATCATATAGTCATACATATCCTGATCGCAGGTGAGCTTGTTGCTCTCGAAGGGTTCAGCCAGAACATAGGTGTTGGATTTGGTGCCGGGGGCGTAAAGATGGCTCAAGCCCATTTGCCGGCTGCCCCAACTGAGCGACCACGCCACCGGCCGCATTGGTGTGGAAATGTGAATCCCCCACATCGGGCCGGAGAAGCCACAGGAGGCCACCGGCAAGCCGTTCATCGCGGCGCGCAGCCCGATACAGCCGCCCATGGAGTGGCCCAGAAGGTGCAGGGGCCTTGGCAGGTCAAGTGCATCAAGCGCCGCGACAACGGCCTCGACATCGTTTTGGTAGTCATCGAAAAGCTGAACATGGCCCGACATGGCATCGTCGAGCAAGCGGTCAGACAGCCCCTGTCCGCGCCAATCCACGGCCAGCGTGGCATAGCCGCGCCGCGCGAAATCCGCGGCGGCACGGCCGTATTTCTCGATATATTCCGTTCGGCCCGGAAACAGCAGGACGGTGCCCTTTATCGCATCGGCAGGTGTCCAGAGACCGATACGAATGCGCACTCCATCCGTCGTCCGCAGCCAAAAGGCGCGGCCGCCCTCGGGCCCGTCGGCCACGTCGGAATAGAACGGCGCGCGATCCATCAGCCCAGAACGCTGCCCAGTTTCATGGCCATGCCCATATCGCCATCCACGGCCAGTTTGCCGGACATGAAGGCCGCCGTCGGGTCGAGATCGCCTTCGAGAATGGATTGGAATGTCTCGGCATCCGCGGTGAGGGTGACATCCGCTTCGTCGTCAGCGGCGCGCGCGCCGTCGCCGTCGATCATGATGGCGCCCTCGCCTTCGATCATGAATTTGGCGGTGCCGTCGAATCCGCCCGACATTTTGTCGTTCAGGGCGGCAACGGCGCTGTTGATGACTTCGCTCATGGCGGTACTCCTCCGAAATAATTGATGGCCCGGGTCTTTGACTCGGCGGCCAGTTCGCTACATTCTTACTCTATGGGCATAGGATACCGCTTTCTCAACCGTATCGTGGCGGCACTTTGGCTGGTAGTCGCGTTTTCCCTACCTGTGGGTGCGGAGAACAGTGACCGTGCCATGGAAATGTTACAGAAATTGCCGGAGGCGGAACCGAAAGAGGCCCGCCGTCTGGCCCGCGAGATCGAGCACGAGTGGTCGAAAACCGGTTCTCCTGCGATGGACCTGTTGCTCAAGCGTGGCCGCGAGGCGCTTGAAGCCGGTGATTCGCGGGCGGCCATCGAACATCTGACCGCCTTGACCGATCATGCGCCGGAATTTGCCGAAGGCTGGCACCTGCGTGCCATTGCCCTTGCCAACTCCGAGCGGTACGGCCCGGCGATTGAGGATCTGTCGCGCGCCTTGGCCCTCAACCCGCATAACTTCAACGCGATGTATAGTCTGGGGTCGGTGCTGGACGAGGTGGGGTATCCCGATCTGGCGCAAGAGGCCTTCTTGCGCGCGGCGTCTATACATCCGCATTCCGAGGACGTAACCAAGGCGTTGGAGCGTGTGGCCCGCGAAGTTGGCGGCGCGGATCTCTGAGAACCGAGGGAGTAGGCCCCGATGTCCATGGCCGCGCAATCCAGAACCCTGGCGGTTCTGGGCCCCACCAATACCGGGAAGACGCATTTCGCGATCGAGCGGATGCTGGGCTATCGCACGGGGGTGATCGGCCTTCCGCTGCGCCTTCTGGCGCGCGAGGTGTATGACCGGATTGTCGCGGTCCGCGGGCCTTCAGTGGTGGCCTTGGTCACCGGGGAAGAGCGGATCGTGCCCGAGCGGGCGCAATTCTGGGTTTGCACCGTCGAGGCGATGCCCGAAGGGCTGGGTGCCGATTTCGTGGCGATCGACGAAATTCAGTTGTGTGCCGACCCCGAGCGTGGGCATGTCTTTACCGACCGGCTGTTGCGGGCGCGGGGCTTGCGGGAAACGCAATTCCTGGGCAGCCACACCATGCGCGGGGCAATTGCGGCACTGGTGCCCGGGGTGGAATTCCTGAGCCGCGAGCGGATGTCGCAACTTTCCTACGCAGGTTCGAAAAAGATAAGTAAAATGCCGCCTCGAAGCGCCATCGTCGGTTTTTCGGTTGATAATGTATATTCCATAGCCGAGCTGTTGCGCCGCCAAAAGGGCGGTGCAGCGGTGGTCATGGGGGCGCTTTCACCGCGTACACGCAATGCGCAGGTGGATCTTTATCAAAACGGGGATGTCGATTACCTCGTGGCGACCGATGCCATCGGGATGGGCCTTAATCTGGACATCGACCATGTGGCGTTTTCCTCGCTGTCGAAATTCGACGGGCGTCGGATGCGGGCACTTGCGCCCAATGAACTGGCCCAGATCGCGGGGCGTGCGGGTCGGGGGATGAGCCACGGCACATTCGGCGTGACGGGCGAGGCGCCGGAACTGCCTGACGAGGTGGCGCAGGCGATTATGGACCACCGCTTTGCCCCCATTCGCAAGCTGGAGTGGCGCAATCCCAAGCTGTCCTTCGGGCAGGTGGACGCACTGATTGCCTCGCTTGAGGCCAAGCCCGAGGGCGAGTGGCTGGTGAGGGCGCGGGAGGCCGATGACCTGCGGGCGCTGCGGACCTTGGCCGAGCAATCGGAGGTGCGGGCAAGGGCCAGTGACGGGCCATCGGTGCGCCTGCTGTGGGATGTCTGCCGAATCCCCGATTTTCGCGGCATCAGCCACGCCGAACACGCCGGGCTATTGGAAACCATTTACAGAGATCTGCACGAAAGGGGCCGGGTGCCCGACGACTGGCTGGCGCGGCAGGTAAAACGCATCGACCGGACCGATGGTGACATCGACACATTGTCGAAACGCCTGTCCTATATCCGCACATGGACCTATGTTGCGCAACGAAAGGGTTGGGTCGATGACGAAATGCATTGGCGTGGCGCGACACGCGCGGTAGAAGACCGCCTGTCGGATGCGCTGCACGAGCGTTTGACCCAGAGATTTGTGGACCGGCGCACATCCGTGCTCTTGCGCCGGCTCAAGCAGAAGGAGGCCATGGTGGCCGAAGTGAACGACAAAGGTGAAGTGACGGTCGAGGGCGAATTCGTCGGGCGTCTGGAAGGGTTCCGCTTTATTCAGGATAAGGCGGCTGCGGGGCAGGAGGCGAAAGCCATCTCGCAGGCCAGTTTGCAGGCGCTCGCGCCGCAATTCCATTTGAAAGCGGATCGGTTTTACAACGCGCCCGATACCGAGATCGACTTTACCGAGCAGGGCGGGTTGATGTGGGGCGAGCAGGCCGTGGGCAAGCTGGTGTCCGGGGCCGACCCGATGAAGCCGCAGGCGCAGGCCTTTGTCGATGAAGCGGCGGGCGATGACGTGGCCCAAAAGGTGCAGCGCCGCTTGCAGCATTTCATTGACCGCAAGGTGGCCACCCTGTTCGAGCCGCTGTTGAACATCCAACGCGACGAGGAACTGAGCGGTCTGGCGCGCGGATTCGGTTTCCGCATGGTGGAAAACCTCGGGATCATCCCGCGCGGTGAGGTGGCCGATGAGGTCAAGGCACTGGATCAAGACGCGCGCGGTGCCCTGCGCAAGCATGGTGTACGCTTTGGCCAGTTCACGATTTTCATGCCCTTGCTGCTGAAGCCCGCACCGACGCGCTTGCGTCTGGTGCTGTGGTCGCTGGCACAAGGGCTGGAGGAATTCCCCGAAGCGCCGCCGCCGGGCCTGGTGACGGTGCCGTCCGGTACGGCGCATCCGCGCGGCTATCACGCGATGTCGGGTTATCGTGCGGCTGGCGAACGGGCCATTCGGATCGACATGCTGGAACGTCTGGCCGATATGCTGCGCGCCGAGGACAGCCGGGGTGGGTTCGAGGCCAAGGCGGATATGCTGTCGATCACCGGCATGACGCTGGAACAATTCGCCGACCTGATGCAGGGCCTCGGATACAAGGCCGAGCGCGGCGAGCGTGAAAAGGTCAAGCCCGTGGATCAGGCCATGGCAGAGGCTCCGGCGCAGGCCCAAGATGCGGCCGAGGCGACAGCCGAAGATCAAGTTGAGGCGATCCCCGACGAAGGCGAAGCGCCAGTGGCGGTTGAGGCACCGGAGGCGGCAGAAGTGCCTGCGGAGGTGCCGGAGGCCAGCGAAACCGAGGCGCTTCCGGGCGAAGCCCCGGCGGCCGAGCCTTCCGAGCCCGAGGTGGAGGTGTTCTATACCTTCACATGGGCCGGGCGTGGCGGGCGTGCGCGCAACGAGGGCCGTAGCAAGCCCCGGGGGGAAAAGCCCGCAGGCAACAAGCCGCGCGGCAAGCCCGGCAAAGGCAAGCCCAAGCGCGAGCAGGGGCCGAAAACCTTTTCCTCCAAGCCGCAGAAGAAAGACAAGATCGACCCGGACAATCCCTTTGCCGCGGCCCTCATGGGCCTCAAGGACAAGGGATAAGCGCCCGGTTTGGCCGATCAGCCGGAGAAAATCCGTCTGGACAAATGGCTTTGGTACGCGCGTTTTTTCAAAACGCGCGGCCTCTCGGCCAAGCAGGTCTCGGCGGGGCATGTGCGTGTCAATTCCGAAAAGGTGGCCAAGCCCGCCCATAGCGTGGGGCCGGGCGATGTTCTGACCTTTGCGCAGGCGCGCCAGGTGCGGGTGGTAAGGATTGTGGACGTGGGCGAACGGCGCGGCCCCGCGCCAGAGGCGCAGGCGCTTTACGAAGACCTCAGCCCGCCGCCCGAACCCAAGGACAGTGTTGCGCCCGCCCCCAAATACGAGGGAAAAGGGCGCCCTACCAAGCGGGATCGGCGCAAACTCGATCTCAATCGCCCGGATACGCTTGATTGATCCGCGCCTGTGGATTAGGTCAGGCACAACGCGCCAGAATGAGAGACCGAAATGACCTATGTGGTGATCGATAACTGCATCGAGTGCAAATACACCGATTGCGTCGAGGTGTGCCCCGTGGATTGCTTCTACGAGGGTGAGAACATGCTGGTGATCCACCCCGACGAATGTATTGATTGCGGTGTCTGCGAGCCGGAATGCCCCGCCGATGCGATCCGCCCCGATACCGAGCCGGACATGGAAAAATGGGTGGAATTCAACCGCAAGTATTCCGAGATGTGGCCGGTGATCATCACCAAGAAAGACCAGCTTCCGCAGGCGGAAGAGCGAGATGGCGAGACTGGAAAGGTCGACAAGTACTTCTCGGAAAAACCTGGTGAGGGTGGCTGACCCTCAACTGGGTGATTCGAGCCTTTGACGGGGATGCACCCCTGATGGAACTTTAAGATCGCTCTGTAAGTATTTGAAATAGAAGTCTGAAAAATCAAATTTTAATGCCTCCACTTCCGAATGGGGGCATTTTGTGTTATATATCCGTTACATATGTAGATGCCTGCCTGATATCCATTTGCCCATGCCATCGCTTGGGAATGGTTTTCTTTGCGCCTGATGTCTGTTTTTCGGGGTCACCGGAAGCAGTGTGTGACGTATTGAACAGGCTTACCCTGTGAGGAAGACCTGAATGAGCAAAGCCAAGAAATCCGAGTTTCGCCCAGACGATTTTGTTGTTTACCCCGCCCATGGCGTGGGGCAGATCATGTCGATCGAAGAGCAAGAGATTGCCGGGATCAAACTGGAACTCTTCGTGATCTCTTTTGAAAAAGACAAGATGACCCTGCGGGTGCCCACAAACAAGGCCACCGAGATCGGGATGCGCGGCTTGTCGAGCCCTGATGTGGTCTCCAAGGCGATGACCACGCTGAAGGGTAAGGCCAAGGTGAAGCGCGCCATGTGGTCGCGCCGGGCCCAGGAATATGAGCAAAAGATCAATTCCGGCGACCTGATCGCGATTGCCGAGGTGGTGCGAGACCTGCACCGTTCGGATGATCAGCGTGAGCAAAGCTATTCCGAGCGTCAGCTTTACGAAGCCGCGCTTGAGCGTTTGACCCGCGAAGTGGCCGCCGTTTCGGGCGGTGACGAGGTAAGCGCCGCCAAGAAGGTGGATGAAGTGCTGATCACCCGCGCTGCATAAGATTTTCCCGAACTTCGGGTCAAAGGCCGTGCCCCAAGGGCGCGGCCTTTTTACATGCTGAGATAGAAAAGCAGCGCAATTTCAGTCACTTGCTGTACCGCTCCAAGGATGTCGCCGGTTTGGCCGCCGATCTTGGCACGGGCGATGCGACCCATCGCTAGGGTCATCAGGACGGCCCAGATGACTGCGCCAAAGAGGTGCCAACCCAGAAGAAAAAGGCCTGGAATCAAAGTGATAGCGATGCCCAGGGCGGCGGTTGCCGCTGTCGGGCGCCCGGTGCTGTGCGAAAGTCCGTGATCGCGGGCATGGGGCAGGGCGGCCATCAGGGCGGGCATGGTTGCGCGCGAGAGCATGGGGGCGGCAAGGAGGGCGGTCAGGGCCGTGGCCGGGGATGCTTCGAACACCATCCAGATCGCCGCCCAACGCCCTGAAAACGAAAGGAATAGTGCGAGCACACCATAGGTGCCGATGTAACTGTCTTTCATGATCTCAAGGCGGCGGGCGCGGTCCCAGCCGCCCCAGAGGCCATCGGCGGTGTCGGCCAATCCGTCCTCGTGCATGGCACCGGTCGTGATGGTTAAAATAGCCATTGAAATCAATGCACTAAGGGGTGCGGCGAGTCCCATCCAAAGCCCGCCAAGCCCCGCCAGACCGGCCAGCCCGCCGGTCACGAGGCCGACAAGGGGATAGGCCCAAGCGGCCTTGGCCCCGCGCTCGAAACTGCTGACATGCACTGGAAGGCGGGTGAGAAGCGCAAGGGCCAGCGGAAAATCCGACGCCTTTACAAGGGCTTGGTCGTTTTTCATCGTCTTTGGGCCTTTTCCGGCTGCGTCTTTGGGCAGGGCTGCGATACATAAAGCCATGACAGGATGCAATGGATGGACCGATGCGCCAAGACTTTACCACGCTGAGCGAATTTTCCGAGATACTTCAAGGACTTCCGGGGCCGGATGATAAGGCCGTGACGGCGGCGAAGGCGCGGGATGGGCAGTTGACGAAGCCGCCCGGCGCCTTGGGGCGGCTTGAAGACCTGGCGGCGTGGTATTGCGGCTGGCGCGGCGATCCGCAACCGATGATCGACGCTCCGCAGGTCATTATTTTCGCGGGAAATCATGGGGTTACGGCGCAGGGGGTCTCGGCCTTTCCGGCGGATGTGACGGCACAGATGGTCGCCAATTTCGAAGCCGGGGGCGCGGCTGTGAACCAGTTGGCGAAACTGGCCGGGGCGCGCATGGATGTGCATGCCCTGGAGTTGGATACGCCCACGGCGGATATGACCGAAGGCCCGGCGATGAGCGAGCAGGAGGTTGTCGCTGCACTCAGAACAGGTTGGCAAGCCGTTGATTCAAAAGCGGATTTATTGGTCGTCGGCGAAATGGGAATCGGCAACACGACGGCGGCCTCGGCGATCGCCCTTGCGCTTTTTGGCGGGGAGGCCAGTGATTGGACCGGGCGTGGGACCGGGGTCGAAGGGGAGGCCCTGCGCCACAAGGCCGAGGTCGTGGCACGTGCTGTCGAGGCGAATTCATCCTGTAAAACCGATGGCTTGGAGATTCTGCGCTGTCTTGGCGGGCGGGAGCTTGCGGCGATGGCCGGGGCCATGGTGCGGGCGCGGGTTTTGCGTATCCCATTGATTTTGGACGGTTTTATCTGCACGGCGGCTGCTGCCTGCCTTGAGAAGGCGCAAAAGGGCGCTTTGGATCATGCCGTTGCGGGACACCGGAGCGCCGAGGGCGCGCATGACAAGCTTTTGAAATCGCTTGATAAAGACCCTCTCTTGGCCTTGAATATGCGGCTTGGCGAAGGCTCGGGCGCGGGCTTGGCGATCAATATCCTCAAGGGGGCCTTGGCCTGTCATTCGGGCATGTCCACCTTTGCCGAGGCAGGCGTTTCCGAGGGCTGATTTTCGTACGAGTCGTACGATCACCCCCGGAGTTTCGTACGAAAACCGGCGAGGGTCTCGGACTGATCGTACGAGTCGTACGAAAATGGCGCCTATTCCCCGGCCTCTTTCTGATCAAGTTCCGCGGATTCTTCGAGTTGTGACAGCAGCATGGTCTGCAACTCGCGCTCAAGGTCCTTGGCGCGGGCGATATAGGCGGAATTCTCGACCGTGGGAATGTTGGGGTCCCACAGGGCGGCCAGTTCGCGGACCGACTGGCGGTCGTGCTTGTAGAAGGTCTGTTCCAGTTCGGCGGCCTCGAATTCGCTGAGCCCCATGTTTTCCAGCACGTAGCGCCCGGCGCGCAGGGAGCTGTCAAAGACCTCGCGCACGATGTCGTCGGCCCCGGCCTTGTAGAGGCGGAACACATGGGTCCGGTCGCGGGCGCGGGCGACGATGTGCAGGTCGGGGCGTTCGCGGCGGGCGAAGGCCACCAGCTTGGTGATCTGTTCGGGGCTGTCCAGCGCGGCGACCAGAACCTTGGCCTCGCCCAGACCGGCGGCATGCAGAAGTTCGGGGCGGGTGGGATCGCCGAAGAAGCCCTTGACCCCGAAACGGCGCATCCGCTGGATCGCGGTGAGGTCGTGATCCAGCACCACGGTATTGAACCCCGAGGAGCGCACGAGGCGGTTGACGATCTGCCCGAAACGGCCGATCCCGGCGATGATCACCGGCGCCTGATCGTCGATCGTGTCGGGTTCCTGTTGCTCGGTCACCTCGTCCATCTGGCCCGAGAGCCAGTCGTAGAGGATAAAGAGCAGCGGCGTGATCAGCATGGTGAGCGCCACCACCAGAAGCAGCATTTCGTTCATCGCGGGGGGGATGACGTTCTGCTGACCCGAGAAGTTGATCAGCACGAAACCGAATTCGCCGGCCTGCGCCAGTGACAGGGTGAACAGCCAGAGGTTCCGCCCCTTGAGGCCGAAGGCCCGACCGAGGAAATAAAGGATCGCGCCCTTGATCAGGATCACGGCAAGGGCAATCCCCACCACGGCAAAGAAATCGCGGGCAAGCACGGCAAAGTTGATGCCCGCGCCCACGGTGATGAAGAACAGGCCCAGAAGCAGCCCCTTGAAGGGTTCGATGTCGCTTTCCAGCTCGTGCCGGAATTCCGAGTTGGCCAGCACGACACCGGCAAGGAAGGCGCCGAGCGCCGGGGAGAGGCCCACGAGGTTCATCACATAGGCGATGCCCACCACGATCAGCAGCGCCAGCGCGGTATACATCTCGCGCAATCGTGCGGCGTGGATGAAGCGGAACACCGGGCGGGTCAGGTAGATGCCCGTCAGGATGATCGCGGCCACGGCCCCGAGGGTGAGCAAGGTCACGCCCCAGCCCGGCAAGCCCTGGACAAAGGAGGCGGCGGTGCTGTGGACGCCGTGATCGCCGACCAGCCCGGAATCGCCCATGCGGTCGAGGGCGTCGGACAGCACCATGTCCGGCGGTTTGGGCAGGGCCAGAAGCGGCAGCAGCGCCAGCATCGGGATTACCGCGATGTCCTGCGTCAGCAGAACCGAGAAGGCCGAGCGCCCGCCGCCGGTTTGCATCAATCCCTTTTCCGACAGGGTTTGCAGGACGATGGCGGTCGAGGACAGGGCAAAGACCAGTCCGATGGCCAGAGAGATCGACCACGGCTGCCCGAGGGCCATGCTCCCGATCATGACGGCCAGCGTGGTGAGGGTGATTTGCAAGCCGCCGAGGCCCAGAAGCCTGTGGCGCATGTCCCACAGGGCGCGGGGTTCAAGCTCCAGCCCGATGAGGAACAGCATCATCACGACGCCGAATTCCGCGAAGTGTTGCAGCTCGGCAGTTTCGTGGCCACCCACGAGCCCGAGAATCGGACCGATCAGGATACCCGCCGCCAGATACCCCAGCACCGAGCCAAGCCCGAGGCGCGCGGCCAGGGGCACGGCGATGACCGCCGCGGCGAGGTAGATCGAGGCTTGAAACAGGAAGCCTTCCATGGGGATCTCCGGGTGCTGCTATACTTATGGGTATGCGGCAAGCTGCGCATGGGAACAAGGGCCTTGCGCGGGACTTTGGTATGACTGTTGTTAGGTAGGGGGGCAGGGTCGGTCGGGCTAGCCGCGTGGCAAGCGCAAAACGATGTTGCGGCTGCCTTTCCTGTAGCGCAGTTCGCTGTCGCCGATTGCCGTGACTTGGCCGCGGTCAAGGCGGTCGCCGACCTCGACCTTTTTGTAGCGGCCATTGGCGAGGCGCACGAGGGCGCGGCGGTTGGATGGTGTGCCATAAACGCCGATGAGATTGACCTGACGCAGGTTGACCTGATTTTTTTCGGTCGCGGCGCGGGCGACGGTGGTGCCGGTGGGCGCAGGCGGTTGGACGCGCTGTGCGGCGCTGACCGGTTGTGCGGCGGCGCGCCTTTGGGCCTGTTTGACGATGCGGTCGAAATTTCCGGGCCGCTGATTGGGCTTGAGCGAGGCGGCGACGGCCTGTGGTGTGGCGCTGGCGAAGGGATCTTCGGTGGCCTGTGCCTCTTCGAGGGCCTGCGCGACGGCATCGGCCTGTGCGGCCCGGGCCTCGGCTTCGGCTTTGGCCTCGGCGCGGGCGCGGCTGGCGGCCTCTTGTGCGCTTTCGGGGCGCAGTTTGGGGCGCAGGGCCGCGAGTTCGGTCCGGGTGCGCCCGCCAAGGCCAAGCTGGCCGCGTTCGTTTTGTTCGGCAAGGTCGTCAGGGCGGAGCCTGGGCCGGACCCCCATCAGGCGTTGCAGTTCCTCGGGCGGTTGCGCCATGGCGATGGCGCCGGGCCGGTCGGGGAAGATGTCGGGGGTCAGGGGCGGGGCCCCGGCAAAAACCTGAACCCCGGAGGGGGTGAGCGCACCGTCGGCCGTGGCCACCACCATACCGCGATCATCCAGCGTGTAGCGTGTGCCTGCCGCGGCGGGGGAGGCGGGTGTCGGCGGGCGCGCATCCGGCGTCAGGCGGGCCATCTCGGGCAGGGCCACGGCATCGGAACTGGGCACATGGCTGTCGATCGAGGTTTGGTAGACATCATCGGATGTGCCCGCGTGCGGGGTGCGCAGGGGGCGCGGGGCGCGTTGCCAAATCCCGGTGGCGGCATAGCGGGCGCGCGCCTCGTCCGGGGTGAGTT
The DNA here is from genome assembly GCF_009669325.1 of Roseovarius bejariae. NCBI lineage: Bacteria > Pseudomonadati > Pseudomonadota > Alphaproteobacteria > Rhodobacterales > Roseobacteraceae > Roseovarius > Roseovarius bejariae. Next base: position 293,035 of record NZ_SZWE01000002.1, read on the forward strand.
CCGCCGGGGCGGGCTGCGACAGGCGGGATTCGGCATCGCTGCGGGGGGTGGCCTGATCGTCTGGCAGGGCGGCGAGGGTCACGCCCTCGTCCTGCTGTGCGGCGTCGGGTTGCGCGGCGTCGGGCGCGGAGGGGGGCGTGACATCGGGGGTGGCGGCGGTTTTCGTCTCGTCATCGCCGAAGAACCGCGCCAGGCCGTCATCCAGGAAGATCGAGGCCCAGGCCGCGACCGAAACAAGAAACAGCAGCAGGATCGCCGTGAGGATCAGGCCAAGGTAACGCGGCTTGCCGCCCACCGGGGCCTCTCCACGCGCGCCGAAGACGGTCATCCTGTGGGCCTCGGCGGCGTGGGCCTCGGCCGGTGAGGCGGGCTTGCCAGCCTTGGGGGCGGGAGCCTGCGATTTGTCGCGGCGCGTGCGGAAGCCGGCGGTCAGGCCCTTGCGGGGGGGCTGTGTCGTGTCCGGGGCCGCATCGGCGGCGGGCGTGCTGTCGCCGGGGCCGTCGTGCAGGCGCGCGTCGGGGTCGGGGTGCAGCGAGGCCCCGAGATCGGCGGCGGTCCCCTCGGGCAGGGCGGCATCCGGCGTTCCGGTGACCGGGGCGGCGGGTTTCGCCGGTGGCTTGCCCCCCCGTGCGGCCCCGGCAAGTTTCGGTGCGCTGGCGGGGGCTTCGGCAGCGCGGCTGGCCCGGATCGAGGTGAAGGCCGCCGGGGCTGTTTCCTCGGGCGCGGGGGCCGCGGGGGCCTCTGTGTCCGGCGCGTCTTCGGCCGCGCTATCCTTCTCGTCGGTCTCGGGGGCCTTGGTCTCGGCCTCCGGGGCGGGCGTGCTGTCCGCCTCCGTCGCAGGTTCCGGCGTGTTTTCCTCGGGCTGATCCTCGGCCTCGGGTTCCCCCTCGATCACGGGCCCTTCCGTCACCGGCAGGCTGGCGGCGCCAAGGATGCGCACCGGCGCGTTGTCGCGGGTGAGGGATTCGCCCTCCAGCAGACTGTCGGCCTCCGATGTCTCGCCAAAGAAGGGTTCGCCCACGAAATCCCCGGTCTCGGGGATGGCGACGAAACACAGCGCGTTGAAAGCATGATCGCGGGCGAAATGTTCCGCCTCGGTCAGGGTTTCGCGGGCCACGGCGGCGACATGCACCTGCCCGGCGCCGACAGACCAGTCATAGACCAACTCATCGAGGCTATAGGGCGTCGTGCCGTCGAGGTGGCGGCGCACCTCGTCTTGCAGGGCGTCGCCGGTGGCGGTGCCTTCCTCGAAGGAGAGGTACTTGATCTGTTCGTTGGGAATGACGAGTTTCGTGGTCATCCCGCTGGGATCGAGCGCGCGCGCCTTTTCCCGCAGGTCGCCAAGCGCGGCGGTCAGGTCATCACTGTCAAGCGCCACCTCGCCGACAAGATGCCAGCCGGGATGCGCCCGGTGCAACAGGCCTATGCCGTCGAACGAAAGGGTAAGGGCGAAATTCGGTTTCATAAACACCGCTTTAACATCGGTCCTGACAGAGCGGGAGTCACATCCCGCAGGGTTTGGATTTTACAGCAGCTTGCCGCCGAGGCAAAGGGTGGAAGCGAGCGAGACCAAGATGCAAAACTGTCACCCTCGTAGGGTGCGCAAGGGCTGACGCGCATTTATTGCCAGTCTTGCCCCGCGCCACCCTGCCGCCGGATCATCCGCATATCGGGGTGGTCGAAGAGCACATCGCCAAGCTGGCCTGACCAAACCCCAAACCGTACAAAACGCACGTCCGTTTTGTACGCTTCCCCACCGTGCGCCCTCTTAATCCGCACCGCGCGCCGCCCCGGCACCGAGGTGATGCCGACGTTATACCGGCGCGCTACAGCCCGCCCGAAATCGCGCCTCGCCCTTGTTAACAAAGCAAAACGGGCCCCGAATCGCTCGGGGCCCGTTTGTCATTCACAACCTGTTAACTTGCTTAGGCCGTGGCCTTCGCCAAAGCCTGTTCCAGATCGGCGATGATGTCGTCGGCGTCCTCGATGCCGATGGAAATCCGCACCACGTTGGGCGCGGCCCCGGCGGCGATCTGTTGCTCTTCGCTCAGCTGCCTGTGGGTGGTCGAGGCCGAGTGGATAATGAGCGACCGGGTGTCGCCCAAGTTGGCCACGTGGCTAAACAGCTCAAGGCTATCCACCAGTTTCACGCAGGCGTCATAGCCGCCTTTCAGCGCCACGGTGAACAGCCCGCCCGCGCCCTTGGGGCATATGCGTTCGACCCGGTCGTGATAGGGTGAGGAGGGCAGGCCCGCATAGGTAACCCCTTCTACCGCCTCGTGTTTTTCCAGCCATCCGGCGACCTTTTCGGCGTTCTCGACGTGTTTCTGCATCCGCAAGGACAGGGTTTCGATCCCCATCAGCGTGTAATGCGCCGCCTGCGGGTTGAGGGTCATGCCGAGGTCGCGCAGGCCCACGGCGATGCCGTGGAAGGTAAAGGCCAGCGGGCCGAAGGTCTCGTGGAACTTGAGGCCGTGGTAGGCGGGTTCCGGTTCGCTGAGCGAGGGGAACTTGCCCGAGGCGGACCAGTCGAAATTGCCCGAATCCACCACGCAGCCGCCGGTGACGGTGCCGTTGCCGGTCAGGAACTTGGTCATGGAGTGCACGACCAGCGTCGCGCCATGTTCGATGGGGCGGCACAGGTAGGGCGTGGCCGAGGTGTTATCGACGATCAGCGGCAGGCCCGCCTTGTCGGCAATGGCCGAAATCGCATCAAGATCAGTGATATAGCCGCCCGGGTTGGCGATGGATTCGCAGAACACCGCGCGGGTATCCTCGTTAATCGCCGCCTCCACGGCGTCGAGATCGTCGAAGTCCACGAATGTCGCCGACCAGCCGAAGCGCTTGATAGTTTGGCTGAATTGCGTGATCGAGCCGCCGTAAAGCCGGGTGGAGACCACCACGTTCAGGCCCGGACCCATCAGCGGGAACAGCGCCATGATCTGCGCCGCGTGCCCCGAGGAGCAGCAGACCGCCCCGGCACCGCCCTCAAGCGTCGCCACACGCTCTTGCAGCGAGGCGACGGTGGGGTTGGTGAGACGCGAATAGATATAGCCCACTTCCTGAAGGTTGAAGAGCGCCGCCGCGTGTTCGGCATCGCGGAAGACATAGGCCGTGGTCTGGTAGATCGGCACCTGACGCGCGCCGGTGGCCGGATCGGGGCGGGCGCCCGCGTGGATTTGCAGGGTGTCGAAGCCGTGTGCCATTCGGTTGGTCCTCTCTGTCGGAATTGCTTGCCAAATGGTTTAGGGCATTGGAGGGTGCGTCACAACTGTGCAGCTTTGGGCAAGGAGGCGATATGGCCTATCCCTTTCATCTGGCGATCAATGTTCGCGATCTGGACGACTCCCGAGAATTTTATTCCGGCCTCATGGGGGCGGTCGAGGGACGATCGACCGATTCATGGGTGGATTTCGATTTTTTCGGTCATCAGTTGAGCCTGCATCTGGGGGAGCCTTTTGCCACGCAGGCCACCGGCAAGGTGGGTGAACATATGGTGCCGATGCCGCATTTCGGGGTCGTCCTGCCCTTGGATGTCTGGCGCGGGGTGGCCGAGCGGCTGGAGGCGGCGGGTGTCGATTTCATCATCCCGCCCTCGGTGCGTTTCGAGGGCGAGCCGGGGGAGCAATGGACGATGTTCTTTCGCGATCCGTCGGGGAACCCTGTCGAGGTGAAGGGATTTGCCGAGATGTCGGGCGTGTTCGACAGCTGATCGTCAGTCGCGGTTCGAAAAACGGCCCCCGAGGGCGGGGGCGGTGCCGGTGAAAAGGTAAAACAGGCTTTCCAGAATCCGGCGCAGCAGGGGTTTGGGCCGCGAGGGCATGTCATCCTGTTGTGTCGTGTCGAACGGGAGCGGGTCCAGCAGTTCGACCGTTTCCGTATCGAGGGCGTCGAGAAACTTCGCCGCCTCATCTGCGCGGGCGGTTTCCACCATGACCGGCACGCCGCCGAGTGCGACCGAGAGGTATTGCACGTTCGACAGTGTGTGAAACCCCGGCACGAAAACCCTGAACCCGGCCCCTTCGAGGGCGGTCACGAGGAGCATGGCCTCGGCCGGGGCGTAGACCTGCGCGATGCGGGTGAGGCCGGGGACCTTCGTAAGCGGCATCAGCGCATCCAGTAGCCGTTGCGGCGGATGCGGTTGCGGATCGCCTGTTCCTTGCGGGGCAGGTCATCGCGATCGAAGAGGTCGCGCACCTTCTGACCGCGGCCATGGTAGATCATGAACTTGATGGCGTCGTGGTTCTTGAGCACCTTCTTGACCGGGTTGGGGGCGGTGACGCGCTCCAATACCTCGACCGTGTGGTCGTTTTCCCTCGCATAGAGCAGGGGCAGGAAGCGGTAGTGGCAGGTCACATCGCCGTCGAGGTAGCCATCGGGCAGGCATCCGTAGCCGCCGCCGAAACTGTGGATCACCAAGGGCAGGGCCACCTGATCGAGCCATGGATCGAGTGATTGGCAAACCAGTTCGGGCGGCGCGTCGTCGCGGATGGCAAGGGCATAGTCGAGAAACCGCTGCCCGAAGGCGCGGGGGCATTCGTAGTAGAAGAACCCGGCGTTGAAATAGAGGTAACGGCGCCAGAATTCATCGGGGTAGGAGGTGTCGAGGGAGCTTTCGAAGTCGAGCCCGAACTTGTCATAAAGCGATTTCCACGTGGCGCTGTAGCCGGGGCCGTAGAGTTGGATTTCGGGCCATGTGTTTTCGCGTTTCATCGAGGCTTGGGGCCGTGAGAAATCGAAGGGAACGGTGGAGATGTCGCCCGTGATCAGCGTATCGGTGTCGAAGAACACGAATGGCTCGCCTTCGGGCATGGCCAACAGGGCTTCGATCTTGTTGCCGTTGGGATAGCCGGAGCCGAAGTGACGGGATTCGAAAGGGATGATCTCGGCGCCGAGGTCTTCGAGGAGGGCGCGGGTTTGCCCGCCGCGCATGCTTGGGTCCTTGTTCCAGAGCGGGCCGTTTTGCGGTTCGGCCACGATCAGGCGCCCTTTGAAGCCGGGGCTCATTTCGCGCAGGGAGGCGGCGAAGATCACGGCCTCGTATTGCAGGCGGCCGCCTTGGCCGACGATGACGATGTTGAATGGCTGTTGAGGCTTTGCCTGTTTCGCCTTTTTGGCCATGCTCACCCTCTGACCCTCGTTATATTTGCGGGCAGTATAGGGGGGATGCGGCACGGGCAGAAGGGGAGAGTTTCGGTGAATTTCGCCTGATTCAGATGTGCAAGTTGTTTTGCTTGCTTTTTGTCCATGCAAGTGGTTATACTTGCGGGTATGTTCGTGGTTCTGACAGGCGATATCGTGGCCTCCTCCGATTTGGATGTCGAGGCGCTTGAGGCGACGCTGGATGGCATTGCCGGCGCGGCGAAGGGCGTTGGCGGTTGGCCGGGTGTGTCCCAATGGGGCTTTGCCCGGCGCGGCGGCGATGCCTGGCAGTTGGCCTTTGACGCGCCTGCGCTGGGCCTGCGGGCGGCGCTTTTCATCAATGCCACGATCCGGCGGCTGGACAAGGCGCGAATGACGCGGATTGCGATGGCCGTGGGCGCAGGGCAGATGCCGGGCAATGATCCGAACGCGGCCCACGGGGCGGGGTTCACCGCCTCGGGGCGGTTGCTGGAGGCGTTGCCTGCGGGCCGTTACCTTGATGATGCGGCGGGCGGCGCGGCGGCGGCCGTGGCGCGGCTGGCCGATCACATCGCGCAGGGATGGACCCCTGCCCAGGCCCGCGCCTTGACCGAGCAATTGCCCCCCGGGGCCGGCACCCGGGCCGAGGCTGCCGCGCGGTTGGGGATCAGCCGGCAAGCGGTGGATCAGGCCCTATGGGCCGCCGGGTTCCCGGCCATCGAAGCGGCCCTTGCGGCCTTGGAGGATGACAAGTGAAACTGCTTTCTTTCGTGCGAGGCAAGTCAATATGGTTGCGGTGACCTCCGGGATGAGCGCCGGTTTCGTTGCGCTTCTTCTGGCGCATGTGCTGGCAGATTTTGTGTTTCAAACCAAGGGGATGGTCGAAAATAAGCGGCATCCCGGTGTCTTTGCCCTGCATATCGGTATCGTTTTTGGCCTGAGCCTTGTGGCGCTGGGCGGGGTGTGGCCGGTGGCCGGGGCGGTGGCGCTGGCGCATCTGGGGATCGACGGGATCAAGACCTATGGGGTTCCCGCGCGATGGCAGGCAACTTTCACCGCGTTCATGCTGGATCAACTGGCGCATCTGATGAGCCTCGTGGCCGCGGTTGCGATTTGGCCCGAGGCCCTTTCAACCGGGTTTTGGGCGCCGTGGCTGACCCTGTTGGTCGGGCCTGCGGTGGTGATCTCGGGGCTGATCCTGACGGTCATTGCAGGGGGCTATGCCGTGGGGTTGATCACCGCGCCCTATGCACGGGCTTTCAAGGCGCAGGGCCTTGAAAACGCGGGGCAGATGATCGGGCGGCTGGAACGGGCGGTGATTTTCCTGCTGATCGCCATAGGCCAGCCTGCGGGGATCGGGTTTCTGATCGCGGCCAAGTCGCTGTTGCGGTTCGAGGCCACCAAGGAGCAGAAGGCCAGCGAATACGTGATTATCGGCACGCTGACATCCTTTGGCTGGGCCTTGGGCATGAGCACGGCGACACTGGCCCTGCTGGCCATGGTGGCGGGGTAACGTCCAGATTTTCCGGGAGGGAAAGTGGTGGGCGACCTAGGAATCGAACCTAGCGTGCGTCTCCGCGAGGGAGTTACAGTCCCCTGCCACACCTTGCGGCCTGTCGCCCACTTTCCAAGGGCCATAGCCCGTGGCGTGGGGGCGTATGTAGGGATCGTGCCGGGGGGCGTCAAGACGAAAATGCCTTGCAGCGGGAGGCAGAGGCGCGCATTGTCGCCCTTCGGTTCAAGAGGTGTCAGATGGCGGCGAAGAAACCCAGGTGGGTGATCGAAAAAGAGCAAGCGAAACGCGAGGGCGCGCGCGAGACCGTGTGGCTTTTCGGGCTTCATGCG